>NZ_VOYB01000007.1:0-156499 GCF_013420445.1 Acinetobacter sp. YH01006 | reverse complement strand
TGTTCAAATGGCGATTCAGCGTTTAATTGGTTTTGGGAAAAAAGAAGAGTTTAAGGAAATTTTGGCAATTTTAAGAAAGCAGAATCCTGATAGGATAAGGGTTCTGTGAAATTTGTCGTGTACAGAGAATGAATTTAATAATAAATAATCCAGCGTATAAAAATTTATTAAGTATTCTTCATTTTCTAGAGACTCATCCCGATAATTACGCACAAACTGAATCACCTCATTTATATCTAAAGGTTCTGTAATGTCAGCTAAAAAATTTGCACTCACTTCATGATGGGCTGGATGATTCTTATTAGGTGTAAAAGTAATTAATCGCTGAATTACACATCTAAACTTGTTATCACCTTGCTCATGAATAGAGAGAATAGCTTGTGCATCTTTTCGCTTTATTCTGCCTTGATAGTCTCGTTGAGGATTTATAAATTTTTCACGTAAAATCACTTTACCTTCAACCAAAACAAACTTTATTGGAAAAGGTTCTTCAGTACCATTCTCTTCTTCCAACTGAATTTCTTCTTCAGACTTGCGAACCTGATAGAGTTGTGAGGTAACTTTCCTAAGTTGATGACCATATAAATCCAGAAGAGGCTTTATTTGATCTTCATAAGCTAATTTAACCCCATTCTTCCAGTCACTTACTTGTGATTGACTACTCAATCTACACATCTTTTGTATACCGATTTGAGTATGACCATTATCCAAAGCAATCTTTATTAACTGTTTTGTTAATTTGAACTTTTTACGAGGAGCTTTTGCTTTTTGCTGTAATTGTTCACTCATTGTGACAACCGAATCTAATTTAAACAATAAGTTAAATATATGCGAAAAGTGATCTGACACAAGTGATAAATTTCAGATAATTTTAGATAAATCTAGATATTTCCAATCTAAAAAACACACTGTATTTAACGAAGTGAACAACAATCAGATTTGTAGAAGTAATTGATTACCAGTTGGATCAACTCACTTTCATACATCATTCATTAAAATCTCAATTCTTTCATTAATATAAGCTATATTTAAAAAGTTCCCTACAGCATACTGACCAAGAAAATTACAGAATATTTTGAATAAATATTCTGAAAACCTTATCGAATCAATCACTTCAACAATCACTGTCGCTAGACGATCTTCTCTAAATTTCCCAGAAATGCTTTGCATACATTTATTGATACAGGCAAAAATTAGGTTTTCTAATGACTTTATTTCTATCAAGTTATTTTTTTTCAAATATTTGCAAAGTGTTAGTTTTAGAATAGCCGATAACACAACCAAAGCTTGTTCGTAATTATTAAAGCCCAAAGGGGTTTCATTCAATAACTTTGTTAATAATATCCAATCGTTTGAATCAGTTGATTTTGCTAGTTGTATTAAGTCTTGATAGCCATAAACAGTAAAAAGTCCAAAGTTTGACCATTGAATCATGGATATTTTACGACTCTCAAAGTCCGTATAATTTCCAATAAAGCTCAAGAAATCATGTAACTTTACAACTTTAACATCATCCTGCTTAACAAATATTGTCCTTAGTGCTGAATCCAAGCATAACCAAGGAATATCATTTGCAATTGAAAGTCTTAAAGTAGATAAAACTGAAGGGCTCAAAATATCTCTTATTTCATTGGCGAAATCAGGTAAATCAATAATATTTGGAGAAATTACTATTGAATGACTAAGTAGATCGTTTAGTTGATAAATAAAAGCTGAATAACTAGTTGAAATAGTATTTGCATCTGTTTTTATTAAGGATTCTTCTGATAAAGCTATAGATAAAAACTCCTCATCAGTAACCTTATTTATCCATGCAGAAATAACATCAAAAGTTTCATTTGTTAGAAAAACTTTAACCCCTGCTGCAATTAGTGCTTTGTGGTTATCATTAAAGCATAAATAAGTGAATGAATAGGCATCTAATACAAGTGCATCACAAGCTACCGTATTACCAATAGGATTAGATAAACAGAAATTGGCTTTCTTATTCTGCAATATTTTTAAAACAGTCTCAAACTCATCATTGTTTTTAAATAAGCTACCTTTTATATACATCGATAGATCAGGATCAGAAATCAACTCTTCTGTAGTATCATCTACAGAAAAGCGTTTTAAAATTTCTTTCATATCCTCTACAACAAAGTTATCCCTAACCTTAAATGGATAAAAAGTAAAATCTGAAGAATTATGTCTATTATCATTAGTTATTTGTAATGCTATCTGGAAAATAGTTACATAAATTGGTTGTTTCTCAATTAATTTTATCTTTTGATAATTTACAATACGTTCCTCATCAATATCCATTTCAAGCAAAGAAATACCTAAATTACAATTGGCATTAACAAAATGTAAGCAATCAAAAAATTCATCAGAGACAATCAGTTTTTGCTTTCTTTCACCTTCATCTTCATAAATTACGCCAGCATAAATATTTTCATAAACTAAATCAATTACAAGCTCTTTTTTATTAGTAATTAGGGAAAAGTGCATATTACACAAATACGGAGCAACAAAATTAGGCTCCATCAAAAACAATTTCGTTATTAACTTTTCTGCATAAACAGAATCAATCTCTGTGTAAACCAAATAAATAAATCTGAAAATATTTTTAGCTCTTGGTGTTAAAATTTTTTCAGGAATATCATCTAGTATTTCTCTTGTTTGATCAACACTTTCATGTTTCAAGCTTAAAAGCAAATAATCTAACCAAATATTTAAATTATCCTTATAATAATCAACAATTCTAATATAATCATTTTTTGAATTTTCATAATCCCCTATAACACCATAATATCTCGCTCTTAATATTAAAAAGTCAGGATTAATACTATCAGAATCAATATTTTCTATATGAGACTTTAAAGTGTCATATTTTTCTAAATTCATTAGAGAATAAAGATAATACAAATAAACTCTTGATTGAGAAGGCTTTTTAGAAACAACTTTTTCCAATAATCTATTTGTATTCAAAAATTGCTGTTTTTTAAATACGAATAAATTCTCACAAAGAGTAATTATATAGAATGGGTGTATGCTTCTAAATTTCCTTTCTTTATAATCTAAAAACTTAGAAAATTCTTCTTCAAACTCATTAACATTTTTTTTATCTTTAAAAACAAAGGATCTTAAAACTAAAATTAATAAATCTTTATCAAATTTATTCTCATCTTCAACTTCCCCACATTGAGAAATCCATCTTATTAAGACCTTAAAATTAATTTTATTTAAAGCTACTGTATTTAGACAAAGAATAGCTTCTTCCAACTTTAAGGGTTTCAAATCATTTATTTTACTCAATATATCCTGATTAATTTCTACATTTTTTTCTGAGTAATTTTCTAAAGCATCAGCAACTTCACTACTTATTGGTCTAATAGCATCAATGAATTTTACAGCCACATCCAAAATATTACAGATTGAAAAATTTGATTTAATAACAAGGTTAGTCAATAGTCTCAGTGCATTCTGACTAATCTCACTCTCATCCTTAATTAATTCAAGAAATGAAAAAGCAATTGAAAAAAATTCTTCAACAATGTTTTCTTCTAAATAATCTAATGGCCTGTCAAGCTTATCCGATAAATCATCATATGAAATTGCCAACTTAAGAATTTTTAAATTTTTATCATCATCTTTTATTTTTTCTAATACGATTAGACCCTCTTTTCTCTTTTCTACTCTAGCTAATCCTCTAGCCAAAAATAACAAACCTAGTTCATCCAAAACCATTATTTTTTTAGGGAATATTTCTTTTAACTCGTCTTCATCAGCGAAATAACGAAGCTTGATGTTCTCTAAATAAACAGATCGATCTTCTGAAAAATTATTATATACCTCTAATGCTTCACTTTCAGAAGTTAAATAAGTCATTTCTACCAAAATTGATTTATAAAGATCTAAGAATTCTGGCGAACCTAAACGTATTGCCCTTTTTATAGCATTTAAATCACCTTCAACTCTTAGACTTCTTTTGGAGTTTAGGTAGATAGTCAATACTTCCAAAAGTTCGACAACTCCTGCTGATTTTGAAGGTATATGAATATTTGATTCTAGCTTGCTTTCCGCCTTATCAAATGATCCTATATTAATTAAATAATATAAGTTATAAGCAACTTTGACAAAATCAACCGCCTGCATGGACTGATTGATAATCTTATCACCCAATATATTATCACCCGATCCATTATGTGTTTGTGTGATAGATTCTGTCATAGTAGCCCCTAGATTCTAACTATTTGTCTGATTTATAAGTTACATGTTTATCACCTGCAACATTGTCGCCTGATCCTGAATGAATCTGGGTAACCTGCGTTAAAGACTGATCAATTTTTATTGCCTTTAATAAAGACATCAAGTCCTGATTTTGCTCAATTCTTCTTGCTATTCCTGTCTCATTAAGCTCATCAATATTATCGATTTGGTTAATTTCATCTACTACCTTTTGTGCAGTAGTATCATCAATCAACCAACCTTTTACTTTCGTCTTAAAATTGTCTAACGTTAGTTTTGCAGATGTTTTGACAATGTCATATACAACTCCTGACAGAATCGTAGCTGTTAAAAATGCTTCCATATTTCTTTTCTCTTTTTATCAAGTTTACAATCTATTTTTAATATGGTTTTTTTTATTTTTTTCAAGCTATTAAGGAAGTAAATTTTTAGGTAAAACATCTAAAGCTTTTGCCAACTCATAAAGTTTCTCCAAAGTAATATTTACTTCCCCCCTTTCAATACGCCCCATATAGCTACGATCTATATTACATAACAACGCAAGTCTTTCTTGAGATAGCTTTTTTAGTTTTCTCTGTTCCCGAATCTTTAAACCAAAAGAAACTGTAAGTTCTGACATATTTTGAATCAACTGCTCAAAAAACAGAACTATCACTATTTGAGGACTATATATCCACGGCTTATAATCCTCTTTTATTGTAAATTTGAAGCGTATTTCACCATGCAACTTCTTAAAATGCCTTTGTTCGAAGTATTTCTTCCTGTCATCCAATCAAATTCAATCCATAACTGGACTGCAAATGACTTTTGGAAACAAATGAAATTGAATAAAAAAGAACGTCACCGCTTTAATCGCCAACGTATGTATCGAATACTACGAAAACTTGTTGAATTTGGTTTTTTAGAGAAAGATTTAAACCTGCAACATCCTAGGTTTTCTCTGTTTAAAGAAACACCTAAAATCAATGAAATCAGATTCTTAAACAAAGAAGAATCTGATGTTTCTAAAATCAAGTTAGAGGAAGTAAAAGTCAGTTCTGAAATTATGTTTTTAGAAAAACAAGTTGAAAAATATAGAAAACTAGAACTCAGTTTTCCGAATATCTCAAACAAAATATGTGATGCAAAAGCAGTTTGCTCATCACAACTTCTTGAGTTAAAAGCATATCGCTCTGCTCTTCAGAGCGTTATCGCATCTTAGATAAATATCAAATTCGTCCAGAGAAAGGGATTTCTTTATCAAATTCTTTCAGAGTCTTTTCAGTAGTTGTATGACTGGGTAAGGCTGTTTCAGGATGAACAGGCTTATCAATATCACTTATTTGAATACCTTTTTGACGAATATGATAGGCAATCTGCTGCCATCTCTTTTTCCATTTTTTCTCTTTCTCTTCAAAGTTGCTGATTTGTATTTTTAAAGCTGCTACTTCAGCATTTAATTCATCAACAGTTTTATCTAAAACTTCTTTTGAAGTGATCTCACCTTTGGACAATGACCGCTTGGCGACATCATAAGCTGCTTTAACTGCTGGCTTTGCTTGCATTGACTGACGAGAAAATTTGAATCGCTCTTCCAAAATAGCCCAAGTTAATTTAGAACCCAAATACCCCATTGCCCATTTATTGAGTTCACGAGTAATTCTTGCTTCATCCTGTTCTGTCATACGCTGGAATTTACTAGGCATTTGAGATTTCCTCTAAATAAGCTTTTGGATCAAACTCAACGACACCGTTATCTTGCAATTGTTCTGTTAAAACATTAATTTTTTTCTTATTGTGTAATTCCCAATCCACACTTTTTTTAATGCGTGTAGATTGCATTTGCTGATGTACTGTCTCTTGTGCCTGTACTGTTATAGCTAGAATACGCTTTTGCTCATCTAAGCGCTGTTTGTCATCTTTAATCCATACATAGTCCTTACAGTCAGCAGAGCACTGTAAATGCCGCTCACAAGGCAATTGTGAGAAATTATGGATACATAATCCAGTTCCAACATCATGCACAGCTTGAACCCTAGCAGCCAACACAGCATCTTGTACATTGATAGGAAGATTAAAAATCTGATCAGCTAGTATTCCTTTAGCTTCGCCATTTTTTAACTGTTCTCTAATCATAAGCGCTTTCTTTTCAGGACTCGTATGTTGATAAGCCTTGGTATCATTAGGATCTGAGCGTCCAAACCATTCTGTTTGTAAAAGATCAGATAAACCACCTTCATCCAACATTGTATTTAGAGTATGCCTGAAATCATGTGTAGTAAATTCAGGTATATCTTCTAAACCAACATACTCTGCTACTAGATCATCAATATATCTTAAGAATGTCGTTAGCATTGAATGAGAGCATTCTACAGTTAGCCAAGAAGCAACACTCTTACCACTAGACATCGTGTAATAACGTAAAAATATTAAATCATGTAGAAAATAACTTTTTCCAAACTGATCTATATGTACAGCTCTTAAACTTTGGGGATTGAAATTGTGGCTACAATACTTTTTCAGGCCTTGAACAGTTGTATACATTTGACCTGAATTTTCATCTTCAAATACATAACCTTCCTTCAATAATCGGCTGTTTTTGCCCAATATAGATTTACTGATCTTTAATAGTTCTAAATCCTTGGAGAACAGTTGGTCAGGGCAATTTTTCAAGAATCTCCCATCAATGCCTTGTGATCGATGCATTTCTAAAGCCGTATCTCTACAATCTTCAGTAAGATATTGAATTTCTGAAATAATTTCTCTTAATAGAGCTAAAGTTTGTGAAGGCAGGTACAATTTTCTTTTAGGAGTGAAAGTATTACCTCTTGATACTTTTCTAGGGAAATATTCCAAATAAGCTACACCATCCTTATCAATTTGAATTTCTTGATTTGGTAATAAAGAAAGCTCTGAAAATCTCCGCCCCGTACAAGCGAAGAAAGTTAATAACAATATATAAAAACGGTATTTATGATCTTTTGGTACGTTTTGATATAGCTGCCCAAGCACTTTAAAGACTACTGGTGCTAATACCTTTTCATTAGTTATCAAAGTATTTGGATCATCTAATCGTTTAGTACCAATAGCATTTGCAGACGCTGGTCTTTTTTGCTTAGAATATTTGTAATTTAATAAGTTCTTACATAGACCATTTGCATCGAGATGTCCTGCAAACTCCGCAACTAATTTATGAAGACTATAAGCAAATGACTCTGAATAATCTTTGGAAATTCGATTACATGCGCGATCTAGATCTTCTCTACTAATATCGTAAATAGAGACGTTGTACTGATTTGCAAAATAGCCAATGTAACCGGCAACTGTTAGAAAACTTCGTTGATTTGATAAACCTTGTTGTTTGGCATGTAACCTCAACACAAATAAGGCTTTTGTTAGTTGTTCCCAATCACTTCCGATACGTTCTTCCCCTAATTTAGGGGGGTAACTAAAGTTTATTGCAACTGAAAGACTATTTCGTCCGCTTTGTTGCAACAAACGTCCTCCTGTTATTTCCCATAGCTCTTCATTCCATTCAATAAGTTCAAATCCATCTAGCTTTAATAATTTTGCCTTGGCAACAAGATTATTAAAGTTCACTTGTCTGTCGATTTGTAAGTTTGTTAAGAAAGGAATAACTTTTGATTTTCTTGGAACTTTTTCAGTGCTCATACATCTTCCTTCTTACAAGCTTCTGCTACCTGTGCTACAGCAAAAATAACTTCATCCAATTGAATTCCTAAACGAGCATTTTCATATTTTTCTAAGCGCTCATTCCTGCTGTTAAGTAGACTTTCAAGCACATATTCGTGGTCAGCATGCCTATAAGGCTGGAATTTTGGACATAAATAGCAAGAAAAGGGGGGATCTAAATGACATATAGAAGATTCACCACATACACCAATGTCTTCTACCTCACTCTCAATTTTATTCCCCTTAAAAACTAAATATTTTTCAGGGTTATCACCATTAGTTGCTTCTTCTGACGAGTTAATAATATGTCCAGAGAAAAAGCTTAGATATTGAGAAAATCCCTTAGCTATTGCCTTATCAAGCTGAATAACGATCTTGCCCGCTAGTTCAAAATAAACGTGTACATGCTGCGTATCAGTATGATCCAAAATTCTAGCTAAAGCAGCTTTACTGATTCCCTCAGCAGCCAAACCTGTTGCAAGGGTATATCTAAGTCTTCGAGCTGTAACATGCATTAACTCCTTTGTTAGAGGAGAAATAATATTGTGCCGTCTAACGAATCCTTTAATTAAAGAAGTGATCATTGAAGAAGAAAAGTTATAAGCATTCTCATAATCACCAGACAATATCGCAGCTTCATTACCTTTTGTATTTAAAAAAATTGGCTGAGGATTTGCTAGCTTTTTACCCTCATGATAGAGAACAGTATTACTTTCATTATTGGCTTTGATTAAGTCATAAATATATTCTGCGAAAGCTGGATCAAGAAACTCCTCAATGTAATCATCCCGTGGATTGAGTAGCCTCTTTTTAATGCGTGGAATTCTTAGGACGTAAACAGGATGATCTGATTCGGGGGTTAAATTCACCAGATCAGAATGTCTTAAATAAGTTAGATTAGCTGGATTTCGACCATAAGCAATTGAAAGAGCAATAGCAGCTTTTTCTTGTAAATGTTCAAATTCCTTGCTCTGATCTTTTTTCAAAGCTTGAATAAGTAAAGGAAGCTCTAGACTATGATTCAAAGGCCCTGAGTCTAGATCTTCCATCCGTACAGCTTCACCTTTAGGATTCCCAGGAATTGACATAGTTTCTAAAATACTGGCATAAGCTGTCGAAAAACCTAACTCGGGATAATACTCAGCACCATATAAATACCATTGGATAGGTCTATACAATGTCCATAGTTTGTGCTCTTCTCGACTTAAATTAATGGCACTTTCAACAACTGAAATTAGAGTTTCTTCAATATCTTGAGCAAGATTTATAGCTTCTATATTATTTCGGAAAAACTTTACCCAAATATCCTGAAAATGCTGTAAACCCGCATGAGTAGATACTTTTTCAATTTTTTCTATTATGAAAGATTTCAATACCCATTTAAAATTTTCATTTGGAATTTTTGAAAAATCTAATTTAGAGCTAGAGGTATCAATAGCATATGGCAAGTTCCATAAATCACTTGCTGTATTTACTCGCTTCCCTTCACGACTAATAATAAAATTAGGAATCTCTCTCCAACCATTTTCTTTAGCAAATAGATCTTGTTGCATAGTTTTAGATTCCAAAGATTTCACGTTGATATTGCCCTAAATACTTATTCGCTTCTAATTCTGTTTCTTTGAATGTATAAACATCTTGTGACGACAACGAACTATCTCCCCTCAAATAAGCTAATGCTTTTTTTCTATTGTCTTCCTCAACCCCAGCTTCTCTTAGCAAGCGCTCCATTGAAGATGAAAAAGTATGCCTTAAAGTTTTTGGACTGAAATTTTCAGGTAGAAATTTAGAGTGCTTTTCTTTCAAAATTTGAAAATATTGGGTAATTGAAGGAATTGAAAGAGGTTTACCATCTTGATTCAGAATCAAGTAATCCCATTCAATAGAAGTTTGATTTCTTTGATCTAACTTCTCTCTCCATTTTGTAATATAGATATCTAACTCTTTCGCAAGAGCTTTATCATTGATTGATAATGTACGTCCATTTCTCTTAATTTGAGGTCTTTGCTTTCTTTTGTCGTTAACATCTGGTGGACGACGATGTATTCTTATGGAAGATATACCTCCGAGTTGTACATCTTCTACTCTTAAACTCAATAGCTCCCCAGGGCGTAATCCAAAAGAAAGCATCAACATCACCATAATATAATTTCTATATTCAATTGGATTTTGACTTCCCACTTTTGGTTTAATCACCTTAATAAAATTAGATTGCTCACTACTACTTAAACCTTTACTAAGGCTTTTATTGGTTGGTGGAGAGTTTATAAAACAGCGATCAAGTAAGGAAATAAGTCTAGTCTTATATGTGACGTAGTATTGATAGTGATTTGATGTAAAAGGTAACGTCCCGATGTACATCTCAATATACCAGTCTAGAAACTGTCTAATCGTGATGAGTCTTTGATTAAACGTATCTGGCTTGACTGCAATCTTTATTGTTTTATGTCTTTTGTCATGATCTTTTCTTAGAAACTCTACAAGACTTCCTATAATTTCAGCTTCAGTAAAAGGTTTCTTCTTGATTAGCCTTTCATATAAGTCAATCTTATGAATTTGAAACCATTCGTATAATAGTTTTATCTCTCTTAAGTTCCTAATGAGCGTATTAGAACTTGCATGCCTTTTGGAGAGAATAAACTCATTTGGTAAAGGTATTGGCATACCATCATCATCCAAGAGTATAGGCAACAACTCCCCAGAACTATGCAAGATTACCTCTACGTCCATTTAACAAACTTCCCAACTTGATACTTTCTTTTACCACAGTAACTTAACAAAATAAATTATATATGCACTTTTAATTTAACATTTTGTATAGTTAAAAAAATAGCCTCAATTATTAACAAAATAAAAGAAGCTATTTTTCTATTTAAGTGATTAATATTAAATATATTTAAAACAGTTATACTTCAAATAATTTAACAAATTAATTGGATATATGATCTAAAACGGAAGATCATCATCTAAATCAGCTGCAGGCGCTGCTGTTGGTGCAGGTGCAGATTTCGGCGCAAAACCACTCGGATTATTGTTGCCATAACCACCACCCTGATTGTTATTGAAACCACCTTGCTGCGGCGCTGAACCATAACCCGACTGGGGATTATTGCCATAACCGCCACTTTGGTTGTTACTTGCCTGATTATTGTTATTAAAACGTGGCTGGTTAAAACTGTTGTCGCCCTGCTCGCCTTGTGAACGATTCGAGTCCAGCATCTGCATTTGATCACCACGGATTTCCGTTGTATAGCGCTCCTGACCATTTTGATCAGTCCACTGACGGGTACGTAATGAACCTTCAATATATACTTTAGAGCCTTTACGCAGATATTGCTGCGCAATTTCGCCTAAACGGTTATGCAACACGATACGGTGCCATTCCGTTTGTTCTTTACGTTCACCGGTACTTTTATCTGTCCACGAATCGCTGGTAGCAATCGAAAATTGAGTGAGAGAACCACCATTTGCAAAAGTTTTGGTTTCCGGATCTTTACCCAAAGTACCCACTAAAATGACTTTATTTACACCACGCATTTGCTGTTTACTTCCTATATATTTCTGTATTTTACTTTATAAGAGTTATGCTTAAATGGCTACCTCTTTACCTAACAAGTGCGTTAATTGTTGTCGCGAAGCATCATCAATCTGCTGTTTATCGACTTTTATATAGGCAACTTGCTGTTCAGCCATCACCACGACTTCTTCAATACCACGAATCGCCAAAAGCTGAGAAGTCCATTCGTCAGTTTGTCTGCTTTCCGGCAAACGCAGCACCAGTGATGAAAGATAGCGTGGCTGAGCTAGCCCGAAACTCATCAGCAGCCAAACAATCGCAATCCCGGTCAGGATACTCCAGCCCATCGAGGTATTATTGAGCAGCAACAATTGACCACCGATCATTCCCCCAAAGAAGGCACCCAAAAACTGGCTGCTAGCATTCACGCCCATTGCCGTCGCTTTAGACTGGATTGGCGCAGCTTTAGACAGCCAGGAAGGCAATAAGGCCTCCATCACATTAAAGGCAATAAAGAACAGACCCAGGCCAATGAGCAAGATATATTTGGATTCAAAACCAAAGACCATCACCATTAAACCCAGAATAATACCGCTAATCGCCACCAGAAAAATCGCGCGCATTTTGTGGTATTTTTCTGCCAGAATAATACTCGGAAAAGCAAAGAACAGACTTAGCACCAACAGGGGTAAATAGACCAAACCATGACTAGAAAGTGGCAGATCTGCAAACTCGATCAGCTGCGAAGGCACATAAATAAACATGGCTGTGAGCAATAAATGCAGGGTAAACACAGATACATGCAGACGATTCAGATCGCCAATCTGGAGCACCTGTTTCAGTTGGGTCAGATAACCCTGTTGAAAGTTTTTATGATGCCGCGTGACTTTAGGCACCATAAACAGCATCGCAATGGCAGCCAATCCCATCACCGTGGTGACCCAGAACAATCCCGAAATGCCAACCAGACCTGTCAGCCAAGGCCCGAGACTAAATGCCACCACAAAAGACAGACCAATACTCATGCCCATGATTGCCATGGCTTTCATGCGGTTTTCTTCACGCGTGACATCGGCCAGTAAGGCCATGACGACAGCGGATACTGCGCCACCGCCGGCAATGGCACGACCGATAATCACGCCATAAATGCTGTCAGACATGGCTGCAATCGCACCACCCAAGGCAAACAGCAGCAGTCCTAAAACAATCAAAGGCTTACGGCTGTAGCGGTCTGCAATCAGGCTAAATGGTATCTGTAATAAGGCCTGAGTCAAACCATAGACCCCGACCGCCAAACCGATCAGTGCAGGCGTTGCATCGTCATAGGCCTGCCCTGCCACAGAAAACACCGGGATAATCATAAACAACCCCAACATGCGCAGTGCAAAAATACTGCTCAGGGCAAAGGTTGAACGACGTTCTAAAGCATTCATCATAAATTATGGCGATTGGGTTAATTAATCTGGAGCCCAGATTATAGGACATTCAGCTCATGAAGAAGACATGAATTTTATTTGAAATAAAGATGATGCTGATCTAAAAATAAAAAAAGCGCAGCCGGAGCTACGCTTTTTATACTGCCATTTCAGTCAAATGGACTTATTGACCCAGAGCTGCCTGACGTTTTTTGTACTGAATGGATGCGATAACCGCCCAGACAATAAATGCCACACCGATCAAACCGGTCACCACTTCAGGAACATGTAAACCTGTACCGCTGGCAATCATAATAAATGCCAGTGCACCAATCGCGTAGTGCGCACCATGCTCCAGGTAGATATAAGCATCTAAAGTGCCTTTTTCGACCAGATAAATCGTAATCGAACGGACAAAGATCGCACCAATGGCCAGACCGAGCATGATCACGACAACATCTGAAGTAATCGCAAAGGCACCAATCACGCCGTCAAAACTGAAAGAGGCATCGAGGACTTCCAGATACAGGAAACCACCAATACCCGCTTTGACGACACCTGTTGGAACGCCATTGCTGTCATGACCAACGGCATTACCATGTTCATCAATTTCTGGCTCGCCACCGAGTAAATGGCTCAAGACCTGAACACCAATATAAATCACGATACCCCAGATTCCTGCCATGGTCACCACCAGACGCTTCGCTTCGTCGACATTGGCTGCCATAATCAGCAAAGCCACCAATGCTACGAATACTGACAAAGCCGGGACGCTGGCTAAATTTGCTAAACGGCGTTCAATCAGACGGAACCAGTGGGTGTCTTTTTCATTATCTAAGAAGAAGTTTAAGAACACCATTAACAAGAATGCGCCACCAAATGCCGCAATTTCCGGATGATGTTCCATTAAACGTGTGGAATATTCTTTCGGATCATTCAATGCCAGTTGAATCACTTCAACAAAGCCCATGTCTGCCGTTACCGCCACAATCACGATCGGGAAAATCAGACGCATACCGAAAACAGCAATCAAAATCCCCACGGTCAGGAACAGCATTTTCCAGAAATGATCCCAATGACGTAGT
The DNA here is from genome assembly GCF_013420445.1 of Acinetobacter sp. YH01006. Classification (NCBI taxonomy): domain Bacteria; kingdom Pseudomonadati; phylum Pseudomonadota; class Gammaproteobacteria; order Moraxellales; family Moraxellaceae; genus Acinetobacter; species Acinetobacter sp. YH01006. The sequence goes on along the minus strand of NZ_VOYB01000007.1, from coordinate 142,580 downwards.
ACCGAGGCATTGACCACAGCATTATCAAACGATAACGACACTTCCATAACAGCAAGAATGGCTGTAATGGTCAGTACCGTAAACATGGTCTTTAAGCCTGCTTCAGGCCCGTGGGTATAGCCCCAATATGCAGACAAACCAAGACACACGATCGTAAATACAATTGAGAAACCAAAATGTTTCAACATACACAACGACCTTGGATAAATTAAATAAATATATTGCGACCAGAGGACAGCAATATGAATGGAAAAAAGTTGGGATAATTATGAAACTTTTAGCGCATAAACCAAAGCACTTCCTGAGCTGTTTTAGCTTATTTTCTGTTTCTAAAATCTGCCGTTCTTTTCAACAGCCCGATCTTTGCTATAGTGCTGCATGGTTTAACTTGAACTGCGAAGGATTTCCGCATGAGTTTTTCACAAGAGCTATGGCAACGTAATCTAGGGCTTTATCAGAAGACCCTGGCTCTGCCCTTTAATCAGCAACTGGCACAAGGCACATTAAGCCGTGAGGCCTTTAGTCATTATGTGATTCAGGATGCACATTATTTATTGGCCTATGGCCGTGCACTGGCAGTCTGTGCCGCCAAAGCATTTGAGGCAGATGATGTGATTCAGTTTGCTGAAGCCGCCAAAATTGCGATTGTGGTGGAGCGTAGCCTGCATGACGGTTTTATGCAGGATTTTGGCATTAGCAAAGACCAGTTCGAAACTACTCCTCTGACGCTGGCTTGCCATCATTATACCTCTTATCTCACTTCAACTGCCTGGTCAGAAAGCTACCCGGTGGTGCTGGCCTCGTTACTGCCATGTTTCTGGATTTATGCAGAAGTCGGCAAAGATATAGTCGATAATTCTGCACTGAATAATCCTTATCAGGCCTGGGTGGATACCTATTCAGGCGAAGAATTCCACACGGCTGTGCGTAATGTAATTGCGACCATTGACCGTGTTGCGGCGCGCGTTGATGCCGATACGCTGGAAAAAATGCACCAAGCTTATACGCATGCGGCCCGTCTGGAATGGTTATTCTGGGACAGCGCCTTTGAGCAACGCCAGTGGCCTGGTCTGGACCAATAAGATGCACAAAAAAAGTCCTGTTTAAGACCGAAATGCCAGTCAGTTAAGAAATTGACTGGCATTTTCTTTTTTAAATTCATAATTATATTTAATAGCTGGAAAAGTCACCCACTGGGCAAAACCAAAGTAACAACTGATTTACAGGTTTTTTAATTTAAAACCTTAAGACTCCGTCGTGGATGACTAAAAAATTAAAGAGTCTATTTCTAAACGCCTTAACTGATCAGTATTACTGTTGAAGATTGGGCTTCTTTATCTTATCGATTAAAATCGGATCTATTGTCATCAATTGATCATAAAAACGGCTTAGTCTGGGAAAAGAACAACAAAACTGCTGAGTGGCGAGTAAGCTAAACCTAGCTATTCGCCACAAATTGCCGCATAATAAATGAGAATAATTATCATTTAATGGTTTAGTCCCAGAAAGAGGCATCAGATATGGACACTTTAGGTACCGAGGCGATTCGGGCATTTTTTACGGTGCAATGTTGCTGGTTGAATAATGAAGAAATTTATCTGGAACAGGGCTGTCTGGATTGTGGTTCAGCAGCAACTTACCTGATTTACCATACCAACACGCATATCCAGAAACATCTGCTGAAATTTATTGAAAAGTACCGCTGTCATCAGGCCCGTCGTAATGATTTGCTCGACCTGGATTTTTTCGAACAAGACTATGAGGGCTTTTTGCAAATTCTGGAAAATGAAGTTAATTTCTATGCACGTCTGCATCATGATATACCACGTGACACCTGCTTTGAGGATGTTGAATCGATCTTTGAACGCCGCTATGCAGCAGCTTGTTAAGAACTTCCCTCACGTCTAGTCATTCTGAACAGTGAAGCGATCTACTGTGATATTTCTCGGTATTGTGATGAATTGACCAATCACCGACATAACTTGACGTTTAAAATACTTTTATTTGCACTTGAACATTTTTCATCCGGTATCATATAAGGGTTTTTGATGAATATTCTAGGATCCTTGCATGAGCCAAAGCCACATCCGTATTCGAGGCGCACGTACCCATAACCTGAAAAATGTGAACCTTGATATACCACGCGACAAGTTTGTGGTGATTACGGGACTGTCTGGTTCAGGTAAGTCCTCGCTTGCCTTTGATACCTTATATGCCGAAGGTCAACGCAGATATGTGGAATCGCTGTCTGCCTATGCACGCCAGTTCCTTTCACAAATGGAAAAACCGGAAGTCGATTCGATTGAAGGTCTCAGTCCAGCCATCGCGATTGAACAGAAATCGACCAGCCATAACCCGCGTTCTACCGTGGGTACCATTACCGAAATTTATGACTACTTACGTCTGCTGTATGCACGTGTCGGTACGCCCTTCTGTCCAGAACATGACCTGCCGATGGTGGCACAAACCGTCACGGAAATGGTCGATGCAGTCAAAGTGCTGGAAGAAGGCACAGCCTTGATGCTGCTTGCCCCGGTGGTGCGTGAGCGTAAAGGTGAATATACCGCCTTATTTGAGCAGTTACAGAGTCAAGGTTTTGTCCGTGCCCGCGTCGATGGCGAGATTATGGAAATTGATCCGCCACCAGAACTGGACAAAAAGAAAAAACATACCATTGAAGTCGTGGTCGACCGCTTTAAAGTCCGTGATGATCTGGGCAACCGTATTGCAGAAAGTTTTGAAACTGCACTGCGCCTCGGTGGCGATATTGCGATTTTATCCTGGATGAAGGATGAACATGATGATCGGGTATTTTCTGCCAAGCATTCCTGCCCGGAATGTGACCGCGCTGTCGCAGAACTGGAACCGCGTTTATTCTCGTTCAATAACCCTTTTGGTGCCTGTCCGGTCTGTGATGGTCTCGGCACCCGCAGTCATTTTAGTGCCGATAAACTGATTCCCAATCCTGAAGTCAGTGTCAGTCAGGGTGCGATTCGTGGCTGGGACCGTCAGCGTCCTTATTATTACGGCATGATCCAGAAAGTCGCCGAGCATTTTGGTTTTTCTTTAGAAACGCCGTGGAATGAACTGGATGCCGACACCAAGAAAAAATTCCTGTACGGCACCGGCAAAGAAAAAATTGATCTAAGTTATATCGATGAGCGTGGCCGTCGTCATAATCGGGTGATTCCGTTTGAAGGGATTTTGCCGCATCTGGAACGCCGCTACCGTGAAACTGAAAGTAATTATGTGCGTGATGATCTGGCGCAGTATCTGTCCAATGCTGCCTGTGATGCCTGTGATGGTTCACGGCTGAATGAAATCTCGCGGAATGTGAAAATTCTGGACAAGACCATTGCCGACATTACCCGCATGTCGATTGGTGATGCCGAAAGCTATTATCAGGACATTAACCTAGAAGGCGCACGCGGAGAAATCGCCGACAAGATTTTCAAGGAAATCCGTGAACGTCTGCACTTCCTGGTCTCAGTCGGTCTGAATTATCTCAGCCTGTCGCGTTCTGCCGAAACATTGTCGGGCGGTGAAGCACAGCGTATTCGTCTGGCTTCCCAGATTGGTGCCGGCCTGATGGGCGTGATGTATGTGCTGGATGAACCCTCAATTGGTCTGCATCAGCGTGACAATGACCGTCTGCTGCAAACCCTGATCCGTCTGCGAGACTTGGGCAATACCGTCTTGGTGGTCGAGCATGATGAAGATGCAATTCGTGCCGCCGATCATATTATTGATATTGGCCCGGGTGCAGGTGTACATGGTGGACATGTGATTGCTGAAGGGACTTATGATGAAATTCTGGCCAATCCTGACTCGCTGACCGGACAATATTTGTCTGGCAAGTTAAAAATTGAAGTGCCGAAAAAACGGATTCAGCCACCTAAACCTGAAGAACAGATCAAGCTGATGGGTGCATCTGGGCATAACCTGAAAAAAGTCGATCTGACCATTCCTTTGGGCATTATGACTTGTGTTACCGGGGTATCGGGTTCGGGTAAATCGACCTTGATTAACCGGACATTGTTACCTTTGGCGGCGACCCAACTGAATGGTGCAACCACTTTAACATCGGAAAAGTTTGAATCGATTGATGGCTTGCAGTTCCTCGACAAAGTCGTCGATATTGACCAGAGTCCGATTGGACGAACCCCACGTTCCAATCCGGCCACTTATACCGGTTTATTTACCCCGATTCGTGAACTGTTTTCACAAACTCCGGAAGCCAAAGCACGTGGTTATGCCGCGGGTCGTTTCTCGTTTAACGTGAAAGGTGGTCGCTGTGAAGCCTGTGAAGGCGACGGCATGATCAAGGTGGCGATGCATTTCCTGCCGGATATGTATGTGCCTTGCGATGCCTGTCATGGCAAACGTTATAACCGTGAAACGCTGGAAGTGAACTATAAGGGCAAGAATATTTCCGATGTGTTGCAGATGACCGTTGAGGATGCCATGCATTTCTTCGATGCCATTCCCGTCATTCACCGTCGTCTGGAAACATTGCATCAGGTAGGTTTGGGTTATATCCGTCTGGGTCAGTCTGCGACCACTCTTTCTGGTGGTGAAGCACAGCGGGTCAAACTGGCGCGTGAGCTGGCCAAACGCGATACCGGTCAAACCCTGTATATTCTGGATGAACCGACCACGGGTCTGCATTTCCATGATATTGCCAAACTGCTGGATATCCTGCATCAGCTACGTGACAAAGGTAATACCATTGTGGTGATTGAGCACAACCTGGATGTAATTAAAACCGCAGACTGGGTCGTAGACCTTGGCCCTGAAGGCGGTTCTGGTGGCGGTATGATTGTCGCGGAAGGTACACCTGAAGAAGTCGTGAAAGTCAAAGCGTCACATACGGGTAAGTTTTTGAAAGCGTTATTGAAATAAGCTATCCAAGATTTATCAGCCCTTCTTTTATCAAGGAGGGCTTTTTATTTTTCATGATCCTATTGAACGAATTTCTTCAGCCAATTGTGCCAATATTTGATCATCTACCTTTTTAGCATCATGAGATGAGATATAACCTTCATAGGCATCAAAATACTTATCTATTGAAGAATGAATTGGCTGCCAGTTTTCATGCGTCTTTTTAGTCTGATGCATTGGAAATAATTTGGCATGAACATGACCAACTTAAGTCTAAAGATCATCCAAATTAAATCACATGACTGGCAACATGGATGTTGCCCGTTTGACTGTGCTAAAGGGACTTAGCATCAGTCGAACAAATGCATTTGGCTACTTTTGTGCAGTCAAAAGTAGAGAAGGAATCTTTTAGACTAAACCTCAGCCACCACATTCCGTCCCTTCGCTTTGGCTTTAAACAAAGCATCATCGGCATTTGACAACAAAGCCATCCAGGAAACAGCCCCAATCGCCACCCCGATACTGACCGAAATCTGGATCTCATCTCCTAGCGCAGTCAGAATATAGCGCTCAGCCACTTCAGCCCGGATTTTATCTGCAACGATCAGTGCCTGATCCATCTCAATATTTTCAATCAGTACCAGAAATTCATCGCCACCATAGCGCACCAGCAAATCCGTCGCCCGAACATTGGCCTTTAAACGTTCGGCCACCAGTTGAATCACCTGATCACCCACAATATGCCCATACCGATCATTCACCTGTTTAAAATGATCAATATCGATAATCATCAAACAGGTTTGGCTCAGTTGGCCCGGCTGATTTTCCAGAAAACGGATATATTCTTCTAGCGCGAAACGGTTGGATAATCCGGTCAAAGAATCGGAATGGGCAATATTCTTTAAACGGAACTCTAGCGCATCACGTTCTTGCAACATCTGTTGCAATTTCTGAATGGCAGCGAATAAAGAATCAGAATGATTCACTTCACGCAGCCGCATATCAATTTTCTGACGACCCGAGTTTTTAGACAAACTCAACAACATGCGGCGTGCCTGAATTAGCGGCAGAAAAACCTGTTTACGTGCAAAAATCATGGTTGAAATCGCGGTCAGCAATGAAATCAGCGATACCAACACGCTCCAGATCAAACGCTGCATATTGCTGTTCATCTCTTGAATAGCGGCATCTCTGCTATATTGCAGCAGGTAAGTTTGCAGGTCTACCACAGTCGCAAATTTATCTACGATCGCTTCAGTCAGCTCTGTTCCGCTCAAACGGTAGTCACGTTGCTCCAGACTGTCACTGATCAGCTCACTCACAATCGGTAAGCCTTGCTGAATAAACTCGGTTTCTACCCGCCGATGTAAACGGATGAATTCCTCAGTCTTATCTTGAACAGGTTGAATGGTATCAATCAAGGCCCACAAATAACGCACCTGATGTTGGGTCTGTAAAGAGCGGGTAATATTTTCAGTGGGAAGCGGAGCTTCAAAAGTCACATGTGCCATGATAGACGAGGCCACACGACCGGCCTGATCACGTAAATCTGATAAAAATAGAATCTGGCTAATATAGTTATTCAGAGGGGTCGATGAGCTATCTGAAGCCACCGCCACGTCACGCAAAAGTTCACGGCAACTTTCCCAGGCAGCAAACATCGCCAGAATCGCCTGATCAAGTTCCTGAGCACTGCGCAGCTGACGCGGCATCTGGGTATAAGCATCAACCTGTGCACGCCCTTTTTTCAAACTATTCTCAAGCTGTGAAAGTTGCTGACTCAGGTTGTTAAAACCGACCTCCGTCAAGACATCAGCCGTCTGGGAGAGCTGCCGATCCACCTGTTGACGGTAGCTGATTAACTCTTGCTGATGCTGGGCAAATTCCTGCACCGAACTGGACATGGCCTTATTGGCAGGCGCACGCTCACGCGAAATTTTATTTGCCAGGTCAGCGACCTGCTGCAATGCATTCAATTGTTGATAGGTTTGTCTGGATTTTAAATAACTTTGACTGCTACTCACAATTAAGGGAATACAGATACAAAGTAAACATAAAATAATAATCGACATCGACCAGTACAAACGTTTACTGATCCACTCAGAGCGTAAGGTATTCATGCTGTTGTATTACGCCCCAATATGACAAGCAAAGCTAAATAGATTGATTATTATACAAATAAAATGAAATACTCTTAAAGTAGGTAATTCAACTTAGTTAATGTTTTTTCTATATTTTTTTGATTTTAATTTTTAAAAGCGCTACTTTTTAAATTCAGGCTAAAGTTTTATGGGTTTTATCCTACAAAAAATACAACACAAATACAGGACTTTTAAGCATTAAAAAAAATATCAAAACTTGCTTTCCGCACTATTTACACATGCAACAATTGGGTGCATAATGCACCGCATTAGGGCGAGTTAAATTATTCCTCAGCAGATATTTTAGTTTACCCGCAAATTTTGGCGAAAAAACCCCAGTTTTCTATGAAAACTGGGGTTTTTTTTAGTGCTTATATTTTTAGGTCATCTATTAATGAATTAATATGCACCATTTTAGTGCTTTATTTTTACTATCTTTATTGCTGAAGTTCATTGCTACAGAACAGTTTCTATCTTAGAAGATGAATAGAAAGTAAATAAAAAATGCGGATAAAAAAAAGCCCAACCTTGGGGAAAGCTGGGCCAATAAAAAAATTGTGGAGAATCACGTTAAATCATAATGAAACATGAACTTTAACCTGATACTGATATTATGTAAAAATCTATTAACAATGTAAAGCCGATTGGCCTAGTCGAGATTAAAAAGCATCACATTTTGGTTCAAAAAAGAGACACCTATTACAATTCTAGAGAAATTCTGCATTAAATTTGTACAATTTATAATAAAGCGTGATGAATTATATAATTCATCTTATATTTTTTGACATATTTATGAATTTATCCTTAAAACATAAATTGAATTTTACGATAAAAAATCAATAATCAATTTAATTAATGAATAATAATATCCACACATTTTCTTCTTAATCTTTGACGTAGTGTTCTATTTTTAAGCTCTAGCTTTTTGTTATAAAACAAATTTTACATAAAATTCAATTTCAAGCTAAATAGATGAATATTACACAAAACTAATACATTATTTTAAGACGAAAAAATACTAAATTCAAAGCGGATTGACTTAATAAATTGTTACAATACAATACGTTCTATGTTGTACATCTTTTGTAACAAAATGGTAAATATCATGAAAAAACTAGGTTTAGCCACTGCTGTATTATTAGCGATGACCGGTGCTCAAGCATATCAATTCGAAGTTCAAGGTCAGTCAGAGTACATCGATAACACTGCAAATGACAAAGACTTCACTGGTGCTGTTCAAGGTACTTATTACTTCAAAGATGTAGATGCGTCTAAAGGTCCTTTAGCTGAAGCTGCCTTCCTAAACCAAGCGTCTAATGTTGCTCTAGCGTATAGCTATGGCGAAAATGGTCAAGAAGAAGCTGGACGTTCACGTACTGTAAATCATACTTACGGCGTAAAAGGTGAAGCTTACGTTCCAACTTCAGTTGTGCCTGTTTATGCAAGCGCTTCTTATAGCCATACCATTGCTGATAGCAAAACTGCTAACGCAACTGACGATCAAGGCGACCGTTATGCATTAGAACTTGGTGCTTTAGTTGCTCCTAACTTATTAGTTGCTGTTGGTTATACCAGCGTTGCTGACCAAGCTTCTTTAGATGCATTCAATATTGTGTCTAACGGCGTTGCTAAAGCTGCTCTTGAATCTGCAACAATTGCTGATAAGACAGATGCGATCACTGCACGTACTAAATACGTTGGTGCAATCGACGGTACTAACATGTCAATTGGTTTTGAAAGCGGTTTAGTTTATGGTGAAGATACTGCCTACAACTTAGGTACAACTCTTTTCCTTAACCCACAGTTAAGCGTTGGTGCTTCTTATATGGAATCTAGCTTTGCTGGTTCTCCAGACAAAGCTTGGGGCGCGAACGTAAACTACTTCATTACTCCTGCTGTTGCAGTTGGCGCATCTTATGTAAATGCTAACTACGAAGCAAATCTTGCGCAAACTGCTCAAGTTCGTGATACTCAAACGATCGGCGTAAATGCCAAATTCCGTTTCTAATTTCTGATTAGATTCTGAATCAAAAAAGGACGCATATTGCGTCCTTTTTTATTGTTTTATGACTTCATTTACTCAGGCGTACGTACCAGACTCAAGAAGTGCAAATGACGTTCATATTGGTCAATGATGTCCTGCAATAGATCTTCTTGCGTCCATTCCATCACATCATAGCCCTGCCCGCCTTCTCTTAAAAAGACTTCTGCCTGATAGGAATCTACGCCCGCATTCTCCAGTTCAGACATAAAACTTGGACTTAAAGTCTGAGTGGCATTGACCTGATAGATAAAATTAATTTCATCCTGATGATCAACACGGAGCTGTATACCGTCTTCTAGCGGGCTAATCGCTACATGTAATCGGCGCCGTTTCAATTCACTTTGAAAGCTGAGAAATGCGTTATTCACCGTATTGTGAATATACTGCTGCACCTCTTCCTGGGTATGCGGATAATGCATAATCAGGCCTAATCGCTGTTGCCAACTACGCGGATTCTGAATTGCACGCGGGGTAATCCGTGCGGCTTGCAGCGCATGCATTTTGGTAACATCCAGATGTAAGGCTTTGATTAATCCCCAGCACATCAGCAGCATAATGAAGGTAAATGGCAAGGCGCTCATGATCGTGGCCGATTGCAAGGCTTCTAAGCCACCCGCCAGCAAGAGGATGATGGCTAACAAAGCCATGAGCACGGTCCAGAATAGACGCTGCCAGGTCGGTGAATTTTCACTTTTTGCTGTCAGATAATCAGTCACCAATGCCCCTGAATCGGCAGAAGTCACAAAGAACAGCATCACTAGTAAAGTCGCAATGATACTGGTTACTGAGCTAAAAGGCAGATTAGCTAAAAATTCGAATAGAGCCACAGATGAATCACGCTGAACTGCTTCTAGCAAGCTGGTATTGGCTTCATGCATAATGCTATACAGCGCAGCATTGCCCATAAAGCCCATCCAGATCAGGGTAAATCCAGTCGGGATCAGCAATACACCCACGATAAATTCACGAATACTGCGCCCTTCCGAGACCCGGGCAATAAACATCCCGACAAATGGCGACCAGGAAATCCACCAGGCCCAGTACATGATGGTCCAGCCCCCAATCCAGCCACTTGGCTGATAGGCATACAGATTAAAGGTCATACTGAACAGATTTGAAACATACTGGCCGGCATTCTGAATAGTCGTCTGTAACAGATAAATACTCGGACCTGCCACAAAAACAAAAATCAGCAACAGCAGTGCAAGTACCAAATTTAGTTCAGATAAACGTTTAATTCCTTTGTCTAATCCAAAAAATACGGAAGTCGCCGCCATGGCACTGACCACAATAATCAAAATGACCTGAGTACTGGGTGCCTGTTCAATGCCAAACAAATAGTTCAAACCTGAATTGATTTGGGTCACCCCGAAACCAAGCGTGGTGGCCACACCAAATACCGTACCAATGGTGGCAAAGGTATCGACGCCATCTCCAATCGGACCATAGATCTTTTGACCAATCAGTGGATACAAGGCCGAACGGATTTTTAAAGGCAATTGATGCCGGTAAGCAAAATAAGCCAAGGATAGGCCAACAAGCGTATAAATAGCCCAGGCATGTAAGCCCCAGTGGAAAAAGGTGACCCGCATAGATTGTTGTGCAGCCAGTACAGTTTCCGGTTCACCGGCAGGTGGCGTGACATAATGCATCACCGGTTCGGCCACGCCAAAGAACATCAGTCCAATCCCCATTCCTGCGGTGAATAACATCGCAAACCAGGAGGCACTGCTATATTTCGGCTGGCTATGGTCGGGTCCCAGTTTGATTTTGCCCATATCCGATAGGGCAATATAAACCAGAAGGATGAGAAATATCGCCACCGACAATACATAGAACCAGCTAAAGGAGGTGGTAATCCACTGGTTCAGTTGCTGGGTGAAAACTGAAAAAGCATCGGGTGCAAATACGACCAACGCTAAAAATATCGCAATAATGGCGACAGTACTAATAAAAACATTTGGATTGATATTGGCAAACCAGGATGGTTTTGTGGAAGGCATACCTCCTCCATTTTTTAAAAATTGGATCGACAAACAGCGTCAAATAATTATTGGTAAGGTCAAAATGATCAGACAGATTCAGTCTATGGAAGCTAGATCTCCTGCTATTTTAGGATGTTACACAAAATAAAGCCGTTAAGTTACTGTAACCAATACAATAAAAGGATGAACTTCATTACTCAGGCGGGTTTTCTCTATTTTTCACGTTCTTTTTATGAGGTAGACGTGCGATATATTGCAAGGCAATTAAGCGGGATACAATCAGCGCCAGATACATCACCCCGACAAACATCTGGATAATTGCCAGCATCCGTGCCAGCGGACTGACCGGCATCACATCCGACAAGCCCGTGGCGGACTGGACACTAAAGCTGAGAAAGATCAAATCTAGCCAAGGCTGATGGGCTTGCAAGTCAGGATCTGAAAAGCTGTAAGGCACCCATAACTGGCAGACACTATAAAGAAAAGCAAAGCCCCAGGCCAGTAAGGTAAATACCGCTCCAGCTGCAAAGAGTTCATCTTTGGTAAGATAGCGGTCATGAAACATATAACGCAACAGGCCATAAGCAGCACTAAAATATGCACTGGCTTCAAACAGATTCGCCGTCACATAGACCCAGGTATAGCGCAGGCCCAAAACAATCAGTGAAGAAAATAGAATTGCGCCGGCCACAAAGCTGAGTCCTAAAATGGTAAACATCGGCGTCTGGCGAATGACCTTGGCAATGACCAGTAACACCAGGACACCGAGCATCCAGGTGATTGCCCGATAGGGCAGGTTTTCATAACTCAACATGGACAAGATCAAAATCAGCAATTGTAAACAAAGCAGCCATGCTGAGGGCAGATGGGTAAAACTGTGCCAGAACTGCTGCAAAGATTGCTTCATACTGCCCTTCTTGTTTGTCTAGTCATGCACGCATGTATTGTTATTTTATCAGGCTTAACATAGCATGATTAAAGCAGTATATAGCTGTACGATTTATATGCAAAGATTGAAAAAATCAAAGTAAAATCTAGCGCACCCAAATTCAGTACGGCGCTTGCTCTAAAAAATTTGGAGCATAAGGGCATAAAAAAAGTCCCTTACGGGACTTTTTTTGCAGGATATCAAATCTTAGTGATCTGATGCTCCTGAGATACCGATACCGGTTTGTGAACGTACAAACTGAGCATCAAAGGCTTTGCGTTCTGCTTGAGCCTGTGCTGAATTATCTGTCACAGAGAACAACCAGCAGCAAAGGAATGACAATGGCATCGCAAAAATTGCAGGACCATTGAACGGGTTCACTGGCGTATCAGAAATACCCAAAGTATCGACCCATACTGCTTTAGACAGCACAATCAAGGTTACTGCGGTTACCAGACCTGCAACACCACCAATCACGGCACCACGTGTCGTCAAGCCTTTCCAGAACATAGACAATACCAGTACCGGGAAGTTGGCACATGCCGCAACCGAGAATGCCAGACCGACCATGAAGGCTACGTTTTGTTTCTCGAACAGAATCCCGAGAATCATCGCGAAGATCGCAAGACCTAAAGTTGCAATTTTAGACATACGTAGTTCAGATTCAGGCGTGGTTTGGCCTTTCTTCAAGACGTTGGCATACAAGTCATGCGAAATTGCTGAAGCACCTGACAGGGTCAAACCAGCAACGACTGCAAGAATCGTGGCAAATGCAACTGCAGAAATGAAGCCCATGAACAGGTCACCGCCCACTGCATCAGACAGGTGCACCGCCGCCATGTTATTACCACCGACCAGCTCCAGCTTGCCAGTCACTGCCATTTTCGCAACATCAAGGAATTGCGGGTTGTTCGATACATACAGAATCGCACCGAAACCAATGATGAAGGTGAGCAGGTAGAAATAACCAATAAAGCCTGTAGCAACCACGACTGATTTACGCGCTTCTTTGGCATCTTTTACCGTGAAGAAACGCATCAGGATATGTGGCAGACCTGCTGTACCAAACATCAATGCCAGACCTAAAGAAATCGCATCAATCGGATTAGACGCCAGACTACCCGGCCCCATGATCTTGGTGGCATCTGTCAGGCTTAAATCATGTACTTTTGAATAAACACCAATCGCCTGTTCAAACATGTTGGTAAAGCTGAAGCCCACGCCTTTCATGACCATGAATGCCATAAAGGTCGCACCAGACAGCAACATTACCGCCTTGATGATCTGTACCCAAGTGGTCGCCAACATACCGCCGAAAATTACGTAGGCCATCATCAACAAGCCAACGATCACGACTGCAATGTTATAGTTCAGACCGAATAGAAGTTTGATCAGCTGACCTGCACCCACCATCTGTGCAATCAGATAGAACGCGACCACAACCAGTGAACTTAAAGCAGCCAAGGTACGTACCGGTTTTTCCTGCAAGCGGAAAGACACTACGTCTGACAGGTTGTATTTACCCAGGTTACGCAAACGCTCTGCGACCAGGAACAATACAATCGGCCAGCCCACCATGAAACCCAGTGAATACAGCAAGCCATCAAAACCGGACAGGAATACCATCGCGGAAATACCCAGAAAAGAGGCTGCTGACATATAGTCACCGGCAATCGCCAGGCCATTCTGGAAACCGGAAATACCGCCACCGGCCGTATAGAAGTCTTTGGTACTGGTGGTTTGTTTGGCTGCCCATTTGGTAATAAGCAATGTTGCCCCAACAAAAATCAGGAACATGATAATCGCAGGCCAGTTGGTTGCCTGCTGTTCTGCTGCACCCAGATCAGGTCCAGCCAGGGCCAGACCTGAGGTCATTGTGGTTGCAGCAAGGGCGATAAGAGAATTCCATTTCATCTTAATGTGGTCCTTTTTCATGAGCAATTGCTTCTACTTCACGTATGGCTTCTGCCGTCAGTTGGTCGAGAGTGTTATTTGCAATATAGGAATACACGCCACACAAAATGAATGACAAGACAATGATGCTCAGACCCAGCGGTATCCCCCACGTGGTTACACCACCTGAAAGCGAAGACAATAAAAACTCTTTGTTGTAGCCGACCAGCAACATGAAACCCACATAGACAAATAGCATAATGCCGGTTAAGGTCCAGCTCAGCATACTTTTCTTGCGGACCATTTCTTTGAATTTTGGATTTTGTAGAATTCGATCTACTTGTGCCTCATCCATAGTTACACTCCTGTAGCCCAACCATGGGCTAACTATTTTTAATTCGAATTATCACTATTACAACTTAACAAGAATCCTATGTTCTTGTAATTTAGACTTTGGTCGTTAAAAAATGACCAATTTAAACTGCAGCGTTCATGATGCGCTATCATAGCGGCATGCTCAGCACACATCAGGCTATATGAACAGTTGGCTCATCATAGGGGTACTTGCCCTCTATATCGCATTGCTCTTTATCTGCGCTTTTTACGGGGAAAAACATGCCAGCCGGCTGAGTACCCGTGGGCGCATGCTATTGTTTAGTTTAACTTTAGGGGTGTACTGTTCATCCTGGACCTTTTATGGCGCTACCGGCGCTGCAGTACGGGAAGGCATTATTTTCCTGCCGATCTATCTTGGCCCGCTGTTATTCGTTGCCGTCGGTTATGATATCTGGCGCCGATTAGGACGGGTACGACAGCATCATGCGATTTCCTCAATCGCGGACTTTGTCGCGGCGCGCTATGGTAAAAGTGGCCCGCTGGCATCGCTGGTCACCATTCTGGCAGTGGTCGCGATTGTGCCTTATCTGGCTTTACAGCTACGCGCCATTGCCCTGAGTGCCGCAGTCATTCTGGAACCATCTGCCGGAATTGCCAACACCACCAATGGGGTGCTGTTTTTGACCGGTGTACTGGCCATTCTGGCGATGATCTTTGGCACCCGGCAGATTGCCAATACTGAACAGCATGGCGGTCTGATGCTGGCCGTGGCCTTTGAATCCTTTGTCAAGCTCTTTGCCCTGCTGGCAGTCGCCTGTTTCTTTATGTTTGAAGCACCAGGAAATATGGCACAGATCAGCACAGATATCAGTACCACCTTCCGTGATGTCCAGCTGTTTGGGGTTCCGCAAAGTTTCTGGGTTCAGACCTTGCTGGCAGCCCTGGCAGTTATCTGCCTGCCACGCCAGTTCCATGTGGCAGTGGTGGAGCTGCGTGATGAAAAACATATCCGCGGTGCACGGCGCTGGTTTGCGGTTTATCTGATTCTGACCACGCTGGCGATTATTCCGATTGCCAGCTGGGCATTGCATGCGGCGCCGCAATATCTGGCAATTCCAGATGTGGCGGTCCTGTCCTTACCCCTCAGCTATAATCAGGACTGGCTCACTTTATTGGCATTCTTGGGCGGCTTTTCCGCATCTACCGGGATGCTGCTGGTGTCTTCTGTGGCACTTTCCATCATGCTCAGTAATGATCTGATTATGCCAGCGCTATGGCGTTTGAAACTGATTTCCCGACATGATAAACGCTTGCCGCTGGTACTGAAATTTACCCGCCGGATCTGTATTCTGGGCGTGATGTTAATGGGCTTCCTGTTCTTCAACTTCTTTAATGATATTGATCAGCTTTCTGTTTTTGGCCTGTTGGCCTTTAGTGCGGTAGCACAATTCGCCCCTGCCCTGATCGGTGGCCTGTACTGGCGCGGTGGTAGTAAGCAGGGCGTATATGTGGGTCTGTTGACCGGTTTTGCCTTGTGGTCCTATACCCTGCTGTTTCCCACCATTCTGCGCAGCCTGCCAGAAGCCTATCACCGCTTTAGCCAAAGTCTGCTCACTAACGGCCCTTTTGGCTGGAACTGGTTACGTCCTGAAGCACTGATCGGTTTCGAATCGTTTGATCCGCTGACGCATGGGGTGGTCTGGGCACTGGGCCTGAATACAATCCTATATATTTGGGTTTCGCGGATTTTTCGTCCGAGTATTGCCGAACAGATTCAGGCTGAAAGTTTCTTCTATTATGAAACCAAGCCACTGCCATCGCAGAGTCCCTCAACTGAAGTCAGTTATTCGCATCAGGATGTGGCCCGTTTAAAAGTTGGCGATCTGATTACCCTGGCCAAACGGATTACCGGTGAAGGACCGACCACACGCGCTTTTCAGCAATTTTGCACCCAAAACAGTGTCGAACTGAATGAAAACAGCAGCGCCAATGGCATGTGGTGGCGTTTTACCGAACAATATCTGGCCGGCACCATCGGGGCAGCTTCGGCCCGTACCCTGCTGACCACGGCCATGGTCAATAATGGTCTGGCCTTGGGTCAGGTCGCCAATATTCTCGATCAGGCCTCGCAATGGCAACGTTTTAACCAGAATCTGATCATGACCATGATTGATCACATGACCCAAGGGGTCAGCGTAGTCGATGAAAACATGTGTCTGGTGGCCTGGAACAATCAGTATTTAAAACTGTTCGATTATCCGACCGATATTGTCTATGTCGGCTGTCCAATCGCGGATCTGATCCGTTATAACGCCGAGCGTGGTGAATGTGGACCAGGTTCGGTCGAAGAACATGTCCGCAAGCGGATTCACTGGATGCAGGTCGGCAGTGCCCATGAATTTGAACGGATTCGTAAAGATGGCCGGGTCATTCAGATGCGTGGTAATCCGATCGAAGGGGGTGGTTTCGTTACCACTTTCGCCGATATTACTGCCTTCCGTGAAAATGAAGCCGTCTTGGAAGCCCGGGTTCAGGATCGTACTCAACAGCTGGCCGATGCCTTGTCCGAACAGCAACTGGCGCGTGAACAGGCCGACAAAGCCAATATGTCGAAAAGCCGCTTTATTGCCGCCGCCAGTCATGACCTGTTGCAGCCGATGCATGCGGCGCGTCTGTTCAGTACTGCCTTGGAACAAAGTGTACAAAATGACGAAGACCGCAAGACCTTGCAGCAACTGGATCGTGCCTTGCATGGCGCAGAAAGCATGCTGTCTGCGCTACTGGATATTGCCCGACTGGAAGGCGGTACCATTCAGCCGAAACGTCAGGCCTATCCGCTACATGACCTGCTCAGTGATCTGGAACTGCAGTTTAAATCCATTGCGGCACAACGTGGCATTCAATTCAGTGTGCATGATGCGCAGTTCTGGATTGATACCGATCCACAATGGATTCGCCGGATTATCCAGAACTTTGTCAGTAATGCGCTGCGTTATACCGCCAAAGGTAAAGTGATGGTCGGTGTCTTACGCTCCAGTACCAAACCGAATCATATCCGCATTGGCGTCTGGGATACCGGACCGGGGATTGCCGAAGAACAACGTATCAAGCTGTTTCAGGAGTTTGAACGTTGCGGCCATACCTCTCCATGGGGTGAACAGGGCCTTGGACTGGGTCTGGCCATCGTGCAACGCATGACCAGCATGCTGGATTATCCTGTGCATGTGTATTCGGCGCTGGGCAAAGGCTCCTGTTTTATGATTGAAGTGCCTGTCATTGCAGCACCCAAAGTCGTCGATGCACCTGTTCAGGCCGTACCACTAAAAACCAAGGCGTTTAAAATCCTGTGTCTGGATAATGATGAAACCATTCTGGAAGGGATGGCGACCTTGTTGAGCAAATGGGGTTATCAAGTCTTTAAAGCCACCGAACCAGAGCAGGCATTGAGGCTAATTCAGCAGGAAAATATTCAGGTCTGGCTGGTCGATCAGCATCTCAATCAGAACAAGATCGGTTTAGACTTTATTCTGGAACAGCGCCGCAATGATGTTCCGGTGGCGCTGATTACTGCCGATTCCGATCCGGAATTGCCACAGCGCCTGAAAGAGCTGAATATTGTATTGCTGAAAAAACCACTGAAACCTGCATCCTTACGATCATGGTTATCCGGACTGAAAATTTCTGATTCCTAAGATTGTATTGCATTCATGAATGCCCATTTTAAAGCTTAAAATGGGCATTTTTTATACTCAACTGCCACAGAAAATTACCTAGCTTGCATAAAATTTATTCTAATGTGCTAAAAGCAGCAAATATGCCGAAAATACAGCCGAATAAATTGACCAAAATGTTCATTTTCTAATTCACCATGGCAAAAAATGACCAATCTGTACCTGTACAGCAGTACACTTATTTACAATTAATTATCTATTTGTTTTAACTCATAATTAAAGGGTAATTTTCCAGCACTATAACTTTAGTCGTATTTTTTATCAGCTATGCTTGGCTCTAAAAATAGAGGAATAAGAAACGATCAGTTTCCATCTCATACATGCCTTGATTATTTGGGTAGCTGATCTTTCTGCATATCGGAGTTCTTTACATGAACATAGATCAAAACCATGGCCTGAATCAGGCCCAGCAGTTCCACCGTCAATATGGCGCCAATGCCTTATTGCCAAGCATTGACTGGGCACAGATCTTTAAATACAGCAAGCTGAATGATGCACAGTATCAGGCGCTGGAAACGCTGTATCAGAGTGCAGTCCCCCTGGCACTGCAAGTCTTTGATGAATTACATTTTGATGTCTTTGAACCTTATGCTTACAAGCCGCAAGGACTGGGTCTGTTTGAACGGATTGCCGAGCAGGAAGACAAACTGCTTCAGTCTTTAGAAGCTGAAACGGCGGATCTGCCGGTGCAAACTCGTCATCAGATCTGGAGCATGTTGCTGCGTGGTGGTGCCGTCCTGGTGTTTAAGGCCTGGCTGGGTAAAGTCAAAAACGAGGATAACTGTCTGGATACCAGCCAGTTTGACGAGCTGTCTGATTTACTATTTATCAAAACCTGCCCGCATGAGCTGGCGCAGCGTTTACATGTCGATCCGAACACGCGCGATGATCATATCTTCCTGATGTATGACAATGAAGTCTATCTGGACCGTTTTAACAGTCTGGAAACGGCTGCACTCTTTGTCGATCTGGGTGTTTATGATGCGACTTTCCTGAGCCTGCGAGATGATCGCGTGGCCGAATATCTGAAATCCAAGGGTTATGTCACCGAAGATCAGATCGATGAATTGCAATGTGCTTTAAATCCGTTATTCTGCGATGATTTCACCCGCAAGCAGGATTATATTGCTTAATATATGCATGCTTTTTCACTGAATTATTCAGATAAAAAAAGACCTCCAAGGAGGCCTTTTTCCATGCGGATATACAGAACTTACATTTTCCGGTCTTCAATATTCAGTGCATTAATGGCCAATACCGCTTGTGTCCGGTTTTGTACGCCAAGCTTACGGAAAATTGCAGTCACATGCGCTTTAATGGTCGCTTCTGACACGTCCAGTTCATAAGCAATCTGCTTATTCAGCAAGCCTTCGGCCACCATCATCAATACTCGGAACTGTTGTGGGGTCAAAGACTGGATCCGTTCCGCCAAAGCCGTTTCATCGGCAGCACGCGGGTCAAAGTTCGTGTTGGCTGGCAGATTTGGCGGTAACCAGATCTCACCTTCCAGCACTTCGCGAATCGCTTCACCAATATGGCTTGGATGGGCAGATTTTGGAATATAGCCCATGGCACCATGCGCAATGGCACGCTGGATAATACTGACTTCTTCATGCGCAGACACGACAATGATCGGCAGCGACGGATATTGCGCGCGGACGTGTACCAAGGCAGAAAAACCTGATGCGCCTGGCAAATTTAAATCCAGCAGCACAAGATCAGGCTCGGGGCCATTTTCTAGACGTTCATAAAATTCATTGACTGCCGCAGTTTCATGAATCTGGGCTTGTGGCAGGCTATAACGTACAGCCTGAATCAAGGCATGACGAAATAGTGGATGATCATCAACGATTAAAATATTCATAGGCAACGTGAGAGAGATCTTGGCACGGTAGCCCCTATTCTAACCACACAACCCGGTTAAGGATATGCAAGACTCTACAATTTTTAAAATAATATGCAGTTTTTCTTCAAAATCACCATTTTTCGCGGTATTTCAATAATTATTTAATTCTCATCACTTTTTTATATATAACGTATTCCTAAATTAAAAAGCTTAGCTATATTCAATATAAATCTACATATCAAAAACTTATATTAAAATTAATGCTTATAAACCAGGCTTTTTTCATATATCGAAAAATCAGATAACTTTTCAGCTTTTCGTTATTTTACAGCCCGGCACTGAATCGGGATTAATAAGGACATTCCGAGATTACTCCTATTTTTCAGGTTCTAAACATGTCTAATTTTAATGCGCAAAAACCCTTAAATATTGTTGCCGTATCGGGTGGTTTAAATCATCCGTCTAAAACAGAAGCCTTGGTTCAGGCCATTATTGATGAACTGGGTGAAGCGACACCAATTCATGTACATTTTATTAAATTTAGTGAAATTGGTTCGCTCCTGGGTGGTGCGATTTATCGTAATCAATTACCGCAGCGCGTTCAGGATGATCTGGCCGCAGTCGAAGCTGCAGATGCGCTGATTGTTGGTACACCCGTATATCGCGCTTCATTTACCGGCTTGTTTAAACATTTCTTTGATTTTGTCGAGCAGACTGCACTGGTCGATGTACCGGTACTTTTAGCAGCTTCAGGTGGTAGTGACCGACATGCGCTGGTGCTCGAACATCAATTACGTCCATTATTCAGCTTCTTCCAGGCTCAGACTTTACCGATTGGCGTGTATGCGACTGATCGTGATTTCACTACTGAATATACCATTCACAGTGAATTGCTCCGCGATCGTATTACCCTGGCAGTAGCACGTGCCCTGCCTATTCTGGAATGGGCACCGGCCAAAGGACAACGTGCCGAAGTCGTTAAAGCAAAAACCCAACAGGCCAACCAGAACTTGAGCATCAATAAACAAATCGAACAAGAAGAAGTCTTGCCCTCTGCGGCTGTACCAAGTCTGGATGCAGCAGAATCCCGCTTGCACAGTAAAAAATCAGCGCAAACGCAAGTTGCTTGATCAGCGATTTTCACTTCGAGGGTTGAAATATGTCACAACAGCAAATACAGCAAGACATCAAATTTGCGTATTGGGTTCCGAATGTCAGTGGCGGTTTTGTCGTCAGTACCATCGAACAGCGTACCGACTGGAGCTATGAATATAACGTGCGTCTGGCACAAGCAGCAGAAAAAAGCGGTTTTGAATATGGCCTGACCCAGATTCGTTTTGCGTCAAGCTATGGTGCAGAAAACCAGCATGAATCTGTCAGCTTCAGTCATGCCTTGCTCGCACAAACCAGCAAGATCAAGTTAATTGCAGCAATTTTACCCGGGCCGTGGAAACCTGCGCTTGCGGCAAAACAATTGGCCAGCATTAACCAGCTCAGCAATGGCCGGATTGCGATTAACGTGGTCAGTGGCTGGTTCCGTGGCGAATTTGATGCGATTGGCGAAGCATGGCCAGAGCATGACCAGCGTTATGCCCGTTCAGAAGAGTTTATTCGCAGTTTGCGCGGAATCTGGAATACGGATCACTTTAATTTTGATGGCAAGTTCTATCAATTTAAAGACTATACCTTACGCCCACAACCGCTCCCGGATAAACCGGTCGAGATTTTTCAGGGTGGCAGTTCACGTGCGGCGCGTGATATGGCTTCACGTGTTTCAGACTGGTATTTCACCAATGGCAACACGCCTGAAGAGCTGAAAAAACAGATTGATGATATTCGCGAAAAAGCCCAAGCCAATAATCACACTGTGAAAATTGGGGTCAATGCCTTTATCATCGCACGTGATACTGAAGAACAAGCCAAAGCGGTTTTACAGGAAATTATTGATAAGGCCAATATCAAAGCAGTGAAAAATTTTGCTGAAGCGACACGTGAAGCCGGTGCCTCGACAACTGAAGGCGAAGGCAACTGGGCAAAATCAAGTTTTGAAGATTTAGTCCAGTATAACGACGGTTTCAAGACCAATTTAATTGGCACACCGCAACAAATTGCTGAACGTATTGTGCTGTTAAAAAATATTGGAGTCGATCTGGTGCTTTCCGGTTTCTTGCACTGTGTTGAAGAAGTCGAATATTTTGGAGAAAAGGTGTTGCCATTGGTGCGTGAGCTAGAAGCACAATAACAGCAGGTTGTGCAGGCTAAATCCGCTTAAATCTAAGTGGTGCTTATGCCCAAATATTATAATAATGACGGCACATTGCAAATTTTCCCCTCAAGGCTCGGCTTGAGGGATTTTTTATCCGGACAGAAACCAAGCAGTCCAGTAAAGCGCTAGCCGGATTTAGCTTTCCTGCCTACAATGGGATGCAATTGCAAGAATAGACGTTTAACTATGTATACCGGTATTGTCCAAGGCCTGGAACAGGTCATCGAGATTCGCAAAGGCGATGGTTTTATTACTCTGTTGGTCAGTGATCAGCACAGCTTTTTTGCAGATGTGTTTATTGGCGCCAGTGTGGCAGTAAATGGTGTCTGTCTTACGGTGACCACGATTGACCGGGCGCAGAAACAGATTCATTTTGATATTTCCAATGTCACCTTGGCGCTTACCACCTTGAAAGCCTTAAAAATTGGTGATGAAGTGAATATTGAACGCTCTGCCAAAGTCGGTGCAGAAAACGGTGGACATAATCTGTATGGTCATATTGAAGGCAGGGCTAAGGTCATCCAGGTTGAAGCTCGCGGTGAAACCCTGCATATCGATTTACAGATTCCAGAGGGTAATATCAAGTACTTCTTCCTAAAAGGCTTTATTGGGCTAAATGGCTGCAGCCTGACCGTGAACCGTGTCGATCGTGCCCACAGTGAAATTTCGATTGACCTGATTCCAGAAACCTTGCGTCTGACCACCTGGAAGCACATCCAGGTGGGCGATACAGTGAATTATGAAATTGACCAGATGACCCGTACTTTGGTGGATACTCTGGAAAATATTTATCAAGCCAAAGCTTAATGGTATAAAGAGACTGGTACGTGCAAAAATCAGTCTCCTATCATATTAATATTTTAATACTATTCCATCGGTAGCAGATTGCCTAAAATGCAGGCTAACTCCCTGATTTAAGAAAGTACCATGCATCTGATCTGGTTTCGCCAAGACCTTCGAATTCAAGACCATGCCGCTTTGTGGCATGCCACTCAACAAGGCCCCTGTGTGGCTTTGGTGGTGCTTTCTCCTGAGCAATGGCAGTTACATCAAGATGCGCCGATTAAAATCGATTTTTATCTGCGACGGCTACAGGTTCTTAAACAGCAACTAGAACAACTGAATATTGCTTTAATTGTGCGAGAAGTCGGCTTGTGGCGTAATCTTGCTGATGAGATGTTAGCACTCTGCCAAAACTTGCAGATTGATAGCGTGCATGCGCATATTGAAGTTGGGGTCAATGAACTACAGCGTGATTTCAAGGTTCAGCAACGACTGGAACAGCAGCAGATTCGGGTCGAGCTGTATCATGATCGTACCCTCTTTCCATTGGCGAGTATCCGCAATCAGTCCAATCAACCCTATCAAGTCTATAGTGCCTTTAAGAAAAAATGCTATGAGCGGCTGATTCTCGATGTGCCTTCTGCTTATCCTGTGATTGCGTCTCAGGACTTGCTCGAATTGCCTGCAGAGCTGACACATTTTGATCTGGAAAAGTTTGCGGGTCGCTATTCAATAGAAAATTCTGAAAAACTTTGGCCCGTAGATGAAACTCATGCCCTACAGATGCTGGATGATTTTATCGAAGACCGCTTAAGCAGCTATCAAACAGATCGTGATATTCCAGCGCTTAATGGCACCAGTCAACTCTCGCCTTATTTAAATATCGGCATTTTCTCGATCCGCCAGTGCATTCAGGCGCTGTTTAAACAACATCATGGCTATTTCCAGATCGATGATCTCGGTCAACAAACCTGGCTGGATGAACTGCTGTGGCGTGAGTTTTATCAGCATACCCTGTTCGATTTTCCCCGCGTTTCCAGACATCGCCCGTTTAAAGCAAATACCGATAAAATCCAGTGGCGGCATGCACCTGAAGATTTGGCAGCCTGGCAACAGGGCCAAACCGGGATCCCGATTGTAGATGCCGGGATGCGGCAGCTACTGGCCACCGGCTGGATGCATAATCGGGTGCGCATGATTACCGCAATGTTCCTGTGCAAAAACCTGCTGATCGATTGGCGTTTGGGAGAAAGCTGGTTCATGCAGCAGCTAATTGATGGTGATCTGGCAGCCAATAATGGCGGATGGCAATGGTGTGCTTCGACGGGTATGGATGCGGTGCCTTATTTCCGGATTTTCAATCCGGTCAGCCAGTCACAGAAGTTCGACCCGAATGGGGATTATATCCGTCAGTGGGTGCCTGAACTGGCGCATCTGGATGCCAAAAGCATTCATGAACCCTATGCCAAAAACCCTGACCGTGAACTGAACTATCCAAAACCGCTTGTGGATTTAAAATCTTCCCGTGTCCGGGCAATTGAGGCTTTTAAGCAGCTTTAAAAAAGACCCATCATCTTAAAAATAATAAAACAGCTTCTCATATAGAGGCTGTTTTAATATTGGGATTAGGAATAAAAACTTGGATCAGGCACTTTTCCGGTCAGCACCCATTCTCCCACTTCCTGATATTTATAATCCACCGGATCATGCAAGGTTTGAGTCCGAACATTACGCCAGAACCGGTCCAGATTCAGTTGTGCAGTCGTTGCTCGTGCACCCATGACCTGAAAAATATTCTGGGTGATATATAAAGAGCTATTGGTGGCGGCAATTTTGGCGGTGGCAATCGCAATCGAGACTTCACCACGCTGCTCGGCAGTCAGATCAGGGCCGATATTCCAAGCTTTCTGCAAGGTCTGAATGGCTTGATCTGCCAATAAACGCACGCTTTCCAGCTGCACATAAAACTCGGCAAAATGCTTTTGGGTAAAAGGATCATTCACTGCATGTTCAGCCAAGGATTTTGACCAGGCTTTTTGGGTTTGTACGGTCTGTTTGGCAACTTCAAAAGCCCCTTCGGCGACACCGAGAAACATATGCACAAATATCAGCTGCGCAATCAATGGACGTAAACTGGAATACGGCGTACTCAGTGGCCCCGGATTGAGCAGCAATTCATCCCGGTGAATGTTGACCTGTTCAAAATGACTGGTGCCGCTGTCAGTCTGGCGCTGGCCCATATTGTTCCAGTCGCCTAGAAAGCTCACACCCTGTCGCTGGGTAGGAATCACGCCAATCAGCAATTTTCCTGCTTCGTTATAACCTGAACACAGCAACATATCCGAATCGATCGAACCAGAACAAAAGCTTTTATCACCATGGAAAATATATTCATGCTCTGAGACTTGAGTTGCCGTGGTACGACGATCCAGCGGATTGAGAGTATTGCCCCAGAACAAATTATTTTGCGCAGTCTGTGCAAACCATTTGCCATATTGCTCGGGTTGGGAAAATAGCTGTACGGTGGCAATCAATAAATGATGAAATCCATAAATATGCGCCAGAGAGCTATCGACCTGCGCCAGGGTCTGAATGGTTTTAAAAATTGTCCGCCAGTCTGCACCCTGTCCACCATAGGCAACAGGAATAGACAAGCCGAGCAGACCACTGTTACGGATCAGGTCTCGTTCATGCTTGGGATTACCGCCCTGCTTGTCTCGCACTGCGGCAGTTTGGGCAAATTGTTCTGCCAGTTTCTGGGCAATATCGACAGGAGATTGATCTAAATATGGTGATCGTACATTCATTATTTTAACTCATGTTCAGCATGTGGGCAGCTTAGCAGATCAAGACGTTGCGCTATATTCGAAAGCATGCAGAGCTTATTCCTGATCTAAAAATACCGGCTGCGTGCAGCCGGTATTTTGCTTGTGGACTTTAGCTATTTAACGAGGATTGGCTTGTACTTCTGCAATCAGATGATCCACCACTTGTGGTTCAGCCAATGTCGAGGTATCGCCCAGGCTATCCAGCTCATTGGCTGCAATCTTTCTCAAGATCCGGCGCATGATTTTCCCTGAACGGGTTTTGGGCAAAGCGGGTGCCCAGTACAGTGCATCAGGTGTCGCCACTGGCCCCAAAATCTTGCGCACCCAGCTCACCAGTTCAGCACGCAATTCATCTGAACTGGTCACGTCGGCCTGTAAGGTGACAAAGGCACAAATTCCCTGCCCTTTAATGTCATGCGGCATACCCACCACAGCAGCCTCAGCCACTGCTTCATGGGCCACCAACGCACTTTCAACTTCAGCTGTGCCTAAACGGTGTCCGGACACATTCAGCACATCATCGACCCGGCCAGTAATCCAGTAATAACCGTCTTTATCGCGACGCGCGCCATCTCCGGTAAAATAAGTACCCGGATAAGTCGAGAAATAGGCTTCGATAAAACGTTCCGGATCACCCCAGATGGTTCGCATCTGGCCCGGCCAGGAATCTTTAATCACCAGATTGCCTTCAGCTTCGCCTTCCAGCTCCTTACCATCCGCATCGACAATCGCAGGTTGTACCCCAAAGAAAGGCCGTGTTGCAGAACCCGGTTTCAAATCAGTCGCGCCTGGCAATGGCGTAATCATAAAACCGCCGGTTTCCGTCTGCCACCAGGTATCAATGACGGGACAGCGACTTTCACCGACCACGGTGTAATACCAGTTCCAGGCTTCAGGATTAATCGGCTCACCCACCGAACCTAGAATTCTCAGGCTGCTGCGGTCACTTTCCCGCACAAAGGCATCACCTTCACGCATCATGGCGCGGATGGCTGTCGGTGCGGTATAGAGAATGGTGACGTTATGCTTATCGACAATGTGTCCGGTACGCGCCCAGCTCGGATACTGCGGAACACCCTCGAACATAAGAGTCGTGGTGCCATTCGACAATGGGCCATACAGCACATAGGAATGTCCGGTAATCCAGCCGACATCTGCGGTACACCAAAAGATATCATCCTGTTTGATGTCAAACACTTCGCGGAAACTGCAATTCACATAAGTCAGATAGCCGCCCGTGGTATGCATCACGCCCTTGGGCTTGCCGGTCGAACCTGAGGTATACAGGATAAATAGCGGATCTTCGGCATTCATCGGTTCCGGTGGGCAAATGTCATTCACCGACATGATTTCCATGTGATACCACAGGTCGCGCCCCTCTTGCATTTCAATCGGGTTGCCGGTGCGATGCACCACTATTACATTTTGAATGGAGTCTGTACCAGCCAGTTTCAGGGCTTCATCAACATTGGCTTTCAGCGGAATCGGTTTCCCGCCGCGCATACCGGAATCGGCCGTAATCACCATTTTGGCCTGACAGTCTTCAATCCGGCTGGCCAGAGAATCCGGTGAAAACCCACCAAATACCACGCAATGCACCGCCCCGATGCGCGCGCAGGCCAGCATGGCAATCGCGGCTTCAGAGACCATGGGCATGTACAGCATCACCCGGTCGCCTTTAGCAATGCCATTTTTTTTCAGCACATTGGCGAAACGGCAGGTTTCGTCATGCAACTCGGCAAAAGAAATAATCTTGTGCCGTGAAGGATGATCCCCTTCCCAGATAATGGCCGGCTTATAGGGATGTTCTTTCAGATGACGGTCCAGACAGTTGGCGCTGACATTGAGCTGACCATCAGCAAACCATTCAATTTTAAAATTGTCGGGATCGAAACTGGTATTTTTGACTTGGGTAAAAGGCTTGATCCAGTCCAGACGTTGTGCCTGTTCTGTCCAGAATGCTTCTGGCTGCTCGATGGAATGTTGATAACGTTCGAAATACTGGTCTTCAAGCGTGCGTGCTGTTTTTTTAAAATCTTCGGGTACTGGATAGATCTCTTGCATATGTCACTTCCTTGATTTTGTTCTATCTCATCACGAGAGGTTAATGCTGTGTTGTTGATTGTTTTTTATGCATAATGGCAGTATGGCCTGCTTATTTCGAATCCGGCAATCATGCTTTCGTCGTAGATTATTTATTCAAATTCAAACAAAATAAAGCATAACTTACAGTACAGAATATTCTGCATAACTGTGTATGATCTGTAGCAATGCCCTTTAAAAAATAGAATTTAGCTCTCGCTCTTATTTCATTTTGTTCAGTTCAGGATCATATTTATGAAATCGCCCGAATCTCCCTATTTCACCCCTCCCGCTTTGGCGGCAACGGATCATCCCTTGTCGATAAAAGGCCGTTTCGGGCGTTTGAGTTTTATTGCGTGGTCAGCATTTCTACATTTCATCTTCCTGTTTAGCAGTATTGCACTGGGCTTAAGTATTGATATTGTGAATCTTGCAGTCCATTCAATGGATTCTAACTGGCTACTTTCAATACAAGGTTTGGCCGGTATCGGCGTGCTGATCATGATTCTGGTCTATGCCTATTTCGCTTTAGTGGTGACCGTTCGCCGTTTGCATGACATGAACCGCAGTGGCTGGTGGGCGCTGCTGCTGTTGCTGCCCTTGGTGAACATTTTTGTATGGCTTTATATCGTTTTTGGTTCGGGAGATCGCGGCATAAATGACTACGGCCCTGCGCGGATGACCCTGCTCTGGGAAAAGATGCTGGCCTGGCTGATGATTGTCCTGATACTACTGAGCCTATTGGGATCGCTGGCTTTATTGGGTTATATGAGCGGTGGAGAACAGCCACATATCCCGCCTGAGATCATGCAAAAAACCACACAATATTTTTAACAACTGTCTGCTTATTTTTAGGAAATATCCATTCCTGGCGGATAGCGCTTCTTAATTTTTTGCTCAACATCAGGCAAAATAGGCAAAATTTAAATGATGGAATTTTTGTGGCAGAGCAAAATAATACCTTAAGCCAGGTCACTGAGGGCACCACGGAGTTGTTGCATCAGGCAACTGAAAAAACCACCCAGACCGTGATTGAACATACTGCCAAATACAACGATGCCTATAGCACCATTGACAAGATCATGGAAGGTTTCTGGGAACGTGTGCCTTATTTCTGTATTGCGCTGGTGGTCATTGTCATCTTCTGGCTATTGTCAAAACTGTTTAAGTTTTTTGTGCGCAAAACCTTAGAGAACCGCTCTTATACCCGCCAGAATCTGGTACTGGTCCTGAACCGGGTCGGCAGTACGTTTATTATCTTCTTTGGGATTCTGATTGGACTGGTGATTGCCGTTCCTGGCTTTACTCCGGGTCAGCTGATGAGTGCCCTCGGGATTGGTTCGGTTGCGATCGGTTTTGCCTTCAAGGATATTTTCCAGAACCTGCTTTCTGGTGTGCTGATTCTGCTCAGTGAACCCTTCAAGATTGGCGATGATATTATCGTTAATGGCATGGAAGGCACAGTCGAAGATATCCAGATTCGTGCGACTTTTTTGCGTTCACCGGATGGCCGCCGTATCGTGATTCCCAATGCCACGGTCTATACCAGTGCCGTGACGGTAAACACGGCCTATACCCGCCGTCGCTGTGAGTTTGTAGTGGGCATTGGCTATGAAGATGATATCCAGAAAGCCAAAGACCTGATTACCGCCATTTTAGATAAAGACCCGACCATCCTCAGTCAGCCGGGCTTTAGTGTCAATGTCACGGCGCTGGCTGATTTTTCCATTACCTTAAAAGCGCTCTGGTGGGTCGATACCACTGAGACAGGCACAGGAACCTCAATCAGTGCGGTGCAGGAACGCGTGATTCAGGCATTTGCCGAACATCATATTTCAATTCCTTATCCGGTACAGGAAGTCAAAGTCTATCGCGGCGAAGGCAATGAAGATGCCTCAGCTCGTGCTAAACAGTCGACCTAGAACATAGGGAATCACGGTTTCAGTGCGGAGAATACGGTTGCCCAGACTCACAGCCTGGCAGCCGTTTTTAACCAGTAAATCTACTTCATAAGGAATGAATCCACCTTCCGGGCCGATGATCATCGTACAAGGATGTGGAATCGCAAAAGGCATGGATTGTTCGGCATAAGGATGTGCCACATAAGCGGGTCGGTCAGCCGTAATCAAGCCCGGCAAAACATCTTCAACAAAAGGTTTAAAACGTTTATACAGCTCGATTTTCGGAGCTATTGTATCCCCGGCCTGTTCCAGTCCCAGCTCAATATAATGATTTAACTGCTGTAAAAATGGGGTTTGCCAGTAGCTTTTATCGACGCGGTAGCTATGCAGTAAAATGATTTTTTCCACGCCCAAAGTGACACTGTCCATGATCAGACGGCGCAGCACTTTCGGCCGTGGCAAGGCCACAATTAAAGTTACGGGTAATTTTTTTGGAACAGCATCCTCTTGAAGCGGTTTTAGTCGCACTGCCTTTTCAGAAATCTCGACAATCTCGGTGAGATAACGCTGACCTTCCAGCACCCCTACTTTTAAGGTATCTCCAACTTGAATCTGCACATGCTGTTGTAAATGTTCCAGTTGACGTTTCGCTGAAATCGTCCAGAGATCCGATTGTGTTTGTCGATGGTCAAGCAGGACAATATTCATAGAAGATTTTATACCGAAGAACTGTTGAATGACCTCTATCCGCTAGAGGGTGGCGACATGGATGTCGCGCGTATCCCTGAGGGATAAGGACATCCCTTCAGTGATACAAAAGATTTTTGCTACTTTTCATCTTTGAAAAGTAGGCTAGATAAGCCAGCTTAGAAATATTGAAAAAACTTCAATCCACACAGCCTAACGACGGCATCCTTGCCGTCTTGGTAAATCCAATATCTGTTACTTATCAATATCAATTAAAGATACTGATCAATCACCTGAATATGCTTGGCAAGCGATCCCGTATTTAACTGCATAATTCTCTGCGCTGCTGTATTTAAACGTTGTGCCTTGATTTGATCTTGCAAAAGTTCCAGCAATACCTCTGCCGCCTGCTGCGCATCCTGCACAACTTCTACTGCATCTGCTTGAACGAATTCATCGACGATGGTCTGAAAATTAAAATAGTTTTTGCCTAAAACAGTCGGTACATTCAAGGCAATCGGCTCCAGAATATTATGCCCGCCACCCGGCTCATTCAGCGAGCCACCGACATAACAGGCCTGACTCAAAGCATACCAGAGCCACATTTCCCCCATCGAGTCCGCCAGATAAACCTGGGTATCTGCTTCAATGTTCTGGGCCAAACTACGGCGCTGAGTTATTAAATTTAAACTCTGTGCAGCCTGAAACACCTCATCAAAACGTTCCGGATGACGGGGTACGACGATACATAAAAGTTTTGGGTTGCTATCTAAAGCCGATTTTAAAGCGCTTAGAATTTCTTTTTCTTCAGGCGCATGGGTACTGGCCAGTATCATAATTTTGCGACCTGCCAGTTGCCATGCTTGCTTCAAGTTTGCAGCATGTTCTACAAAACTTTGTGGTGCAGTAATATCAAATTTGATATTGCCCAAAACCTGGGTTTTTTCGGCGGTGATTCCCAACTCGATATAACGCTGCTGGGTGGCAGTATCCTGTGCCAAAAGCTGACTTAACTGCTGTAGCATGCTCCGGGTCAGACCTTTAACCCTGGCATAGCCCTTGGCCGACTTTTCCGAAAGACGCGCATTTAACAAAATCGTGGCTACATCAAATTCTGGTGCCTGATCCAGCAGATTCGGCCAAAGCTCGGTTTCCATCAGCAATAACAGTTTTGGCTGATACTTCTGATAAAAATCACCAATCAGTTCTTTTTGATCCGCGGGTAAATAGACGGCTTGAAATAAATCCAGATAAGGTGTTTTTAAAAAAAGTGATTTGGCCCGTGCCTGACCGGTTTTGGTGGTATTGGTGACCAGTATCGGATGACCCGATTTTAAATAATGTTCGATGAGAGGCTGGGCAGCATTGGTCTCACCGACCGAGACCACATGAAACCAGATGGCATGCAGATTTTTGGGCGGCTGAAATGGGCCGAAACGTTCTGTCAGTTCTTGTTGTAATTGTTCAGGATCGGTCGCACGTTTACGAATACGCGATTGATATAAGGGTTTAATCAGAGCTAACGCTGCGTTATACCAAAATGGAGTAGCCAAATGCGCCTCGAAACAGATTCAATCGACAAAATATAACAGAGCCACATCGACATGTTAATCGATGTGGCTCATTTTTAGATTATTCTACAGTAGTTAAAGCGTCTGCTTCAGCCAATGTCGGATAATCAATATAGCCTTCTGCGACATTGGTTCCGATCATATTTTCCAGCTTTAGTTCATTTAGCGGTGCATCTTCGAGTAGGCGCTCGTATAAATCCGGATTGGCAATATAAGCCTTACCAAAAGCTACCGCATCTGCTTTGCCTGAAGCCAGCAATTCAATCGCATCGTCACGACTTAAACGCATATTGGCCATATACGGCACGCCGTTTGAACGCTGTTTCATATACTCCGAGATACTGTCTTCCGCCAGATATTCACGGGTAAAGAAGAACGCGATCTGGCGCTTGCCCAACTGTTCCATCACATAACCAAAGGTTTCACGTGGATCATTGTCGCCCATATCGTGTTCATCGCCACGCGGTGCCAAATGAATTCCGACACGGCCTGCACCCCAGACATCAATCAGTGCATCCATGACTTCCAGCAGGAAACGGGCACGGTTTTCGACTGAACCACCGTATTCATCTTCACGCTGGTTGGTCTTGGTTTGCAGGAACTGGTCAATCAGATAACCATTGGCGGCATGCAGTTCAACTCCATCAAAACCGGCAGCTTTGGCGCAAATTGCCGCCTGTTTATATTGTTCGGTAATCGCATGAATTTCAGAAATTTCCAGCGCGCGCGGCAACACATAAGGACGTTTTGGACGTAATAAACTGACATGACCGGCCTGTTGTACACTGCTCGCCGATACTGGCGTTTCACCATTTAACAGTTCTGGATCAGACACACGGCCCACATGCCACAGCTGCGCCACAATCAGGCCACCTTGGTCATGTACCGCTTGAGTCACCTGCTGCCAGCCTGCTACCTGCGCATCAGTAAAGAGACCAGGAGTATTGCGGTAACCATTGGCTTCTTCAGAAATCACCGTGGCTTCAGAAATGATTAAACCGGCACTTGCACGTTGTGCATAGTATTCGGCCATCATTGGCGTTGGTACGCGGTCGTCAGTTGCACGACTACGCGTAAGCGGTGCCATGATGACACGGTTTTTAAGTTCTAACGCGCCGAGCGTTAAAGGAGAATTTAATTCAGCCATCGGTACTCCCACCTGTTGGATTAAAGGTGTTGTTGCATATAGTCGATATATTGCTGAATCAAAGCTTCATTACGCGAGAAATAAGACCATTGTCCGTGCTTGGTCGCGGTGATTAAACCGGCCTGCTGCAAGACAGACAAATGATTGGACATGGTGGACTGAGAGACTTGTCCTAACTTTTCAATCTGCCCTGCACAGACCCCACGTTGAAAGCCGCCACACTCTTCCACAGACAGATATTGTTCTGGCGATTTCAACCATTCCAGAATCTGCCGGCGTATCGGATTGGCTAAGGCTTTAAAAATTAGATCAAGATCCATAGGTACATCACAATCTGTAGCGTAACAAAATTTGTTTCAGCATCTAAACCGATTATATCGCATTTTATCGATTTATATATCGATAAATTTAGATATAAGAGTCACAGTCTGTACTAACTTGGTTACGCCAGCTATTTAAACAATTTCTTACAAGCCCTGTTTCAAGCTTGCTTCGATAAATTTATCCAGATCGCCATCCAGAACCGCGCCGGTATTGGAACTTTCGACACTGGTACGTAAGTCTTTAATACGTGAATCATCCAGAACGTATGAACGAATCTGGCTTCCCCAGCCGATATCAGACTTGGTATCTTCCAGCGCTTTTGCAGCATCATTACGAATTTGCATTTCACGTTCATAAAGTTTGGCGCGTAACTGCTTCCAGGCATGGTCGCGGTTGGCATGCTGTGAACGCTGGTTCTGACAGGCCACTACAATCCCGGTCGGTGCATGCGTTAAACGAACCGCAGAATCTGTTTTGTTAATATGCTGACCACCGGCACCCGATGCACGATAGGTATCAGTACGCACATCTGCCGGATTAATTTCGATCTCAATATTGTCATCGACTTCAGGCGAAACAAACACAGCCGAGAATGAGGTATGACGACGGTTGCCCGAGTCAAATGGCGATTTACGCACTAAACGATGCACCCCAGATTCTGTACGTAACCAGCCATAGGCATATTCACCGTCTACACGAATCGTCGCTGATTTAAGCCCTGCAACATCACCGTCCGATTCTTCCATGATTTCTGCTTTAAAGCCATGACGTTCAATCCAGCGCAGGTACATCCGCATGAGCATGGATGCCCAGTCCTGCGCTTCAGTACCACCCGAACCGGCCTGAATTTCTAAATAACAAGGATTAGGATCCATCGGATTGTTGAACATACGACGGAATTCAAGTTTAGCCAGTTCTTCTTCAGCTGTAGTCAGTTCAGCCTGTACATCTTCCAGTAAGCCTTCATCATCCGCTTCCACTGCCAGATCAAGCAAGGCCTGCGCATCTTCAAGCTGTGTGGTCAAACCATCCAGCACATTTAATACGTTCTCAAGTTCGCCTTTTTCTTTGGCCATGGCCTGGGCACGACTCTGGTCATTCCAGATGGTGGGATCTTCTAATTCACGCAGGACTTCTTCTAAACGCTCTTTTTTCAGATCGTAGTCAAAGATACCCCCGTAGTGTTTGACCACGTTCGTTTAAGTCTTTTAATTGGTTTAGATACGGATTAATTTCCACGTGAATTACTCTCAATCAAAATTAGGCACAAATTATTTAGCCCCATATTATAGCACAGTCTATTTCTGCTATTTCAGTGTGATGGATCCAGTCCAAAGCTCGAATGTCATCCCAATTTAGAGTTATGTTTTCGTCAGAAAATTTTTGACAATTGAATCGGTTATTAAATGTCGTTTTGATCTGAAGCTTGATCGGATTTCACGTCTCGCATTCATTATCAAAATATACTTTTTCACTTAATTTTATCGTCTAAAAAAACCTACCAAATTGAATAAAAAATCAGCAAATTCAATACATTCCACAATATCTACACAGTTTTAATAAAACACTACATTATAAATTTAATTTTATTATTCAGTTACTTATTTAGAAAAGATTACATAAGATTACGCTATTCACATTGCTGTAACTTTCCTTTGATTGACGATCTTTGAAATTGCTCTAGACTGAAAGTTGTAACAAAAAGTGTAATGTTTTTAACTAAAGATTTGAGGGGTAGTAACCATGAAAAAATTAGCGATTGCTTCGGCACTACTTTCAGCAATAGCAATGACAGGTACAGCAGCACATGCTTACCAGGCAGAAATTGGTGCATCAGCAGGCGTATTTGATCCTGATAACGGTGGAACCAGTGGCTCTTTCGGTGTTGATGGTACATATTACTTCAATCCAGTTCAAACACGTAATGCACCATTAGCAGAGGCAGCTTTCCTTGATCGTGCCAGTAACGTAAATGCTCACTATCAATATAATGAGATTGGTGACAGTGAAGCGCATCGTTATGGCGTAGGTGCAGAGTATTTCGTACCGAATTCTGACTTTTACCTGAGCGGTAACGTGAATGGTCATGATCTGCAAGATAATGATGAGATTGATAACGATTTAACTACTTACGGTGTAGAAGTTGGTTATTTACCAGCTCCAGGTCTATTGATTGCGGCGGGTATAAAAGGTTGGGATAACGACAATGATGATGGTGTAGATCCAACACTTCGCGCCAAATACGTGACTACACTTAGTAATGGTAAAGATATCAACCTGGAAGCAGGTGCAGCTTTTGGTGATCTAGATGAATACAATCTGGCAGCAGATTATTTCATTGACAAAACCTTCAGTGTCGGTGCTGATTATCACAACAATGATATTACGGATCGCAGCGAATTCGGTATCAATGCACGTAAGTTCATTAACCAGCAAGTGAGCCTGGAAGGCCGTGTCGGCTTTGGTGAACAGTTCAACAATGACTATAATACTTTTGGTGTAGCAGCGAAATACCGCTTCTAATCTAAAACCACAGATTAGTCATTTATAAAAAACCCATCCTCGGATGGGTTTTTTTATTGCACTCTTAACCAGCATTTAGGTATTTTTTGCACATTGACTGAACGAATATAAACTGTACAATTTGTTACAACTGTTAATAATACAGTCATATTTTTATAACAAAGAGAGAAAATCTAAATGTTTAAGAAACTTGCTCTTGCTACAGCACTTCTTGCTAGCCTAGGAACTGCACATGCTTACCAAGCTGAACTTAATGTAGGGTATGAAAACACTGATATCGATAACCTTGGGGATCTAGATACATTTTTCATCAATGGAAAATATTATTTAAATGATGTTCAAGTTAAGAACTCTCCACTTGCAGAAGCGGCTTTCCTAAATAAAGCAAGTAATATTGGCTTAGGTTATGCAAATGCAAGCGGTGATGGCGATGAAGATATTGATGTGTTTGGTGTAAGTGGTGAGTTTTATATTCCAAATACTCAATTTTATGTAAGCGGTACTATTAACCAAGTTGATTTTGCAGGTGACGATAATACCGGTTATGCGCTTGAAGTAGGTTACCTACCAGTTACTGGCTTGTTGCTAGCAGTAGGTGCCGCAAATGAAAGCGTAGACCCAGTTCAAGTGGCAAACTATGGTTTCACCGCAAATCTTTCAAATGCACTTACTGTAGGTGATGACACTGCATTATCTTTACGTGCCAAATACGTGACTCAAATTGGCAATCATTTCACCAATTTTGAAGGTTTAACTTATATTGGTGATGAAACAACCTATCGCTTAGCTGCTGATCTTTATATCGATCCAACTCTCAGTGTAGGTCTATCTATTGCTGATTCTACTGCAGATGGTTCAGATACACTGTTCGGTATTAAAGCTCAAAAATTCTTTACGCCAACTATTGCAGCAGGTGTAAATTACCACACAACTGACGGTATTGACTCGTTTGGTATCAATGGTACTTTCCGCTTCTAATCATTCCGATTAAAAGTCAAAAAACCGCTCACTCGAGCGGTTTTTTATGGCCTATTGTTCTAAATGGATAATCCGCATTTGCAGGCTGACATTGCCATTAAAGACATTTTTATCCAGCTC
Source organism: Acinetobacter sp. YH01006 (assembly GCF_013420445.1). Lineage (NCBI taxonomy): Bacteria > Pseudomonadati > Pseudomonadota > Gammaproteobacteria > Moraxellales > Moraxellaceae > Acinetobacter > Acinetobacter sp. YH01006. Next base: position 105,585 of record NZ_VOYB01000007.1, on the reverse strand, counting down.
ATACACCAAGCGCGTATCTTTCATCGGATCAAATTCATATTTATCCGCTGCATTGAAGGCGATCGCATCAATCACCTGCCCATTTTCCAAAGCCACGCGTAATTTAAGATGTACATCTTTGAGCCAACGATAGTCCATAATCTTAAAGATCCCTTCAAAAATAGGTGGAGGGAATTTTTGCCCCCACGGACTTAAATTTTGCAGGATATCGACTGTTTCGATCTGGAAAGCCGAAGCGGATAGCTCCCCATCCGTCCATAAAGTCGCAGTGAATAAATCCGCGTCCATCGTAGCAATCAGCGCTTCAAAGACCTGCTTAAATTCAGCAAAATTTTCTTTTTTCAGGGTTAAACCCGCTGCCGCTGCATGCCCGCCAAAATGACTGACTAAATGTGGATATTGCTCCGCCACCTGTTCAATCGCATCACGGATATGAATCCCGTCAATCGAACGCGCTGAACCCTTGATATGTATTCCATCTTCATCTGCCGCAAAGACAATACTCGGACGATGAAATTGCTCTTTTAAACGCCCCGCCACAATACCAATGACACCTTGATGCCAATGCTGTTCAAACATGATTAATGCAGCCGGCAATTCAGTTTCGTCCAGCTGGATTTTCTCAAGTTCGTTTAAAGCGTCCTGCTTGATTTTAGCTTCGACCTGACGGCGTTCAACATTCAGTTGATTCAACTGTTCGGCCAGTGGATAGGCGTTTGCCAGATCCGGCGCCAATAGACACTCGATCCCGATGTCCATGGTTTCCATCCGTCCGGCTGCATTAATTCGCGGCCCTAAGACAAAACCGAGATCTTGCGCTTTTAGACCTGCCGGATCACGTTTTGCAATATCCAGTAGCGCACTGATCCCTGCGCGGCACTGCCCTTGCTGAATCCGTTTCAGGCCCGCATCGACCAGAATCCGGTTGTTATAGTCCAGACTGGCGACATCGGCATAAGTACCGAGTGCCACCAGATCAAGATAATGAATAATTTGAGTGGTCGATTTTCCAAGTTTTTTGCGATGGGTCGACAGATTGGCCAGCACATAAAACGCCACCCCGACCCCGGCCAAGGCTTTGCTGGGGAAATCACAACCCAGCTGATTCGGATTGACCACCGCTTCGGCTTCAGGTGTCGGCTTGGTGGTCAGGTGATGATCGGTAATAATCACCTGCATACCATGATCTTGCGCCTGTTTCACTCCTGCATGGCTGGAAATACCATTGTCCACGGTAATCAGCAGATCAGGCGTGAAATTGACGAAAGCCAGATCGGCAATGGCAGCAGTCAGACCATAGCCATACTTAAAACGGTCTGGTACCAGATACTCGACCTTGGCGCCCATATCACGTAGAGCCAGCACCATGAGTGCAGTACTGGTTGCACCATCGGCATCGTAATCGCCGACAATCACGATTTTCTGGCCACGATCAATTGCCTGATCGATCAACTGAATCGCATCCGTCAGGCCTTTCATGGTCGGTGCCAGCAGATGCTTGAGTTTAAGCTCAAGTTCCTGCTCGGACTCCACCCCGCGACGGGCCAGAATTTCAGCCACAAACGCTGGAACACCCTGAAAATTTTCAGGACGGGTCAGAAAGGGGCGCTGTTTGATGTCAAGTTTTGGCATGATTTTTGGCATAATCAAGGCATCAAGCGTTGCAATTGCCATGCACCGTCAATTTTCTCATAGCTTAAACGATCATGCAGACGGTTCGGACGGCCCTGCCAGAATTCATAATAATCGGGTTCGAGACGATAACCGCCCCAAAACTCCGGTTTATCCAGCTGTTGCTGATTCGCCACCTGATTATGCAAATCCCAGAAACGCTGTTGCAGCTCTTCACGGCTGGCAATTACCCCACTTTGCGGGGTGCTGATATGCGCAGCAATCTGGCTGTCACGTGGGCGTTTATGATAGTAATCAGTCGACTCCTGTTCAGAAATCTTGATGACTTTACCACTCACCCGAATCTGACGTTCCTGATCCTGCCAATAGAACAATAATTCAGCATACGGATTTTCGGCCAGATCCAAACCTTTTTGGCTGTCATAATTGGTATAGAAGTCATAGCCGGCTTCAGTCGCCCCGCGCAGTAATACGGTACGCACATGCGGACGACCTTGAGCATCCGCCGTTGCCAATGACATGGCATAGGGTTCATGCAGCTTCGCTTCTAGTGCATGGTTAAACCATTGCAAGAACTGCATATGCGGATTCGGGTTGACCTGCTGTTCTTGCAGCTCGCCTTTCTGATAATTCAGGCGTAGCTCACTCAGATCTTTGATCAGATCACTCATTCTTTCTTCCTCTAAGCGGCATTGGCACGTACAGCATCAGCTAATGAATTTGCCAGTGCAGTCACTTCACTTAAATCTTCGCCTTCCACCATGACACGAATCACCGGTTCAGTGCCTGATTTACGAATCAACAAGCGGCCACGCCCTTTAAGCTGCTGTTCGGCTTTTTCAAATTCAGCGGCCAAGGCCGGTACTGAATAAGGATCAAACATGGCATCTAAACGCACATTGACCAGGACATTTGGCAACAGTTGAAAATCAGCCACCAGCTCATGCAGGGCTTTCTTCTGTTCAACCATGACTGTCAGCACTTGCAAGGCGGCAATAATGGCATCGCCGGTGGTGCTCTTGTCCAAGGTCAGAATATGCCCAGAAGGCTCGCCACCAATCGTCCAGCCGTTTTCTTCCAGACCTTGCAACACATAACGGTCGCCGACTTTGGCACGTAATAATGGCACTTGAGCTTTTTCCAGTGCCAGTTCCAGTGCCATATTGCTCATTAAGGTACCGACGATACCTGCCGGCTTTTTCGAGCTTTGCGTGGCAAGAATATACAGAATATGGTCGCCATCAATCAGCTTTCCAGACTTATCCACCAGAACTACACGGTCGGCATCGCCATCAAAAGCAACACCTAAGTCGGCCTGATGCTGGATCACGGCTTGTTGCAAGCTTTCAGGATGAGTCGAACCACAGTCTTTATTGATATTTAACCCGGTCGGTTCATTATGAATGGCAATCACACGTGCGCCCAGCTCACGGAACACAGCAGGCCCGACGTTATAGGCGGCACCATTGGCACAATCCACCACAATGGTGAGTTCATTCAAGTCCAGATGATAGGGGAAAGTCGATTTACAGAATTCAATATAGCGACCATTGGCATCTTTGACCCGGATACTTTTACCCAGGCTCGCGGTATCTTCAATGATGAAATCTTGTTCGAGTTCCTGATTGATTTCTTCTTGCAAGGCATCCGGTAATTTCTTGCCTTCCGCCGAGAAAAACTTAATACCGTTATCGAAATACGGATTATGCGAAGCAGAAATTACAATTCCCAGGCTGGCATGCAAGGCGCGGGTCAAATGGGCAATCGCCGGTGTTGGCAGTGGGCCTAAAAGATGAACATAGACGCCAGCCGCATTTAAACCTGCCTGCAAGGCGGCTTCCAGGATATAGCCAGACAAACGGGTATCTTTACCCAAAACCACCAAGGGCTTGGCTTTTTTACTATGACGCTTTAAAACCTTACCGGCTGCAAACCCCAATTTCAGGGCAAACTCAGGGGTAATCGGCAATTCGCCAAACTTTCCACGAATACCATCCGTACCAAAATAACTCATCTTTATCTCACTTCTTAGCGGATGATTGATCTCACCCATTTTTTCCCTGTGCCACACTTTACACCAAAATAAAAAAGCCGTCATTTGCATGACGGCTTTTAAAAATTTTAAATCACAGGAGATTAACCCACGCGATAGTTGGGTGCTTCTTTGGTAATGGTCACATCATGCACATGTGATTCCGACATACCGGCAGAAGTGATTTTCACAAACTTGGCATTTTGACGCAGGTCTTCAATCACGGCAGAACCGGTATAACCCATCGAAGAACGTAGGCCGCCCATCATCTGATGCACGATATTGCCCATTGGACCTTTGTACGGTACGCGACCTTCAATGCCTTCAGGAACCAGTTTCTCGGCACCGGCTTTAGAGTCCTGGAAGTAACGGTCAGCCGAACCGGTTGCACCCGCCATGGCACCCAACGAACCCATACCGCGGTAGGCTTTGTAGTAACGGCCCTGGAAGAATTCAACCTCGCCCGGTGCTTCTTCAGTACCGGCCATCAATGAACCGACCATAATGGTACTTGCACCCGCACCAATCGCTTTGGCCATATCGCCAGAGAAACGGATACCACCATCCGCGATCAAAGGAATCTGATCTTTCAGCGCATTGGCCACAGAATCGATTGCAGAAATTTGCGGCATACCAATACCGGCCACAATACGTGTGGTACAGATTGAACCCGGACCAATCCCGACTTTAACCGCATCCGCACCTGCATCAAGTAAGGCCAATGCAGCATCACCAGTTGCGATGTTACCGCCAATCACCTGAACTTGTGGATAGTTGGCTTTCACCCAACGTACCCGCTCGATCACACCCGCAGAATGACCATGTGCTGTATCGACAACAATCGCATCGACTCCAGCTTCAACCAGTGCTTCAACACGGCTTGGGGTTTCTGCACCGGTACCGACTGCAGCACCGACACGTAGACGACCTAAATCATCTTTACAGCTGTTTGGATAAAGTTCAGCTTTACGGAAATCTGTCACCGTAATCAAGCCTTTCAGCTCTTGCTGATCATTCACCACCAATACTTTTTCAATACGGTGCTGCTGTAATAAGGCTTGGATATTTTCTTTCGATTCGCCTTCGCGAACTGTTACCAGACGATCCTGACCAGTCATGATGTTGCTGACTGGCTGCTCAAGATTGGTTTCAAAGCGTGTATCGCGACCGGTGACAATACCGACCACTTTGCCATCTTTCACCACTGGTACACCACTGATATTGTTGGCTTGAGTCAAAGCAATCAATTCACGTACTGTGGTTTCAGGAGTAACTGTAATCGGGTCTTTGACCATACCCGCTTCGAATTTTTTCACACGGCGCACTTCTGCAGCCTGAACAGCGATATCCATGTTCTTGTGCAAAATACCGATACCACCGTTTTGCGCCATTGCAATTGCCATACGGGACTCAGTCACCGTATCCATCGCTGCAGACACAAGAGGAATATTCAGGTTAATGCCACGGGTCAGGCGTGTCTTTAGAGAGACATCTTTTGGGAGAACAGTAGAATAGGCAGGGAGTAATAGGACATCATCGAAGGTTAACGCGTCTTGAACGATGGTCAACATAACAGTCTCACTGGTAATTTCCGTGCACTATTATAAACAAATATCGACTTAAATTTCATTGCAATTGCAAAATTATTTTTGCATTAAAATAGTTTTGAGGGCTGGATTTTTTCCAGTGAATCAATTTGAGAACTACGACATCAGAAAAGAACTGACCACAGTAGTCTGATGCTTGAACTCAATCCCGATACTTTGAAAAGCTAAAAAGCAGAGCCTAAACTCTGCTTTGGGTCGATTTAGCTGACGTATTCAAAACTGTCATCATTGTCAGCTTCATCATTTTCAATCTGAATAAAAGGCAACATATTATGTGCCAAACGGGCTTTATTGCATTGATCATCGGCGATCTGTACTTCTTTGCAGGATGAACTGCGCAGCTCGTACATACCGCAACTGACCTGCTGGCCAATGGTGCCATCCAGTGCAATACAGCGTGGATTTTTTTGATTGGTTCCAGCCATACATGAATAAACTGCTGTTACAGGTTCCGTATAATGCTCAGGCATATGAATCCCTTCAGCCCAGTAAAACGAAACCCTGAAATAGGCGCAGCACGCCCCGCAGCTTAAACATGCATCTGGTGTTGGAACTTGAGATAACATTTCTTATAAGTTCTCATGATCAAAAAAAAGTTTTTTGGAGAAGAAATATAAAAAATGTTGTTTTTCTACACAAGAAAAATTTTATTTTTCTGTGAACTATTCAGGACAGGTAAAAACAGTTTCGTCCATCAGGTCGGTGCCACATTGCAGCGTTTCAATCCAGTCCAGAAACTGGGTGATCTGCTCTTTACCCATAAAAGGCGTGCCATGCTGCGGCACAATCATCTCGATATCCATGCCCCGCACCATGTTCACCCAAAGACGAATCACCTTGTTATTGCACATATAACGCTGATGAAAGCTTTTCATTTTTGGGATATGCGCAGCAAAGTTTTCCAATGGTTTGGCAGCATCATCGACCATCGATGCACCCATATCTCCCGAAAACAGGATCTTGGCAATCGGATCATAAAACTGGAAATTGCCCACCGAATGCAGAAAATGCGCCGGGACTGCCACGATATTAGAATTACCCAAGGGAATAATCTGGCCATGATCCGGCAGCTCGACCAGCCGATCCAGCCAGTTGCCTTTCATGCGGTCACTCATAAAAGCCGAGTTTAAATGTGGCAAGAAACGCGCCCAGAGCTTGGAAGCCACCACTTTGGCATCGGTATATACCAGCCAGCGCGGCATGGAAGTGATAATGTCCGGGTCCTGATGTGAAGCCATGACATAGTCCAGATGGGTCAAGCGGGTGTATTTATTCAGCTCCATGGTCAGCGGAACATAGGTCAAATCGCCACCCGGATCGAGTACCGCAGCGCGCTCATTGTCAATAATCAAAAACTGGTTTGCCTGAACGCCTTCACCTTTGACCAGACTGGTAAAACTAATGCATTTATGTGTCCCGTTATCAAACAGGACTTGCGATGTGGTGCGCTCAAAAACCATGTAAATTCCCCAATTTATAGTTAAAACTGCTGTTTTATACCCGTACAACATATAAGGAATTAATAGAATTTACAATCCATAAAACTGGCCATATCACGAGATTTATCAAGGTTTTCAGAGAATTTTAAGCAGAAAAAATCCTGAGTTTTTAGCTCAGGATTGGATTCATGCAGTTCTTGTTTCAGGCTTTAGAATAAATAGTATTGGACCAGTGTCGCGACACCTATGACCAGGAAAATGGCCGCGCCAATTTTATGGATCAGGCTGATCGGCAGTCTGTTCGCCAGTTTATCACCCAAAAATACTGCAGGTGCATTGGCCAGCATCATACCCAGCGTAGTACCTAACATCACCCAGAAGACGCTGTCGAAACGTGCCGCCAGTGCTACTGTAGCAATCTGGGTCTTGTCGCCAATTTCTGCCAGAAAGAACAAAATGAAGGTTGCACCAAAGACCCCGAATTTTTGCCATTTATTGATACTGGCATTTTCATCACCGAGTTCATCCGGAATCAGCATCCAGACAGCCATTGCGATAAAGCCAATCGAGACGATCCACAGCAGCACCTCCGGCCCAATCACCGTGGTCACCCATTGCCCTAATACCGCAGAAAGGCCGTGGTTAATCAGCGTCGCCAATAAAATGGCAACTAAAATAGGAACAGGTTTGCGAAAACGTGCAGCAAGCAGCAAAGCCAGCAGTTGGGTTTTATCACCCATTTCAGCCAGCGCTACGATTGCAGTCGACAGTAGGAATTCATACATGAGGTTTTTCTCTGGCTAGCATCCAATACCAATGACTCACCGCTCCTGCTAGCCAAAATCTGCAGAGTGGTAAATCAAAGGTCTTGCCAACAAAAGAAAGCTTGGAAAAGCTGACTTGGTTCTTTGCTATGATGACCATGCTCGGTTGAGCAAATATGTTGACCATCACCCTTCTGCTTTGCGCAAAAGGCGGCTACTCCCCAATGAAGTGCGCCAAGTATAGAATCAAATCCATTATTTTTCAATGTGGCAAAAATAAACCCCGCCGAAGCAGGGTCTATGATTGAAATAATCTGATCAGATTAAATCAATAAAGTACGGATATCTTTGAGCAGCTGGGTCAGCTTGTTGGTGAAACGCGCAGCATCTGCACCATTAATCACACGGTGATCGTATGACAAAGACAACGGTAGCATCAAGCGTGGATCAAAGCCTTCACCATTCCAGACGGGTTGCATGGTGGCAGGTGAAATTCCCAGAATTGCCACTTGCGGCCAGTTCACCAGCGGCGTAAATGCAGTACCACCAATTGAGCCCAGGCTGGTAATGGTAAAGTTCGCCCCTTGCAGATCTTTTGGCGACAATTTCTTGTCACGCGCTTTTTGACCCAAGCTTCCCAGCTCAGTGGCAATCTGTTTAATCGACTTCTGATCGGGATGACGCAATACCGGAACCGTTAAACCATCTGGCGTTGCCACCGCGATCCCCATATGGATCTCGTTACGTAGCAGGACTGACTTGCCATCATCGGCCAAGTGACCAGCAAACTCGCGCTCTTCTTTTAACAAGTGCGCAACTGCTTTGATGATGAAGGCCATAATGGTCAGGCTCAGGCCTTCTTTCTTGAAGTTGCCTTTCAGCTCATTACGCCACGCTTCCAGTTCAGTAATATCGGCTGCATCAAACTGGGTCACTTGCGGAATGAAATTATTCAGCGACAACTGCGGAATAGACACTTGTTGCAAACGCGTCAAGGCTTTTTCTTCCACACCACCAAAAGCACTAAAGTCTGGCAATTTTGGTAGACCTGCGGCTTGAACAGCAGCGGCTACAGGAGCAGCCTGCGGCGCAGTCAGGCGCGCTTTGACATAAGCCTTCAGATCTTCTTTCATCACCCGGGCATTGGAACCTGAAGCCTGAACTTCTGACAATACTACGCCCAGTTCACGTGCCAGTTTACGTACAGCAGGGCCGGCATAGACTTTCGAGTTGGCGACATTCTGCTCTTTCGTCAGCTTGTCGGCATTGTCAGAGGTCGCCACCGCTGGAGTAGAAGATGCCGCAGGTGCTGCTTTGGTGGTCTCTACTGGTGCAACAGCTGCTTTCGGTGCTTCCGCTTTAGCCGCAACAGGTGCAGCCTCTGCTTGCGCTTCAGCTTGAATTGTCATCAGTGCAATGCCTTCAGAGACATTTTGTCCCAGCTCAACATGAATCGCCTTGATCACCCCAGCAGTTGTGCTTGGCACTTCAACCGTGGCTTTGTCTGATTCCACCACGATGATGCTCTGGTCTTTTTCAACCGTATCACCGACAGAAACCAGAATTTCAGCCACAGCTGCTTTGTCTACACCCAGATCAGGCACCATCACTTCAACATCACCCGCAGGTGCTGCTGCAGCTTGAGCCACTGGCTCCGCTTTAGCATCTTGAACTGGCGCAGCTTCAGCTTTTGGCGCTTCTGCTGCAACAGTCGGGGTCGATCCTGAAGTTTTCACTTTTAGAATCACCACACCTTCTTTAATCGTGTCGCCTTCTTTAATGTCGATGAATTCCACCGTACCTGCAACCGTACTTGGCACTTCAACAGTCGCCTTGTCCGATTCCACCACCACGATGCTTTGATCCACCTCGATTTCATCACCGACAGAGACCAGAATTTCACCGACAGTGGCTTTCTCTACACCAATATCGGGGACTTGAACATCGACCACTTGTGAACTTGCTTGAGCCTCAGGCGCAGCAGAAACTTTTGGCTGATGTGATGCCAGTTCTTGCATGATTTCCTGATCAGGCAAAGACGTAGGTGTATTTTCTGAGGTTTTTTGTGAGGCATCTGCTTGCTGTGGCTCGACCACATCCGTACTGCCATCTTCAGCTTGCAGTTCAATCAGTACCGCGCCTTCAGTCACTTCATCACCCTGACTGACCAGAATGCTTTTCACCACCCCTGCTGAAGTGCTGGGCACTTCAACAGAAGCTTTATCGGATTCAAGCAACACGATGCTGTCATCAATCGCAATCGTATCACCGACTTTGACCAGAATTTCGGCCACGGTAGCCTGATCTACACCAATATCGGGAGTCGTAATTTGCATGCTTAGTTCTCCTCTTTGTAGTCAGCAACAGCATGTACAGATGGGGTGTCTTGCGGTGCCCAAGCCACCGGACGATCGGTATCCAGCTCAAACGTCGAGATCGCGTCTTTCACCAGGCGCGGATCAACTTCACCTTCATCTGCCAGTTTTTTCAGAGTTGCCACCACAATATGGGCAGCATCGACACCGAAGTAGCTACGCAAATTACCACGTGTATCTGAACGGCCATAACCATCGGTACCGAGTGCCACAAATGGGCGGCCATCTGGAAGATAGGCACGAATCTGTTCGCTATAGGCACGCATATGATCAGTTGCAGAAACCACAATACCTTCGGTACCGCGTAGCTGTTTCGATATCCATGCTTCTTTCACATCCTCAGCAAGTGGATGCAGGCGGTTGTATTCTTCACATGCCATACCATCACGTGCCAGTTCATTGAAGCTGGTGACACTGTAGACATTTGAGTGAATTTGATATTCCTCACGCAGAATCTTCGCCGCCTTGATCACTTCACGCAGGATCACACCCGAGCCCAGTAACTGAACCGTGGCTTTTTCATCTTCTTCCAGTAAGTACATACCACGCTTGATGCCTTCTTCAACACCTTTTGGCATTTCCGGATGCTCGTAGTTTTCGTTCATCACGGTCAGGTAATAGAACACACGTTCCTGATTCACATACATACGTTGTAAACCGTCATGCACGATCACTGCCAGTTCATAACCAAAACATGGGTCATAAGAGACACAGTTTGGAATGGTATTGGCCAGAATATGGGAATGACCATCCTGATGCTGCAAGCCTTCGCCGTTTAGTGTAGTACGACCAGCAGTCGCACCGAGCAAGAAACCTTGTGCCTGTGCATCGCCTGCTGCCCATGCAATATCACCGATACGCTGGAAACCGAACATCGAGTAGTACATGTACATCGGGATCATTGGCAGGTTATTGGTTGAATAACTGGTGCCTAACGCGGCCCAGGCACTCATGGCGCCGGCTTCGTTAATTCCTTCTTGCAACATGTGTCCGTCTTTGGCTTCACGATAATGCATCAACTGTTCTTGGTCTTCAGGCGTATATTTCTGACCATGCGCAGCATAGATACCGAGCTGGCGGAACATGCCCTCCAAACCAAAAGTACGTGCTTCATCTGGCACAATCGGAACAACACGGTCTTTAATTGCTTTCTCTTTAAGAAGCGCAGAGATTAAACGTACCATCACCATCGTGGTCGACTGTTCTTTACCATTTGAACCCGCCAAGACCGAATCAAATACCGAAAGTTCAGGAATCGCCAGTTGCTCGCTTTCCTTCCGACGTGCAGGCAGATAACCACCCAATGCTTCACGACGTGCTTTCATGTATTTCAGCTCAGGTGAATTTTCGCTTGGACGATAGAATGGTACTTCTTCCAATTGCTCATCGGTAAATGGCAGGTTGAAGCGGTCACGCACGTATTTCAAAGAGTTGATTTGCATCTTCTTGATTTGGTGTGTTTTGTTGACTGCTTCGATTTCTTCTGACAAGCCATAACCTTTGACGGTTTTCGCCAGAATCACGGTCGGTTGACCTTTGGCAGTACAAGCTTCAGCATAGGCAGCAAAAACTTTGTACGGGTCGTGGCCACCGCGGTTCAGATTATCAATATCTTCATCGCTTAAATCCTTGACCAGCTCTTTGGCTTCTGGGTATTTACCGAAGAACTTTTCACGTGCATAGGCCCCACCTTTGACCTGGTAACGCTGGAAATCACCATCAACCGCTTCTTCCATCACCGCTTTGAGTGCGCCAGATTTATCTTTATCCAGTAATGGGTCCCAATGACGGCCCCACACCACTTTAATCACACGCCAGCCTGCGCCGCGGAATAGTGACTCAAGTTCCTGAATGATCTTGCCATTACCACGTACCGGACCATCCAGACGTTGCAAGTTACAGTTCACCACCCAGATCAGGTTGTCGAGTTTTTCACGACCTGCCAGCGAGATTGCACCGAGGCTTTCTGGCTCGTCCATCTCGCCATCGCCCAAATAAGCCCAGACCTTACGATCTTCTTCTTTGATCAGGCCACGGTTCATCAGGTACTTTTGAATATGCGCCTGATAAATCGACATGATTGGGCCCAAACCCATCGATACCGTTGGGAACTGCCAATAATCCGGCATCAAATAAGGATGCGGATAAGATGGCAAACCTTTGCCACCGACTTCACGACGGAAATTATTCAGATGATCTTCAGTCAAACGGCCTTCTAAAAACGAACGCGCGTAAATACCGGGGGCACAGTGACCTTGATAATAGATCATGTCGCCGCCAAAGCTGTCACTGTTGGCACGGAAAAAATGGTTAAAACCGACATCATATAAAGTTGCGGAAGAGGCAAAGCTGGCCAAGTGACCACCGAGGTCATCACCGGTTTTATTTGCGCGCAATACCATTGCCAAGGCATTCCAGCGAACCAGCGCACGAATCCGGCGTTCCATATCCTGGTCGCCCGGCATTGCCGGTTGTTCTTCAACCGAAATCGTATTTAAGTAGGGAGTATTTAAACGCTGAATAGGAACATGCTTTGCAATTGCGCGTTGATAAAGTTTTTCTAATAAAAATGCTGCACGCTCGGTACCCATGTGTTGCAAAACAGAGTCAAATGCATCTTGCCATTCTTGGGTTTCTTGCGCGTCTGTATCGCCATAAAACGCCATAATCTACAGTTCCTAAAAGCCTAATTTAATGTCTTATATGTACCATATTTGAGACCTCAGCAGGTATGGCTCTGGCTGAATGCGATTTGGCAGTACTATTTAGGAACTAAATGATTGGTGACGTTTAATTACACAACATAACAAAAAATAGTCAATATAGGAGATTTATTATACATTCATTATAATAGTTGGTGATAATATCAGACTTAAAAGCGATTATCTGAAGAACCCTTCAATGTGGGTTGAAGAGCCTTAGCTTAATCGCTTTGAAATGCTTATTGGAGAGATGCTTATGTATAAAGAGCCTAATAGAAATTCAGGTCTATACTTAAGGTAACATAGCCAAATAAGTAGATGGGTTTTTACGTTGACCGTCTTTTACAACTTCATAATGCAAGTGTGGACCGGTACAGCGGCCAGTACAGCCAACGTTGGCAATATGATCACCTGCCTGTACCTGTTCTCCCACACGTGCAATAAGACGTGAAGCATGAGCATAACGTGTTAAATAGCCATTGCCATGATTGATTTCAACATATTGACCATAACCCGTACCCCAACCTGATTTGGTTACAATACCTGGGCCTGTGGCATAAATTGGTGTACCACTTGGCGCTGCAAGATCAAGACCTGAGTGATTTTCAGCACGGCCACCCATGGTACGACCACCGTAATTTGAACTTACGCGAGAATTGGGTAAGGGATGAGCGATCAGCCAGGAATAAGCACTATTTGCAGCAGCTCGATTAGATGAGGTATTTGCATACTTCTGTGCCAGCGTGCGATTGTTAAGCTCAACTGGCTTTTCACGTAGCTGAACATTCAATTTGGTTTGCGCTGGAATATCGATATCATCTGGATGAGTATATGCACCCTGTGCCAGAGTACGCGTCAATTGCTCGATACGATCTGTTGAACCATTTTCTTGATTTAGATTGACTAAATCTGCAAACGCTACCGAAGCAGCTGAAACTGATAAAGAAAATGCCAACAAAATACGTCGCATATGCATAAAAAACCTCTCTAAACTGCTTTAATCGAGTTCCTTGAAGATCTCTATCCTTGATATCCACTAAAAGAAGCGCATAAGATTAAGACATAAACATGTAGGAATTATGTATGTCGGAACCTGTCAACGTTTTTCAACAAACCAGAAAACAGATAAAAACAGGAAACTTTTCGTTTCTCTCATCACAAGTTGCTGCCTGGCAGAAACTTACGAAACTCGTACAACCGCTATTGCCCCAACCGGAACGCTGGCAAGTTGTGTGCTATCAAAATGGTGTGTTAACGATTACCGGTGAAAACCAGGCCATGATCAGTCAATTGGCCTATCTTCAAAAGCAATACATTTCACAACTCTCTCAAATAAATGAATTAACAGATCTTACAAAACTTCAAGTTTGTTTGCGGAATCCTTCACAAACGCAACCTGTTGCAGCAACACCTGAAAGAGCCTTAAATGCAGAAACACAGGAATTACTTCGTGGTGCTGCTGACTTTATAAGCGACCCTAAGCTTAGCCAAGCTTTGCTACGTTTGGCAAGCAATAAAAAGTAACATAGCAATCAAATGTAATAAATTAGAAAAGCAGTATTATGCGACACATGTCACACTATTGACGCAATAACTAAAACATAAAGACACAAACACAATGACTTATGTCACATTCACATACATGATTGGACAATTGGCCTCGTCATCAAATGTTACAATTTCATAGCAGCTTGGATCACTTTTCACATTGCGCAACAGCTGATTATTCAAAGCATGTCCAGATTTATAACCATCAAATTTGGCAATGATCTGATGTCCAAGCAGATACAAATCCCCGACTGCATCCAAAATTTTATGGCGTACAAATTCATCAGAGAATCTTAGACCCTCTTCATTCACCACTCCGGTTTCATCCACACCAATGGCATTCTCCAAACTGGCTCCCAGTGCCAGATTATTGGCTTTGAGATAATCCAGATCTTTCATAAAACCAAAGGTACGCGCTTCACTAACCTCATAAACAAAAGTTTCAGTCGAGAAATCGATACTAGCGGACTGATGTTCTTTTTTAAAAGCAGGATGATCAAAATCAATGGTGAAATTCAGCTGAAAGCCATGGTGCGGACTAAAAATAGCACGCTTATCATCAATCAGTGCTTCAACCGGTTTAATAATCTTGACGAATTTTTTCGCAGCATCCAGTTCTTGCAGACCACCTTGCATGAGCAAATAGATAAACGGGCCTGCACTGCCATCCATAATCGGCACTTCCGAGGCAGAGACTTCGATAATCAGGTTATCAATTCCTAAACCGGCAATCGCACTCATGACATGTTCAATCGTACCGACTTTGGCATTTTCCTGAACCAGATTCGAGCACATGAAAGCTTCCTGAATCAGCATCGCATCGGCAGGAATGTCGACCGGCGGATTCAGGTCAATACGACGAAACACAATTCCCCCATCGGCATGGTGCGGCACAAAGTTAATCATGACTTTTTGCCCACTGTGAAGACCGATTCCGCTCGCTTTCACGATACGTTTCAGGGTACGTTGTTTCAACATGCTTCTTTCATCTGTTCATCAATAAAACCGCTATACGTTAGCATATTTGGCCATTGAGAAAAAACAAAAAGGTGGCTTAAAAGCCACCTTTCCTGTGTAATCATGGTAAACACATGATGTTACATGTTATTTACGCTGTTGATTCTTAAGATAATCCTGAATACTCATTGGCGTTGGACGCGGGCTTGAAACTGATGCTGCAGCATTCGCTGGCGTAGCGGTTTCATGCTGTTGGCGCTGAATCGCTGGTACATCATCATCTTCTACCACAGCCTGTGAGGCTGCTGCTGGGCGCGTTGCCTGTACATTGGTACGTTTGGTCGGTTCAACTGAATCCGCTGCATGACGGGTTAAACCCGTTGCAATCACGGTCACACTGATTTCATCACGTGCATCCGGATCAAATACCGTACCGTAGAACACCTGACCTTCATCCAAATCGACAATCTGGTTAACAACATCGGTGATTTCTTCAATTTCACCGAAAGTGACATCATCGCCACCCGTTACGTTAATCAGAATACCTTTGGCATTCATGATGGTTACGTTATCGAGTAATGGGCTACGAATAGCCTGTTCAGCAGCCTGACGGGCACGGTTTTCACCACGGCCTAAACCAACACCCATCATGGCATAACCACGAGTACTCATCGCTGTTTTCAAATCGGCGAAGTCAAGGTTAATATGACCCGGACGTACCACAAGATCAAAAATACTGCGTACCGCATTCAGTAGCACATCATCCGCTTTTTTATAGGCATCTTTCATTGAAATATCACGGAAGACTTTCAATAAACGCTGATTTGGAATGATAATCAATGAGTCGACATGCTGCTCAAGCGCTTCAATGCCTTTTTCCGCAGATTGTAAACGGCGCTTGCCCTCAAAGTTGAATGGCGTCGTCACTACACCAACCGTCAGGATACCCATTTCTTTGGCAATTTCAGCAACCACTGGCGCAGCACCCGTTCCGGTACCACCGCCCATACCCGCAGTGACAAAGACCATATCGGTCCCTTCAAGCTGCTGGCGGATCAGTTCACGGCTTTCTTCTGCGGCAGTCTGACCCACTTGCGGATTGGCACCTGCACCCAGACCACGGGTACTTTGCTCACCCAGCTGAATTTTAAATTCGGCTTCCATGCGATCGAGTGCCTGCTTGTCCGTATTGGCACAAACAAACTTTACGCCCTGGATATCAGACTGCAACATGTGTTGTACAGCATTACCACCCGCACCGCCTACACCAAACACAGTGAAACGGGCTTGACCATTGCTATCGCTATGATCGTCTTCGAAAAATTCAAATGAGGCCATGACCTATAAAATTCCTAATTCATAATTGGCAGTCACTAAGCCCGTACACTGCCTTAATCTTAATAAAATTGTTTTTAAGAATGCTGCTCATGCGTTAACTTGTCAAGTACAAGCCCGATTAACTACATCTTCTCAACAATATTCACAATAAAAATCGACTTAAAAGATTGATTTCAAGGTGTCATTAAAGCCAGACCAAGCCCGCTTGACGCGCTGAGTTAACGATAATCGCTCTACATCATCCTGTTCTACAATCGTGTCTTGAGTATCACTCTGACTAAACATCAGCAAACCCGCGACCGTACTATATTGCGAACGGCGTAGCGCTGCCTGATGCTGTTCATCGGCATACACCTGCGTTGGTGGATTACCCAAATGAGCTGACACACCCAAGGTACGGCGTACAAAACTCACCATACCTTCAATATGACTGGCATCACCGGTCAGGACCACACCATGATACAAGCCCTGGATCGCGCCATTTTTCACCAGTTCATCACGCACCAATCCAAGAATCTCGTCATAACGCGCCATGATAATTTCGGTCAGCTCAATCCGGCTGATGGTTTGTGGCCCATCAATCCCCTGGAACTGAATCATATGGTCAGGCTTGACCACTTTCAGGTCTACGCAGCCATACAGCAGTTTCAGGCGTTCAGCTTCTTCGGTCGTGGTCTGCAACACCGCCGCAATATCACGGGTCACATGCTCGCCACCACGCTGGAAGGTATGGGTTAAGGCCAGACGACCATCCACATACACCGCCACATTGGTGGTGCCGGCACCGATATCGACCAGACAGACGCCATATTCTTTTTCATCTTTGAGCAGACTGGCCTCAGCAGTTGCCAGACTTGAGACCACCATTTTCTCCACACCAATATTGGCGCCCTTGAGGGCACGGTCAATATTTTGCATGGTGCTAATCGGCAGCATCATCAGATGATAATGACCAGTCATGCTATGTGCAGACATCCGAATCGGATTCAGCACCCACTCTGATGAGTCATCCAGCTCGAAGCCCAGAGGCACAGCACTGACCAGATAATGGTCTGAAGTCAAATGACTGGCTTTGGCCAACTCCAGTGCACGAACCACTTCGCTGGTGGTAATCGCATGTTCGCTATTGTCGATCGAGGTTCGACCTGAAGCATAAAAACTTTTTAATTCGGCACTTGGAATAGAGACCCAAGCAGAATGCACCCGACACTCCGCCATATCTTCTGCTTCTTGGACGGCATTTTTAATTGCGGTAATAACTTTATCGAGACTGACAATTTTCCCTTTACTCATGCCTCGGTTACGAGCGGTAGCCATACCAATCACTTGGATATTGTCTGGCGCGTGTACCTTGCCAATCAAAACTGAAACTTTGTGTGTCCCAATGTCAATCGCCACAACCGAGGGAACAGCTTCACTCATTATTCACTACTACCATTACATGTTTGTTAGATTTATGGCTTGAATGCCTCTATTTTTTAAAGCCGATCATTATGGCTTTACTGTTACATTATTCTCAACGCCCGTGTCATCAATGGTTACAATAAAATGCCCATTTACAATTTTAGGCGGAATTGAATTTTTCCACTGTATCGACAATCCATTGCGATAACGCAGGTCGATGGCCGAAATTTTAGACCAGACCGGCTTTAAGTCGCTTTGAGATAGATAGCTCAAGCGCTGTAATTTGCTCATGGTCTGATCTTTATCCACAATTATTCTTAAACCCGAATCAAACTGCATAAACCAGGTCATTCGCTCGGTGAGATAGAGTTCTTTTAGACGAATGCCGTGTGGCAAAAATAACTGATTAATTTCATTATAACGACGCATCATGGTTTCTGCATGGCTCGCCGGCCCATGTAGTAACGGTAATGCCTGATAATTCTTGGGTGTGACTTCCGTGAAAATAACACCACTGTCACTTAGTAAACGCCCTGTCCCCCAACGCGCAATCGCATGATGCGGCATGACCCGTACCCGAATGCCATTTGGCCAAGCTCGGGACACCACGACCCGATCTACCCAGGACAATTCCAGGGTACGATCACGGATCGCTTCCAGATCCGAAGTAAAATAGTTTTCGGTCACAATCGGTGACACATATTGCATGACCTGACGCTGTTCAGCAGCCGAGCGCGTACCTATCACGCCCAGCTCTGCCACGTCACTATTGGTCATGACTTTATATAAGCCCAATATTCCAAAGGCCAGCACCAATACCGCAATACACAACAATAACCAGCCACCAAAATTGGTCAGCTTTTCTTTACGTGTTGGCGGCTTGTCGTGAATTGAAGTAATCGCAGCACGTTTACGGCGCATGGAAACAGGAAGTTGAGCCATATTTAGTGTGCCGAACCGGTCAGAGTCTGTTCCAGAATCGCAACACACAGCTCATCAAAACTGTATCCAACTGCAGCTGCCGCTTTTGGCACCAGAGAATGACTGGTCATACCCGGTACAGTATTTACTTCAAGCAACCAGAAGTTGCCCTGTTCATCCTGCATGGCATCAATCCGGCCCCAACCACTGGCACCGACTGCCTGGAATGCGCGCAAACTCAAGGCTTTTAACTGCTGCTCTTCAGCTTCGCTTAAGCCACACGGAATGCCATATTGCACATCATTACGGTTATATTTAGCTTCATAATCGTAGAAGGCGACATCTTGAGGTGGTTCAAGACGAATCACGGGCAGCGCCTGACCATTTAAAACCACAATGGTGTATTCACGGCCAGTAATCCATTTTTCTGCCATCACCACGGCATCATGTTCAGTTGCCTTGGCAATTGCTTCTGCAAAGTCTTCAATTTTTTCGACCTTGCTCATGCCGATACTTGAACCTTCATGCACCGGCTTGATGATCAAAGGCAAGCCTAAAGCATTGACAATATCGGTCGCATCAGAGTCTTTGGTGACAATGCGATATGGTGCTGTCGGCAATTCCGAACCCTGCCAGACCTGCTTGGTCTTGACCTTGTCCATGCCGATTGCAGAGCCTTGTACCCCTGTACCGGTATAGGGCACATTTAGCCATTCCAGTACACCCTGAATCTGACCGTCTTCACCACCACGACCATGCAATACAATGAAAGCACGGTCATAATTTACCAGTTCTGTGACACTACGTTGCTGCGGGTCAAAAGCTTCCGCATTGACCCCTGAACGCACTAATGCCTCAAGTACCGCCGTACCACTGTCTAGAGAAACCTCACGCTCTGCAGATTTACCACCAAGCAACACGGCAACTTTTCCGAATTTTGAAGCATTTGACACGTTTATATCCTTAAACTTTTTTCAATCTGGTCAATTCAATTCAGTCACGCAAGATGACTATTTTATATATAAGTGATTTTGCGCAAGCTCGACTGAGATTGCTCCAACATTACCTGCGCCCTGGGTTAATAACAAGTCATTTGCTTGCAATACTTTTCTCATGATCTGATTCAGGTTGCCGTCCGCCGCATCGACCAGAATCGGCTCGACTTCACCACGTAGACGAATGCTACGGGCCAAAGTACGGCTGTCTGCCCCGACAATCGGTTTTTCACCGGCAGGATAAACATCCAGCAACAATAACTGGTCTACAGTAGAAAGCACTTCCACAAAATCATCAAAGCAGTCACGGGTACGGCTATAACGGTGTGGCTGGAACATCATCACTAGGCGACGGTCCGGATGGCTCTGACGCGCGGCTTTAATCGTCGCTTCTACTTCTTTTGGATGATGACCATAATCATCCACCAGTTTCACATCACCGCCCTCAATCGCAAACTCACCCTGAACCTCAAAGCGGCGACCCACACCACTAAAACCTTCCAGTGCACGGCAGATTGAAGCATCAGACACGCCTTCATCGGTTGCTATACCAATCGCGGCCAGGGCATTCAGCACATTATGCAAACCTGGCTGGTTGACCGTTACACGCAATGGCTCACGCTCTTTACGCAATACGGTAAAGTGGGTTTGCATGCCATCCTGATCAACATCTACTGCGCGGATGTCATTGTCTTCATTGAAGCCATAAGTCAGTAATGGACGTGCAATCCGCGGCATGATTTCACGGATATTGGCATCATCACCACAGACTACGGCCAGGCCGTAAAATGGCAGTTTTTGCAGGAACTGGATAAAGGTATCTTTCAGGACATCGAAGCTACCGCCATAAGTATCCATATGATCGGCATCAATATTGGTCACCACGGCAGCCATCGGTTCCAGGTGCAGGAAAGAAGCATCTGACTCATCGGCTTCGGCTACGATATAACGGCTGGCGCCCAAGGCTGCGTTCATACCGGTACGGTTCAGCAAACCACCGATCACATAGGTTGGATCCATGTTTTCTTCAGCCAGCATACAGGTGATCAGACTGGTGGTTGTGGTTTTGCCATGCGTGCCGGCAACGGCAATACCATGACGGTAACGCATCAGTTCACCCAGCATTTCCGCACGGCGAACCACAGGAATACGGTTTTCAATCGCGGTTTTAATTTCCGGATTTTCTTTATCAATCGCGGTAGAGACCACGATCACATTGGCACCCTTAATATTATTTGCCGCATGTCCGATATAGACTTTAATGCCATTCGCTTCCAGCTGTGCGGTGGTATTGGATGCCTTGATATCTGAACCGGAAACTTTATAGCCTTGGTTTTTCAGTACTTCTGCAATACCACACATGCCTGCGCCGCCGATCCCCACAAAATGAATGTGTTTGATACGGCGCATTTCCGGCACTTTAATTAACTTTTTCGCTTGTTCAGCTGGGGTTGTTGGAGACATAGTTTACTCGGATTACAATTCTTGAATTAAACGGACCACATGTTGAGTCGCATCGGGTTGAGCCTGTCGACGTGCTTTTACCGCCATTTCCATTAATAGCTGGCGATTCAGCATCGGCTCTAATAAGGTTTTTAAACTTTCCGGGGTCATGCTGGCCTGTGGGCAGATTTTTGCCGCATTAATCTTGGCCAGAAAACCGGCATTGGCAGTCTGGTGATCATCCACCGCACTTGGAAGCGGTACAAAAATCGCAGCCACACCTGCCGTCGCAATTTCGGTCACCGTCAATGCGCCAGCACGACAGATCACCACATCGGCATCACTATAGGCTTTGGCCATATCTTCAATAAAAGGCTGGACTTCGACGTGCAGATTTGCCGGAGCATTGGCATAACATGCACGCGTCGCCTCAGCATGGTTTTGACCACACTGATGATAGACATTTAAAGGCACATTGAACTGTTTTAAGGCTTCAGGCACCCGTTCATTTAAGGCCTGCGCCCCCAAAGATCCGCCCACGATTAAAATGCGTAAGGGTAATCCTGCTTTTTCACGCTCCTGATAACGCCAGGACGGATTTAAAATGTCACTAATTTCTTGGCGCACCGGATTGCCCGTGGTCACGATTTTATCCTGTGCGGGAAAGGTGTCCGGAAACGCCTGACACACCGTCTTGGCAACACGCGACAATTGGCTATTGGTAAAACCGGCCACCGCATTCTGCTCATGAACCAGCACCGGAATGCCTAGGATACGCGCAGCCAGACCACCCGGCCCTGCCACATAACCACCAAAGCCGGCTACGGCATCGACTTTTAGCTGCTTCATGTATTTCATGGCACTAAAAGTCGCTTTCATGATTTTAAAAGGGGCCAAGGCCTTACGTACAAAACCATTACCACGCACACCCTGAATATCAATTTGATAAATAGGAATATTCTGATTTTTTAATAAACGATTTTCCATGCCTGCAGGCGTAGCCAGCCAAGACACTTCAATCCCTTGTTGTTGTAAATTTTTTGCAACGGCTAACGCTGGAAACACATGTCCACCCGTACCTGCGGCCATCATCATGACATGTTTAGGCTGTTTTTGCTGAGCGTCGGTCACGGTCTAATTCTTCAATTTAAAAAATGGAACAGGAAATCTGATTTAAGTGGTCAATTGTAATCACAATTGTAGGGCCTTGAAAGTTTATTTACTTTATTTCAACAAGGCATTAATTGTTTTTTTCATACGATTTTAAAGTTTAAACTAGTTTTGTTATCAGGCAGGCATTTTTCCTTAGACTTAAGTGACATATAAACACAATTTTAACCCTCTTTCATTTAATCTTTCCCTCACTGTATTTGTTAGATCTATTTGTTTTTCGGGATTTTCTCAGCAATTTCTATTCATTCACCAGTTTAATTGCTCTATTAACTTATGCCTAAATCATATAAATCTTAATAAAATTTTATGTTATCCATATCGCTATATACTTTTTTAGCTGTATTAGCGCATTGATTGAATGGATTAAATCATTATAAATGTCAAAAATATCAATTCGTGACCTATGGATTATTTTGGCCGGCTATTTGGCGGCTATTCATGTCGGGAAACTTTCTGCGGTTATTCCCATTTTACAACAGGATTTAGGTCTCAGCTTTACGCAAGCCGGTTTTTCCCTGTCTCTGGTTCAAGGCGCGGGGATGCTGTTTGCCTTGTGTATTGGTGCATTGTCAGAAAAAGTCGGTTTAAAACGCTGTCTGATCTTGGCGTTGATCATTTTAGGCCTCAGCAGTATGGCAGGCCTCTGGATTCAGCATGTCGCGGCGTTGTATTTCTTCCGTTTTACTGAAGGGATCGGATTTTTAACTATCTCCTTATGTGCCCCTGCCATTCTCAAACGTATCAGCCGAGCTGAAACACTCAATTTTAAAATGGGACTCTGGAGTTCCTATATGGGGGTTGGTGTCAGTCTTGCTGTTTTTACCATTCCCATGCTGCTTGAATACCTGAGTTGGCAAAGTATTTGGGCCATTTTAGGGAGTCTCTGTCTGCTCATTGCAGTGATGATTAAACGGTATTTATATATTGAAGCGGTCACACCGGTACAGCCGAATCGCCCGCAAGCCAGCACAGAAAATACCTCCTTCTGGCAAATTATTAAAGTGACCCTGACTCACCCACCGATTTTGTGTTTGGCCATTATTTTTGCCTGTTATACCAGTCAGTGGATAACCGTGACTGGATTCTTGCCTACCCTGTATATCGAACATGGGATTGATTTAAAAGTCGCAGGGGCTCTGGTCTCGATGGTGGTGCTTGCTAATTTAGGCGGTACCTTTGGCGCAGGTATGTTGCTGCAAGGTGGCTGGAAACCCAAAACCCTGTTAAGCACAGGATTTATCGCCATGCTGTGCAGCAGCTTGCTGACTTTTGCGGCAAGCTCTTGGCTGTCATTTGAATTACAGTTTGTGAGTGCCGTACTGTTTTCACTCATTGGCGGAATGATTCCGACCACGATCTTTGCGATTACCCTGCGCTATACACCGCGTGCCAATGCCGCAGCCGCCAGTGTCGGTCTGGTTTTACAGGTTTCAGCCTGTGCGCAATTCTTTGTACCTCCTCTGAGTGCGGCACTGGTATCCACGACACAACAATGGGCCCATATCGCGACAGTCACAGCCTGTCTTTCTATCTTAGGGATATTGATGACGCTGCTTTTATTTAAGCGATATGCTTAATAAAAAAAAGCCTCAGATGAGTAATGCCAGTCAGTTAAGAAATTGACTAGCATTTTCTTTTTTAAATTCATGATCATATTTGACAAGTAGAAAAGTCATCCGCAACTGTTTGAGGCAGGACTAGATTTAAAAATGATTGTTTCTGCGACAAATTTACTAGTCGATGGTGGCTGCCGAGTTTTGCGGTGAGGAGTGTTGCTCCGCAAGATGCCTTCCTTGCGAAGCTTCGCTTCTCATTTGGGCGAAACCAAAGTAACAAATTATTTTCAAGCATTTGATTTATAAAGTTAAGACTCCGTCGTGAACGACTAAAAAGTTAAAGAGTCTACTTCTAAACTCCTTAACTGATCAGCATTACCTCAGATGAGGCTCTTTTTCTGTCTGGTTTAAACCTGCCGCGAACGGCCTGCCTCTAATACAGCAAACAGATCATCGGCAATTGAGGTTCCAAACTGGTCATCAATTTCACGAATACAGGTTGGGCTGGTTACATTAATTTCAGTGACATAATTACCAATCACATCCAGTCCTACAAAAACCAGACCTTTTTCTCTAAGATAAGGGCCTACTTTTGCCGCAATGGCGCGGTCATTTTCAGTCAGTGGACGTGCTTCTCCCAGACCGCCTGCCGCCAGATTGCCGCGCACTTCACCATTTTGTGGAATACGGGCCAAGCAATATGGTACTGGCTCGCCATTAATCATCAGGATACGTTTATCACCTTCGACAATTTCAGGAATATAACGCTGTGCCATAATCGGCTGGGTACCGTTATTGGTCAGCATTTCAATGGTTGAACCAATATTGATGCCATCCTGATACAGGCGGAAAATTCCAGTACCCCCCATGCCATCCAGCGGTTTCACAATCACATCGACCTGTTCTTTGAGAAACTCACGAATCAGGCTTTGCTGCGAAGTCACCAGTGTCGGAACTTGCAGATGCGGGAACTGGGTCGCAAACAGTTTTTCATTACAGTCACGCAGGCTTTGTGGCTTGTTAATAATCCATGCACCTTCGCGTTCTGCCTGCTCCAGAATATAAGTGGTGTAGACAAAATTCATATCAAAAGGTGGATCTTTACGCATCAACACCACATCATAAGCAGCGATGGATTCTTTCTTTTTTTCACCGAGTTCATAATAGTGATCATAGTCTTCAAACACCTGTAGCGGCGCTATCAAACCAAAAGCTTTGCCCTGCTCAATATATAAATCTTGTTGTAATGCATAACCAAGCTCATGCCCACGGCGTGCTGCTGCCCAAAGCATGGCCATGGTCGAGTCTTTCTTCAGGTTTACATTTTCGATGGGATCCATCACAACAAGTACGCGCATGTGTCTCTGCTCTTTTTCAAAAAATGACTTAGCAAGGAGTATAGCTTGTGTGGATTCTTTTGTTTATGGTGATTTTGCATGACTTGTTCTGTATAGATTTTTAGATAAGTACTGAGGCAGATTGAGCTCAAAAGGAGGTTTGCCATGCAACAGGCAATTATCGGTTTTCATTTGGATGAAGAACAGCATTGGGTTGCAGAGCTGGCCTGCGGACATGGCCAGCATGTACGGCATACCCCGCCGTGGCAAAATCGGCCCTGGGTGATGACCGAGCAAGGTCGCAAAGAAAAGCTTGGCATGCTGCTGGACTGTAAAAAATGTGAAAAGTGCGAAACTGAAACCTGAACCTATAAAAGTGTGATGTAGCTGACTAAAAATAATCTCGCACAGGATTTGCTAATTGCAGTCACTGCGTTTATGCTTTTATTGCTCAAACATGCAGCGTTTTTTTCAGGGTGGACTTTGCTCACACGGCTCGTCAAACAAATCTGGTTGGTGATGCTTATGGTTTTTGCCATAGGCTGGAGCAGTGTGTCTGTTGCTTCTGCAACAACCATGCATTTGGTCATGTCGTCTGAACAGATGAGCAGCCATTGTCTGGACATGGTAAAAGCCTCCACCTCTCATGCTATGCATGAATCTGCGTATAACTCAGATCAAGACCTGACACAGGCTGACTGTTTTCCGGATATGCCACAGCACTCACAAGACTGTCTGGATTGCAGTACGATGGCCTGTCAAAGCCAGATGAGCGGCTTGCAAATTTCGGCCCCTGAACTGACAGTATTCGACCATCATTCTCTAGAAAGAACCCTCCTCCCAACTTATCATGCCAAACACCTTGCCGGTTATTGGCAGGAAATCCTGCGCCCACCCAAAACTTAATCCTGAATATTCAATTTTTTATTAATTAAGGATTAAGTAATGTTAATTAAAATTCCCCAATGCCTATGTCTGGGCATTTGCCTGATGTCATCGTCTGCAGTTTTTGCAGCTGTTAAAGAATATCATCTGGTTATTGATGAAAGTCCGCTCAATCTCACCGGAAAGACGGTCAAACGGATTACCGTAAACGGAAAATTCCCTGCCCCCTTGCTGGAATTCGAAGAAGGTGATGATGCGGTGATTC
This sequence comes from Acinetobacter sp. YH01006, assembly GCF_013420445.1. Classification (NCBI taxonomy): domain Bacteria; kingdom Pseudomonadati; phylum Pseudomonadota; class Gammaproteobacteria; order Moraxellales; family Moraxellaceae; genus Acinetobacter; species Acinetobacter sp. YH01006. Next base: position 79,212 of record NZ_VOYB01000007.1, on the reverse strand, counting down.
ATGTGCAAAATAACCTGAAGAATCAAGATACCTCGCTGCACTGGCATGGCCTGCTCCTGCCCGGCCTAATGGATGGTGTCCCTGGATTTAATGGTTTTCAGGGTATCAAACCGAAGCAGTCTTTTACTTATCGTTTCAAGGTTCGTCAAAACGGTACCTATTGGTATCATGCGCATTCCAAAGGCCAGGAACAGGACGGCTTATATGGTGCCTTGGTGATTTATCCTAAAGCACAAACACCGATGCCTGAGCATGAAAAAACCGAGCGGGATTATGTGGTGATGCTGTCGGATTTTCATGAACAGGGCAGCCAACAGATTCAGAATAATTTAAAAAAATCGGCCGAATATTATCAGAATCAGCGTGAAACCGTAGGCGATGTACTCCAGCAAGTAAAACATGACGGCCTCAAGGCCACCTGGTCAGATCGCAAAATGTGGAACCAGATGCGCATGTTGAAAACCGACCTGTCTGATGTCAGCGGTTATACCTTTTTGATCAATGGCAAAACCCCGCAACAGAACTGGAGCGGCCAATTTAAACCGAATGAAAAGGTTCGTCTGCGATTCATTAATGCCTCGGCCATGTCGTTTTTCGATGTACGTATTCCCCAGCTTAAAATGACCGTGGTCAGCGCCGATGGACAAGCTGTACAGCCGGTCGCTGTAGATGAATTCCGTATCGGAACTGCTGAAACGTATGATGTGATTGTAGAACCAACTGCACCTCATTACCAGATTGAAGCCGAATCGATCGACCGTTCAGGCTTTGCCATTGGCAGCTTGCACAATGAGGCTGATCCAGCTACGCATCCGATTCAATTACCGACGCCACGTCCACGTGCCTTATTGACCATGGAAGATATGGGACATAGCGAACAGCATGACATGTCTCATACCGCACACAGCAGTCAGACCACGCAATCTGCAACAGATACGCCTAAACATGATGAGCATGCCCAGCACGCAGGTCACAGTGCTATACCCGAGACAAATCCGTCTCATCCACCGGTTGAGGGTTGGGCTAATATGTCTACGCCTGCAGGGCATAAAGCATTGCAATATCAAGACCTCAAAGCCCTGACGCCACAAACCGATACCCGAGCCGCAGAACGTGAACTGGTGATTCGTCTGGGTGGAACCATGGAACGTTATATCTGGACCATCAATGGTAAAAAATTCAGTGATGCCGAACCATTGCAGGTGCAATATGGCGAACGGATCCGTTTGAAATTTATCAATGACAGCATGATGGCGCATCCGATGCATTTACATGGCATGTTTATGCAGCTGGAAAATGGTCAATCTGCTGCACAGATGCCAAATAAACACACCGTGATTGTGCCACCTGGAAAAACGCTCACAACCTTATTAACGGCAGATGAACTGGGAGAATGGGCGATTCACTGCCATCTGCTCTATCACATGAGTGCCGGCATGATGAATAAGCTGATTGTGGCACATGTGAATGACGATCAAGCTTCTCATGCTTCGCCGCAACAAATGCCGTCAAAGCCAGCAGTGGATCAAGGAGAAAGCCATGCACATCACTAAGCTCTTTTTAAAATCGGTATTAAGCAGTGCACTGCTCATGGCGAGTTTCGGTATATTGGCAGCGGATCATCAGGATCATCAGGATCATCAGGATCATCAGGATCATCAGGATCATCAGGATCATCATCCTAGCAAAACCGCAGTACATCACAGCGCTCCTATTGCAGTGCCGGATCTACGCTCACATACCCAACAAGCTCGATCTTTATCTGATCAAGAATCTGTAGGGCACGAAAAACCTGTTGGCGCTACTGCGGAGCATGACCATCGGAAAGAACATGGTGCACAGATTTATAGCCAAGTCATTCTGGACCAGAAATGGCAAATCAATTCAGCTGGAAATGGCGCTTTTAAATCAGAGAATGAAGCCAGAATTGGTACTGATGAAAACAAGGTTTTTCTCAAGCTGCAGGCAGATAAATCTGAATCGAGTCAGGCTGACTATGCGGCCGAAATCCTGTATAGCCGTAATATTTCCGATTTCTGGGATGTACAAACCGGTTTGCGCTACCGTCAGGAAAATATAAGCCAGCATACAGCTTCCCTACAAAATGAACGTTTCGATGCAGTGCTTGGACTGCATGGCCTGGCCCCTTATTTTTTTGAAACCAATGCCTATCTCTATGTCGGTGAAGATGATTTTGTCGGATTCAAACTGGAAACAGAACGTGACCTGTTGCTGACTCAGAAACTGATTATGCAGCCCTTTATTGAACTGGATATCATTTTCAATGATCAAGCTGCGAGTGCGAAAAAATCTGGTCTGAGTCATGCGACATTAGGATTGGAAACCCGTTATGAGATCAGTAAAAAAGTCATGCCTTATCTGCAGGTTGGCTATGAATATAGCAAAGGAAACAAACAGGCTGTCTGGCAGCAGGCATCCGGCTCTGACCGGGTCTGGATCTATGCTTTAGGACTTAAAATGATGTTTTAAGGACGGATTATCATTTTTAAGATAAAAGGTAAGACCACGACGAAGTATGAAAAACCCATTCATACTTCGTCGGCTGTTATTAAATTGACTCAAGAGAAGGAGGCTGTGTATTGTCCAGAGAAAGCATTGCTACTGCCTGCTCTCTGTTTCTATTCCTCACTCTGTTTATCATTACTTTTGGCAATCAAGGTGCCTAACATAATCATAAAGGTGATTACCCCACCAATCACCAGACTCATCAGCCCAATTTCAAGCATAAAGTCAAGATTCCCGACTTCCCGGTGACCCCAAAGGAAATGCAGACTCTTTCCAAAGATAAAGTTGATGGCATAGATAATCAAAAAACTCATTATGGTCGAAATCAGTAAAGTGACGATCAGGTTTTTCCAGATTTTACAGCCGACTAGCAGGATAATAATCGTTAGGCCTACAACTGCAATAATGGAGATTAATAAAACACAATTCCAGTAATCCATGAGACTCACTCTTATTCTGGTTTTAAATTAAAATTAAGAAATTCTTATAGTTAATTTTTCCATGTGTTTTTAATATAGGGGCCTTTGAATAGCTGAACAATGACCAGAACTATCTTAAACAAGCCAGCTACAAATTTACCCAATGTTATAAAATACATTCACTTAGAAAAATATTGCCGCGTACTGGTTCAGTTTGATTAACATAAAGTAACGTAAGTAAAATGTATGTTTGTTGTTTTGCTTGAGTAAATCTTTTATACAGTCAGTCATACTAAAAAAATTGACCAGCACATATTTAAAAAGAAAGATCCACGTATATTTATAAGAAAAATAAATAATAAATATAAAAAACTTGAATATTTGCTGATTTAGGTTATGCTGTACTCAACTAGAAAAAAGTGTTGTTTAGTTAAACTTCTTTAAGTACCGCAGTGTTATTTTATAATCCTCAGTTTTTTCAGATCTTTATTTCAATTCTTGTTGTTTTTCAAAGTTATCCATAGTCATTTCAATGGCTAAAATTATTAAAAATTTGATAGGTTATATTATGTCTACTACAGTTACCGGTACAGTGAAATGGTTTAACGAAACTAAAGGTTTTGGTTTTATTCAACAAGAATCAGGTCCTGACGTTTTTGCTCATTTTAAAGAAATTAGCAGTTCTGGCTTCAAAACATTGTTTGAAGGCCAACGCGTTTCTTTCAGCGTAGTTGAAGGTCAAAAAGGCCCGAACGCGATCAATATCGTTGCGCTATAATTTAGCCCAGCAATAAAAAAAGCACCTTAAGGTGCTTTTTTTGGCTCTAAAGATTAACAATCTTCAAAAGTGATCGGTTGGTGATACTCTCTAGACCTATTCCAGTCATTTAAACCAGTAAATCATCTTATTTATTCTCCCCGCGTCTAAGCCTGTTACATCTGGGCCTGCATGAATCGCTAAAAATGAAAACCCCCCAGCATCCTGCCGGGGGTTTTTCGTGTTGGTTCGCTGGGTATGACTCCTGTCTTACCTTACTTTCCTTGTATTTATCTCTTGTTATTCTTTTATGGAACATCCTGTTCCTGATGAATTCATTATAGGTAATGCAGCAAAGCTGCGTATAGACGCAAACGGCTTGAACTCATGTAAGCAAATGCGTACAGAATCACTGAATATTATTGTCAATTTCCAGTATTTTAAACTGTATTCATCTACATCAAGACTGAAAGTCTTTAATATTAAAAATCTTTGAATTACAGCACTTTGACTTAGTTTTTTAAGTATTCACCCTGTATTTGCATGCTTAATTTCTACATCAATTGAACTTTAAAACAAAAAAGGAAGCTGTAGCTTCCTTTACGATAAGGATCACCGCTTAGATCCCGTATTTAACTCGATAATCTTCCATTTTAGCTAAAGCTTCTTGATCGCCCTTGGTTTCCAGATAGTCCATCAAATCTTTCATGGTAATTAAGGCATGTACAGGAATCTCGAGCTCTTGCTGCACTTCCTGAATGGCTGATAAATCGCCCTGACCTCTTTCCTGACGGTCAAGTGCAACCAAAACACCTGTGATTTGTGCACCGGCATTTTTCAAGATTGTCACGACTTCACGAATCGCTGTTCCTGCCGTGATCACGTCATCAATGATCCAGACTTTTTTACCTGCTACAGAAGCACCGACTAGCACGCCACCCTCGCCATGATCTTTGGCTTCTTTGCGGTTAAAACCCCAAGGCACACTCACCCCATGATTTTGTGATAGCGCCACAGCGGTCGCTGCCACAAAAGGAATACCTTTATATGCAGGACCAAAAACCACTTCCACATGGTCACATGCCGTTAATTTTGCTGCATAGCCAGAAGCCAGCAATGTCAAGGCTTCACCATCATTCAGCAGACCCGCATTAAAAAAATAGGGACTCACACGTCCCGATTTTAAAGTAAACTCACCAAATTTAAGCACACCGCGTGATAATGCGAGTTCGATAAAAGCTTGCGGGTTAAACTGAGCTGGCGTTGGCATGAGGTGCTCCTAAATCCATTAATTAAGGTAAGACTTGCGCATGATACCAAAGAGTAGCTATCCAGGTGATCAAAAAATTCTTCGTGTCGTTTCAATTAATGTCAACGGTTTACGCTCATCGGTGAGCAAAGGCCTATTGGAATGGATGGAACAGTCGGATGCCGATGTGATCTGTATGCAGGAAAGCCGGATCACCCATGTGCAGTGGACCGATAAATTTAAACCGGAAGGCTGGTATACCCATCTATTCCCTGCCGAACGTCCAGGTTATGCCGGTACCGCAATTTATAGCCGCCTGCCCTTCGTCTCTTTAACCGATGGTCTGGGCTTTGAACTGGCAGATTCGCAAGGCCGTTTTATTGCAGCCGAATTTGATTTAGGTTTGGAGCAAACGGCCCATATCTGTTCATTGTATCTACCTTCCGGCTCATCAGGCGATGAAGCACAAGCGCGTAAAGATCACTTTCTGGAAGAATATGCCAAAATCCTGAAACAATGGCGCGATGAAAACAAATCGGTGATTGTCTGCGGTGATTACAACATCGTGCATAAACGGATTGATATTAAAAACTGGTCCGGCAACCAGAAAGCTTCCGGCTGTTTACCACATGAGCGCGCCTGGCTAGATCATATCTATGATGAACTCGGTTATGTCGATACGTTTCGCGAAGTACGCAAAGAAGCAGAACTGTATTCCTGGTGGTCAAACCGCGGACAAGCCCGAGCCAAGAACGTCGGTTGGCGCATTGATTATCAGGCCTGCTCACCAGACTGGAAAGAGCGTACCGTCAATGCCTGGGTGTATAAGGAACAATGGTTTAGCGATCATGCCCCAGTGATCATCGACTACAAACTATAAAAAAATACCTATCAATTGAGTGCACACCTGTTCACTCAATTAAGGCTTATTGCTTACATGACATGACGTATTTTTTGGGTTTATCTCGATGTCATAACAGAGCATTATAGCCTCACGGCACAGGGACATGTCAGGATGACAATATAAGGACAGGACGCCGTAGGAAGAAAATAAAACAAACTAGAACATTTAGCTTGTTTTTCATGGATGTGACAATGGACGTTGAATTGAGACCCGCATGATCAGGATGATTAAATGCGGGTTTTCTATTTCCACTGCCTAAAATTATTATTTTTTTTATTGTTGTTTTTCTTGCTGATCATTTTAAAGCGCATTGATGTCATTTTGATGACGATTCTGCCTCCCTATTTTAAATTGTTTTCTAATCATTCTATTTTGCATGGTCGACTGCTGCGAATTTGGTTAAGCTAGGCCATGATTTAAGATGTGTTAGATGGCGAATATGTTAAAAATTTACGGGATTAAAAACTGCAATTCGATGAAAAAAGCTTTTGACCTACTGACTGAGCTGGGGTTGAGCTATGAATTTCATGACTATAAGAAACAGGGCATCGATGCTGATACCATTAAAGTCTGGCTGAATGCGCTGGGTCAGGATGTGGTATTAAATAAAAAAGGAACCACATGGCGCAAACTGACTGAAGAACAGCAGCAAACGGCGCTGTCCAGTGAAGATGCTTTAATTGCCGCATTAAGCACTCATACCAGTTTAATTAAACGTCCGATCTTGGCCACGCCCACAGGTTTTATTGCCGGTTTTGATGACGCGGCTTATCGCACCCTAAGTAATTAATTATTATCCTAAATAATTCATACAAAAAAGCCTGACAGCAGTCAGGCTTTTATCTTTCTATCGAACTGGATTAGTTTGCACGAACCCAAGTCTGGTTACGGCCTAATGCTGCCACACCAATAAAGCCACGAAGCTCAAGTTTCTTGCCACCATCTGCCAGTTGGCCTTTCAGTTTGTAAGTTTTACCAGATTGCGGATCCAGAATTGAACCACTGTCATAGCTGGTACCACCTGAATTCTTAAGACCTTTCACAATGGTCAAGCCTTTGAGTGACTTGTTCTTGTACGGACCTTCACACTTGGTACAGGCATTTTCTTCACCTGGTGTTAACACAGATTGAATACTTGCTGACAACGTACCGTTCTTTTGTTCAGTAAATTTAACCATGGCCTTAGGCTGCTTGGTTTTATCATCAATGGTTTTCCAAACCGTGCCATTTAAAGGATCTGCGGCATTTGCCAGTACAGATAAGCCTAGTAGTCCTAACATAAGCGCTATTTTTTTCATTTTTCTTCATTTCCTTAGTCTGAAAATAGACCTCTGTAGTATTAAAAAGTCACAACAATTTTTCAATTTTTAGCTGTGACTATTTAGTGTAACCTTGTAAATATGGTTGGTAAATAATCTACATGATCAATAAAAGCACAAAAAGATGGAAGGAAAATGAAGATAAGCCCGTTAACAAAACAATTAATTACAGAAAGCATCTTAAAGACAGTCATTCGTGCCCCAAGCAGATTCAATCTTCCACCGAGTTCAATGCGCATTGCACTGGAGCAGATGTGCAAACTCTTTCCACAAGACAAAACCGTACAGATTCGTTCGCTACGTCTGGCGGGTCTGCGCGCAGAGGAAATTAAGCCGCAGCAAGAGTCGACCCAGCTGATTTTTCATATTCATGGCGGGGCATTTTATTTAGGCTCTTTAAATACCCATCGTGCCTTTATGACTCAAATTGCGGCTCGAACCCAGATGCAGGTACTGCATGTAGATTATCCGCTGTCACCGGAATCTGCCTATCCAGAGGCCTTGGAAGCCTTGTTTGATGTGTATAACTTATTGCTCGATCAAGGCGTTCAGGCCAAAGATATCATCCTGTCCGGTGATTCTTGTGGGGCCAATCTGGCGCTGGCCTTGGCGCTCAAATTACAAAAAGAAAACCTCCCACAAGTGAGTGGTTTGATTCTGTTGTCTCCTTTGCTGGATTTGACCCTGACCAGTGAATCGTTGCGCTATAACAAGAAACATGATGCCCTGCTGTCTCTAGAAACAGTTGAAACTGGCATTGAATATTATGTCCCGCGTGCCATCGATCGGGGTGATCCGGAAGTTTCGCCCTTTTTCGCCGATTTAAGCGGCTTGCCCCCAACTCATATTCAGGTCGGTTCCAAGGAAATTCTACTGGATGATGCCAGTCGTTTTAAGGAAAAAGCCGAACAGGCGGGTGTCGATGTGGAATTTAAACTGTATACCGGCATGTGGCATAACTTTCAGATGTTCAGTGCCTGGTTTGAGGAAGCCCAACAGGCGCTGAGCGATCTGGCAGCCTTCGCGCACCGTCTGGATCGAGATTAATTACTGTTCATCCATATAAAAAAGGCCAGCATAGGCTGACCTTTTGAGTTGTTTTTGGATATTTAGATGGCTTGAACCTGCTGCAGTGCCGTCTCTAAGGCTTGTGCCTTGATCGTTTCGCCCATGTTCACGCCTTCAGCACGAATCACTTCAATATCGGTTACGCCGGTAAAGTTAAACACGGTTTTCAAAAAAGCTTCCTGAAAATCGGCAGGACTTTGCTCCCCATAAACTCCGCCACGGCTGCTGGCAATATATACTTTTTTATTGCCAGCCAGACCGACAGGGCCCTGTTCGGTATATTTAAACGTACGTCCCGCCACACAGATCCGGTCAATCCAGGCTTTTAAGGTCGATGGCAAACCGAAGTTATACATGGCCGCGCCAATCACCACGATATCTGCCTGTAAATACTGCTGCAGGATGTCTTCGCCTAATGCAGTCTGTTCTGCATTCTGACCCATTAAAATTTCAGCCGTGAGATGTGGAATCGGCTGTGCAGCAAGATCGAGATATTCAAGCTCGATGGCCTGAGCATGTTTTTGTTGTAACTGACTCACCAACGCCTGAGTCAGCTGACGCGAAATAGAGGCATCGCCTAAAATACTGGAATCAATCTGTAAAACTTTCATGGCTTCGCTCTCATCTATGGGGCTATCTAACTAATGCAGCCATTTTAAGGCTTAGGTTGCATGAAATAATTAGCACAGATAAAACACATCATTCTGAATTTAGAACAAAACCAGCTTTAATATTAGAAATTCCTATTTTGCAGACGCCTTAAATATTGTGGTTTATCAAGTGTTAAAACTTATGTTATCTTATGTAAATAAAGCTATAAATAGTCAATAAATCTTAAAAAGTTGCCATAATAATTTAAGTCAGACCGACAACATGAAGCGAATATCGCCTGTATTACAAAAAATAATCAAACACAGAATCACGAAATATCTGGTCGAAGATGAAGTCGTGATGAACTGGAGTATTCTCAAAAAGTGCATCCTGATGCTAACTTTGGGCTGCGGCGTACATCTGACCTGGCTCGGTTGGGATATCTTTGTTTTATTCAATCCAGAGTATTGGCAATATGTTCAGTTAGAACGGGTTCATACCCAAGTTATCCTGAACAGCAGCTTTTTAGCGATTTTATTGGCACTGATTTATCCCTGTTATAAATTTCAGAGCAATCCTCTGGTGGAACGTTATTTGCCCTATCTGGCAGTTGGTACTTTTGTGATTTCGCTGTGCCGTGATGCCTATGTCGTGGGGGTGATCAGTCCTGTGGCCACCACATCCTATGTCTGTTTAATTATGGTGGGACTGGTGCTGTTTCATCGCAGGCTGGTTTATAGCATGCTGATTCCAGCCTCGCTCTTTTTAGGCGGTTGCGCTTATTTGAGCTTCAGTCAGCAATTGCCTTATTCTCCTTTATTCAACATTCAGGACAAACATTTTTATAATGCTTTCTGGCTGTTTTCAATGCTGTATTTCATTGTCCCAATTTTAGCTGTATGCATGGTGTTATTTGAAATTTTACTCAGCCAATGGCGTCATCGTGAAGAACTCATCAAGCAGCTCAGTCAGATTGATCCGCTCACTAACCTGTTTAACCGGCGCAGTATCAATCAATGTCTGGATCAGCTCAATGCTACGGCTGTACCCCATTACGCCCTGGTTCTCTTAGATCTGGATCACTTTAAGAAAATTAATGATCTGTATGGTCATCATAAGGGCGATGAAACCTTGGTTGAAGTCAGTGCTGTATTAAGCCAACAGTTACGCGAAAGTGATGTAGTGGGCCGCTTTGGCGGTGAAGAGTTCATTTTGGTGCTGAAAAATACCAGTCTGGAAAAAGCCAAACAAGTAGCAGAACGCTGCCGCAGCGCGATTCAGCAATTACAGATGATGAGTGATGAAGGTGAGCCGATTCCGGTGACTGCCAGTTTCGGAATTGCTATTTCCAAAGCCGAGTTACGCCCACAACAGCTACTCAGTCAGGCCGATCAGGCGCTTTATCAGGCCAAAGCCGGTGGACGTAATCGGGTCAAAGCCTATGTTGAGCCGGTGACTGCACAGATGCAGGTTTCTTAAACGGGTTCAGCTTTTTCGATGATTATGAAGTTGAGCTTTGAGCCAGACGTTGCAGCTGGGCCAGCAATTCTGCTTCGCTAAAAGCACCGGTCAAACGTAAACCGCGAATTTCCTGCTGCTGCTCATTCAGAAATAAATAGGTTGGTGGTCCCAGAATTTCCCATTGATTTAACAGCATTTGATGCGAGGCATTGTATTGGCTTAAATCCAGCTTGATCAGGAAATAAGGTGCCAGAGCCTGCTGTACCTGTGCAGATTTTAAAATACGATGTTCAATCGGCTGACAAGCGACACACCAGTCGGCATAGACATCAATCACGATCTTTTGCCCTTGCGGTGCTATATTCAAAATCTGCTGAAATTCTGCTGCGCTGCGTGCCACATGCCACTGGGCTTCTGTACTGGACTGCTCAACAAAAAACCGCTGACTATGCTGATATTGACTATAGCTGATATAAGGCAGCGCTATCACCAGACACAGGATATACAACCACCTCAGACTGGTACGATGCCAGAAAATCCGGAACAGTACATAGGTCACAAAGACCATGCCCAAGCCTAAGGATAACCACTGTAAAGTCGCTTCTGAAATCAGTGGGCGAATAAAATACAGTGCCAGCGCCAGCATGATAAAGGCAAAGAGCACTTTGATCTGATTCATCCAGTGCCCGGCTTTAGGTAGTACCCGTGCACCCAAAATACTGGCCAGCAGTAAAGGTGTGCCCATGCCAAAACCGAGGGTAAACAGCAGCAAGGCACCCTGCCACTGGCTTTGGGTCTGGGAAATAAACAAGAGTGCACCCGCCAACGGTGCGGTCATGCATGGCCCGACCAGCAGCGCCGAGATCATGCCCATGACTCCAGCACTGACCAAACTACCGCCCTGCTGCATGGCCTGAGCCCGATCCAGACGCTGAACCAGACGTTGTGGCAGTTTAATCTCAAACAGTCCAAACAGATTCAGGGCAAACAGGACAAACAACACACTAAACGCGATCAGGGTACCGGGTTGCTGCAACCAACGCTGGAAATTCAGGCCGGCCGAAGACGCAATTAAACCCAGCACCGCATAGACCGCGGCCATACTGCTGACAAAAGTCAGGGCGATCATCCAGGCTTTGACACCTTTGCTGTCCCGTACAATCAGCGAGGTCAGGATCGGCAGCATCGGCAAGGAACATGGGGTAAAAGCCAGCAAGATTCCTAAGCCAAAGAACAGTAACAGTCCATAACCCAAAGAGCGTTCAAGCAATTGAGCTGACCATTTTTGGTCTTGTGCCGCACCGACTGCGGGTTGCCCGCTAGGGGATGCAGAAAATGCATCTGCTGTAGATTCTGAGGAATCCGCTGTATTAAACAGGGTATTGTGTTGCAGTGATGACCCGTTTAGATCAAGTAAGCGCTTGCTTCCTGGGCCGGCAGCTTCAAATTGCACCAGACCTGACAGATCTGTCTTGAACTGAATACTTTGCGGCGGATAACAGATTCGGTCTTTGGCACAGCCCTGCCAGCTCACCTGATAGGACTGGTTGGCCTGCGTCGGAATCTGAAACTTTAACTGCTGATAATACACCTGGGTATGCCCATAGTTGTCATCATACAGATCTTTAGCAGGCGGTAATTCAAGCGATACAGGCTGATTGCCCTGCCGCACTTCAATTTTATGCTGATACAGATAATAGTTATCCGGAATCTGCCAGCTCAGCTCAGCCTGTTGCTGACTGGTAGAAATCACATGAACAGGAAAAGCCTGCTCGGCAGACAAGAGCGCTGTTTCGGCCTGAACCGGACTGCTAAACACGAGGCTTCCCAGGATGACCGGGGCAAGCATTTTGCCCCAGCTCTGGAATTGCGGGTTTCTGATCATCACGAAACTGGAGTGTCCTAGAATAAGAAGGATACGCCTAAACCTGAAAAGTAGCTTCGCTCTGCACCGTCCAGATCAACCCCCACACTGGCATCCAGCTGAACACGGTCATTAAATGCATACATTAGGCCAGTGCCAAGCGCGTATTCATTGTCGATGCTTTCAGCTTTACGGTAAATCAGTTCCGAATAGCCTGACCAGCGATCGGTGATCTGGTAGCCGATCGATGGAATCGCAGCTATGGCCCAATTGCTGTCCTGCCATTCATAACGCATAGTCAATGCGGTACTGACCAAGTCATTATATTGGTACGATACGACAGAACCCAGGCTGTAAATATCTTCTTCATTACTGAAACCGGCATTGCCTGTCGCAATAACTGCTTCGGCCAGCAAGGCCAGACTCAGTTTGTCATCATCCAGATCAATGGCTTTTTTCAGACCAATACTGACATCGCCCAGACCATCATTTTCATTCGTCTGACCGTTGGATTTGACTTGTGACCAGACAGGTCCTTCCCAGCCCAGACGCAACTCCAGACCATCACTAAGTCCGGTACGTAACAACATATCTGCATTCAGTGTCGTTACCGTTTTCTCGCCCGACTTGCTGTAGCGGGCTGTGGGCAAACCTTGCTCCCAGGCAACATTTCCGACCGGGGTAATGCCTGTACTCAGACCTTCACCTGGTCGATCAAATTCAAAATCTGCTGCGAAAAGTGATGCACTGCAACCAGTCAGTGCAATTAAACCCAAAGTTTTTAATATTGTCATCTTGGTGCTCTTTATTAAAATTTAACCCAGTTCTTTGCTCATTTTTGCGCCATGACTACGCAGGAGTTCTAGCGTCTGTTTTTCTTCATCCAAGGCTTCTGACCAGTTAATTTCATCAAAATCACAATCGAAGAACAGGTCACTGATCGAAGATAAAATGGTCATGCCATCTTCATCTTTGCTATTTGGATCAACTTTTTCATCGAGTAAACGCTGCACGGCAGGTGCACATGCGGCACTTGCAGCATCCCATAATGGGCCATAAATTTCTTCTGCATCCCAGAGATGCAAATTCACTTTGGCCTGGATCAATTCTTCCAGAATTTGTAAATGTACAGCCAATCTTGCCTGTTTTTCTTCAGCTGAAAGTGGGGTGCCGGCTTCATATAACTCGCATACCTCTTCCCACCATTTAAATAAACCATCTGACCAGACCGAAATTACCGGGCCTTTGTCATGATCAATAAAATTTGGATTGAGTCCATCTGCCAAAAGCTGCTTTACCTGATCCAGATTTAATTCTTCGAGTGCTTGCACAAAAAGCTGTTGTTGCGCAGTTAACATGATGGAGCTCACTTTCATTCGTTTTCGACTATTATGCCGAATAACGTGCGGCTTTGTTGCGCTTCTCACTATTATATTTTTATTTCATACAAAAAAAGCCCCGCAGGGCTTTTTAAAATCGGTCAGCATTACTCGTCAATCTCTGCTGCAGTATCTGTATCTGCCAGTGCTAAGGCACCAGGACGAACATTGTCTTTTTTCTCAATCACATGTTCCAGACTGCGTTTTAGCCGGTCAATCGCACCACGAATGGCAGTATCCACATTGTGAGCGCGATGATTGACGACCACGGGTTTTAACCCTGCAGGACGCGCTTCTATCATGCAGCGAATATCATCATCACCGCCTTTGGCGCCATTTTCATCACTGAGATGGACTGAAAAATGAGTAATACGCTCACTATGGCGCTGGAATTCTTGATTTAATTCTTCACGTACATAATCAATTAAACGCTCGCTATTCTGAATGTGTTTATCTGTACGAAGTTCAATATTCATAAATTACCATCCTCAATCTTTGTAACTTTTTGAGTGCAAAAATTTTTATCTTGGCACGTTTGTAACTTGCTGTTTCGCATCGCATTTCACTTCTTCAAATGATTGGAATTACACCCTCCACTTTGAATGATGAACACATTTTTGAGTCTGCAGAACCGTGTCCTTATATCTTGAATATCAGCCCTATCTTGAAAATATGCAAGTCCTATTTTGGCTTTTTAGCAAAAGAATAATGGATTGTGACAACTGTTTACTCAGCTTAAAATAGGGTTATTGACCTCTCTCAATTACATTATCATTCATATGATTTCATCAAAAATTGATAGCGAAATATTCTTATAAAAAAGTACAAATAACATCCAGATCACTCTGTTCATGAGCTGAAATAATGGCAAAATCTGAAGAGTTTATCTGAAAATCTCAGGAGCAATAATCAGGTGGATTTTCTGGAGAATATAAGCGTGACAAGCCTTACAATGGTTCTTCCCTCTGCTAGGCTGGTGATTGTTTTCTACTCGTCTTAAAGATTTTCAAAAATTCTTATATCTTCCCCTAAACACAATTTTCTTATGGATTTTTGTATGCAGGAAATGACCGGTCAGGATGATTTCCACACAAGCCAAACAGTTTAATAAATAAACAAAAAACTTTAATTAAAGCTTGAATTTATTACACAAAATGAACAGGAATTTAAAGATTCTGGCAGCTAGAGTCGCTTAAATACCGGCCAAATAGCTTCATCGAGCCAAACATTTTCATGCTTTTTAGCAAAATATTCGCTCTAAAAATACATCGCTATTGTGCTTTCTCTTTTTGATGAATGATGAGATGGCAATCTTGCAAACTCAAAATACTAAAAAAAACAGTGAGATTTAAATTCGATTGAACAGAGTTTCAGCTTTTTTATTTCAATAAAGCTTTCTTGGTTTTTATACTGCCTGATTTAAATTTTTTTGAATAATAATGACTTAAAAGCTCATCTCTTATTTTCGGAAATGCCTATCGATGAGATCAAATATTTCCTCATGCTGAAGACTTGGAGATATTTAGGTCAGCGATCAATTTTAACTTTATTTTTACGCATTAATCTGTATGCTTACTCTGCTTTCTTGGGGGAGAGATTTAAATGAAATTGACACAACTCGCGGCACTTTGTGCATTGGCTACCACTGCAACATTTACCCAGGCAAAACCAATCTGGCAAGACTTTAGCCTGACCGGCCTTTATGGTGAAAACTATAAAGTACCATTTTCAACTCAAGATGAAAAAATTGAGCAAAGCACAGTTACTGCTGAATATGCCGCTGGTTTTAAATATGGCGATTTCTTTGCCTTTGCGGATCGTACCAACAATGATCCAAATGGTAACGAAACCTATTTTGAAGTTGCACCACGTTTAAGCCTTGGCGCGGTAACTGGCCAGAAACTTGAACTAGGCCCTATCACAGACATATTGATTGCAACGACTTGGGAAGGCAACAGTGCCAAGGGTAGTTATTTTAACAACTACCTATATGGTGTTGGTTTTAATTTAGCGATCCCTTATACCAACTATGCAACCATCAACTTCTATAAAGCCGACAATGATCTGCAAAAAGATGATTATCAAATGACGATCACTTACGCAGTACCATTTAAAATTGGCAGTGAAGAGTTCCTGGCAGATGCTTTCCTGGATTGGTCAACGGCTGAAGATACCCATGCTAGTGAATTGAACTGGACTAGCCAGTACAAATGGAATGTAGGTAAGCATATCTCTCCAGACACTAAACTTTATGTAGGTATCGAACATTCAGTTTGGAACAATAAATATGGTTATAAAGGCGTAGACCAAAATGACGTCAGCGCACTTGTGAAATATCATTTCTAATTGATGTATGATCGAAAGCAGAACTCCGGTTCTGCTTTTTTTTAAACTGTGATTTCAGCTCACCTCTACTAGAACAAGAATATGCCTGATTTTGATATTCGACCTGCGACCGAACATGATCTTGAAACCATCCTCGAGATTTATAATCAGGAAGTACTCTATGGTACTGCGACCTGGAACAGAACAGCCTTTGATTTGAACTATTTTAAAATCTGGTTTAAACAGCTTAAAAATCAGAATTTCCCGGTTTTTGTGGTTGAAGATACTCAAAATCAAGTCGTTGCTGGCTATGCCTGTTATGACCAGTTTCGTAGTATTCAGGGCTTTCAACAGACGGTAGAACATTCCATCTTTTTAAATCCGAATTATGCAGGACAAGGTTTAGGTTCTAGCTTATTAAAGCATTTAATTGAAGAGGCTCAAGCACAGCAATTGCATATCATGGTCGCAGCGATTGATTCAGAAAATATCTCGTCGATTCGCCTGCATGAAAAACTGGGCTTTGTGCAAAGTGCTTATATGCCGCAAGTTGGACAAAAGTTTGGTCAATGGCGCGATCTGGTGCTATTACAACTGAATTTGGAGCAGGCCGAAGTAACGGCTCTTTAAATCTCCTGTTATTTAGACCGGCTTCTCTTTTATTAAACTGGTATCGAAACAGACACTCTATTTACTTCCAAAGCTGGCTATGTTTTATTCAGATCAAAGCCGTCCAGAGTAAAACAATGTATAAATCTCTATGTTGTATTGGTATTTTAACTTTAAGTACACTAACTTTTGCCGATTCAGATTTTGAAAAAGAACTTCGTACAAGCTGCAGCAAAGTGAAGAGCTACGCCAATAATGGCAAAAAATTCTATGATCAAAAACACTATCAACAGGCCATAGCACAATTTAAGCAACAAGCTGCCTGGTCATCTTTTTGTGAAATGAACCGGGATGAAGCTAAAACCTCTTTCTCTGAACAAGCCATTACAACAGCATTTAATAATGTGGGTTTAAGCTACAGCAAACTTGGCAAGCCTCAATGGGCACGTGCCTGGTTCTCCGTTTACCCCGATGCTAAAAGTAGTCAATTTAATTTAAAACAGCTTCCTCCACCTAAAAAGGACACTGAACTTGCAGGTACTTATGTACAGCATGCCGGTTTTGGTGCCTGGAGTACGCTGAAAATTGTCAAACAGCAGCAACATTATGCGATCGAATATGAAGGTCTCTATATGGGCTTACGCAGTTTGATTTATGGACCAAATCTAGGTGGATTTAATACCACGATGCCACTGAATAAAACACAGGCACAATATCGCTCTGAAGACTGCAAAATCGATATCTCTTTCGGCTTTGATGCCAAACTCGGAAGTCGTGCAGTGCTTAAGCAAAATAGTGGTGATTCAGGTTGTGGCTTTGGGCATAATGTTTCAGCGGCAGGAGTTTTCTTAAAAGTAGAGAATTAATCGGTTTCAGATATAAAAATATCAGCGCTCAGATCGAAAAAATAGTACTTAGATTCAAGCCAGCAAAAAGCCCGCAGTTGCGGGCTCTTGATCTAAAGAAAAGAGTGCTATTACACGATAATATCTGCCAGATTGCCTTTTTGCTCTAACCATTCCTTACGGTCACTGGCACGTTTTTTCGCAAGTAACTTATCCAGTAAACCTGCGGTAAAATGACTATCATCCAAATCCAGCTGCACCAAACGGCGTGTATTTGGATCTAAGGTCGTTTCACGTAACTGGCTGGCATTCATCTCGCCCAGACCTTTGAATCGGGTAATTTGCGGATTTTTGCTTTTGCATTTTTTCAAAATACCATTGAGCTCGTCATCATCCAGGGCATAGTGCACGTCTTTGTTGTCATCAATCCGATACAAGGGCGGCATGGCAACGAATAAATGCCCTTCTTCCACCAAGGTTGGGAAATGCTTGACGAACAGGGCACAGAGTAAAGTTGCAATATGCAGACCGTCGGAATCGGCATCGGCCAGAATACAGATTTTGCCATAACGTAGTTCTGACAGGTCATCTGAACCCGGATCGACCCCGATCGCAATCGCGATGTTATGTACTTCTTGCGATGCCAAAACTTCATCCGAAGAGACTTCCCAAGTGTTTAGAATTTTACCGCGAATGGGCATGATCGCCTGGAAGTTTTTATCACGCGCCTGTTTGGCAGAACCACCCGCAGAATCGCCTTCCACAATAAACAGTTCCGACTGATCCAGATCATGTCCAACACAGTCGGATAATTTACCGGGCAAGGTTGGACCGGCCACAATTTTTTTACGTTCTACTTTTTTCGCGGCTTTTAAACGGCGACCCGCTTTAGAAATGGCCATTTCAGCCAGTTGCATCGCGATATCAGAATTCTGGTTTAGCCAGAGTGCAAATGCATCTTTGGCAATATTTTGCACCGTACCTGAGGCTTCACGACTCGACAGACGCTCTTTGGTTTGTCCCGAGAACTGCGGCTCCTGGAATTTCAGCGACAGAATATAGTTGACACCATCCCAGACATCTTCCGCAGAGAGTTTCATATTACGCGGTAACAGATTACGCAGCTCACAGAATTCACGCATGGCATCGGTCACGCCTGAACGTAAACCATTGACATGGGTACCGCCCTGCGCAGTCGGAATCAGGTTGACATAGGATTCCTGAATGCTATCGCCGCCTTCTACATTCCAGCAAATCGCAAACTCGGCACTGGCACGCTCAGCGTCACCTGTTGCAACAAAAGCCGGTGCAGGAATGATTTCACGATCCTCAAGCTCATCCATCAAATAGTCGACCAGACCATTTTCAAACTGCCAGCTGATCTTTTCGTCATTGATCTGGTCAATATAATTGATCTGTAAGCCCGCAGCCAAAACCGCTTTGGCTTTGAGATTATGCTTTAAAGCTTTTAAGGCAAATTTGGGTGAATCGAAGTATTTGGTTTCAGGCCAGAAATGTACCGTAGTTCCCGAGGCACGTTTAGGCGCCTTGCCTGCCAGCACTTCAAGAGGTGCAACCGGCTCACCATTTTCAAAGGCCATTTTATACAGGTTGCCCTGACGCTGAACTTCAACTTCTACACGGGTCGAAAGTGCATTAACGACTGAAATCCCCACGCCATGCAAACCACCGGAAAACTGGTAGTTATCGGTGCTGAACTTACCACCGGCATGCAGTTTGGTCATGATGATTTCAATACCACTTTGACCATATTCGGGATGAATATCGACTGGCATACCACGACCGTTATCTTCGACAGATAATGAACCATCTTTACAGACCGTGACGGTAATCTTGTTGGCATGTCCGGCCAAGGCCTCATCGACAGCATTATCAATCACTTCCTGCGCCAGATGGTTCGGACGAGAGGTATCGGTATACATGCCCGGACGACGACGTACCGGATCCAGACCAGATAAAACTTCAAGAGATTGAGCCGTATATTGAGACACGTTATTCGGTTTCCTTTTTTATGCAGTCCAACAAAAACTGTAAGAGCAGCGGAATTTTCTCCGCAAAATCATCCATCCCGTGACTGCCATTCGCTTCGGTCATCAGCATTGCAGGGGGACGCGCAGCACTATAATAACGATGTGCTTCACGATAATCCAAAACTTCATCGCCTTGTTGCAGTAGAACCAGTATTTTGTCTGCATCTTGTGCAACTGGCAGGGCCAATTGTTGCAGTTGTCGAAGATCTGCATCATCCAGACACCAGTTCGGATGCACCTGCAAAGGCAGTTGCTCGTCAAACAGTTCACGAAACAGTTGCCATGGTCGCATTGCCGGATTAATCAGTACAGCAGGCACAGCATGCTGTGCGACCAGATATGTCGCATAGAATCCGCCAAGACTGCTGCCCACCAGCGCCACATCTTGCATTGACTGAATCTGCTCGGAAAGCTGCTGAATCGCAGCCAGTGGCGACATATTTAAATCAGGCAAATGCACCTGAACCCCGGAGTATTTTGCACAGTAGTGTTGCAGCAATGTCCCCTTGATCGAGTGGGCATTACTTTTAAAGCCATGCAAATAAATAATATTCATGAACTACCAACAAAAAACCCATTCATCATCAAAATTTAATTTAAAAAATGTGAAGTACACTACAATATCAGACCCGTTAATTACTTAAATTGTCTGACAAAAAAGCCAGAAGTATTCTGTAATTCTCGCTATTTTAGAATGAAGGCCTCAATATCTGGAAACTCGACAAGAAAAAGAATTTATACCGCGAAGTTCTTTAAAAAGAAAGATGACAAATCATGCGGCTCATTGAAAGGACAGCATCAGATGCCAAGTTTGACACCGTTACATGAAACCTATTGTCGCTGGGACCGAACCCCACCGAGTCAGGCCGATGTACTGGAAGGTCTGGCGCAGCTGGTGACGACGCGCTTTAACGACGTGATTCAGGAACTGATCAAGAGTATTCAACGTGAAATTTTAATGAGTATTTTTGGTTTAAGTGAAAATAATTCACAAAAAATTCAGAATATTCCATCGATTGCCCGGCTCTATCAAATGTCCTATGACATGCTGTTTCATTATGGCAATACCCTGATTGCACCCGGTCTACGCCAGATTATTGAACGTTTTCCCAAACTGCATAATAAGCCGCTGACACCTTCCTTGTATTTTCTGGTCAGTGCCTTAAATGGCATTATTGGGGATTATCTGCTGAAATATCAAAACCCTTTGGCCTTGCCCATGGTGATCTATAATCATTATGGCTCATTGCAAAATGGTGAACTGAGCGGACGGATTACCCTGTTTGTACATGGCTTATGCATGAACCATTTAGACTGGTCAAATCGCAAATATGAAGGGATTGGAGAAAAATTACTGGCCCAGCGCGACCGCAATACCATGCTGTATCTGAATTACAATACCGGTCGGCGAATTTCAGCCAATGGCCGCAGTCTGGCCAATACCTTGCAGGATCTGGTTGCTCGCAATCCGAGAATTACCAGTATTGACCTGATCGGGCATAGCATGGGGGGTCTGGTCTCTCGTAGTGCGCTGTTTTATGGCAAGCAGAATATGTATGGCTGGATCAATATGGTGGAGAATCTGGTCTGTCTCGGTTCACCGCATCATGGTGCTGTTCTGGAACGTTTTGGGTTTAGCTTGCAGGACAAACTTGGACATTTCCCGCTGATCCGGCTGATTGGTCATCTGGTCAATATTCGCAGTAACGGAATTCTGGATTTACGCCATGGCAGCGTCCGTGATGATGACTGGGAGCATAATGCGCTTCGGATCGGCTTTATGGATGACAACCGTAAACCTGCCCCGATCCCGTCGCATATCGACACCTATCTGGTTGCAGGTACGATCGAATTTGAAAACCGCAAAAACAAGACCCTGCACGTGATTGGCGACTATCTGGTCAGTATCAAAAGCGCTTTGGGCGAGCATCCCAATCCGCGTTTCCAGCTCAAAGTTCCGGATGCCCACAAGGCTATTTTCTATGGCTTGAACCATTTCGAGATTCAATATCATCCGCTGGTCGCCGAACAGGTGGCACGCTGGTTCTATCCAAGTGTAGAAGATGAAGCCTTTGATCAAATTCGTGAATATACAATTGATCTGGAAAGTCTGGAAGGTATTGCCCTGACTTAACTTTCAGCGCATTAACAAGCCCTCAATTGAGGGCTTGTTAATGCGAACTTATTAATATTTATCTCTGAGCCGTTTAACCGGTGCAGTTTTATATTTGCGCAGCAGTTGCCATAGACTGACCAGCAATAAAATACTAAAGAAGATCAGAGACCAGACCGGCAAAGATTGCCCCAAGAAAATCCAGTCAATGGTGGCACACTCGCCAGAACCATTGAGTACCTGTTGCAATACCGACTGCATTGGCAAGGTTTCCAGCCAGTATTCCAGGCCAGGACCACAGCTCGGCACCTGATCCGGTGGCAGATTCTGTAACCAGACATGCCGGGCAGCGACGCCCACAGACCATAAAATACTCAGCGAACCTAGCAAGGCATAGAGCCGCTTCATGATATTGGATTTAGGGTTATGCAGACATGCGATGAGTGAGATGATCCCCAGTCCAATTAATCCCACACGCTGAAACACACAGAGTGGACAAGGCACCAGGCCTTGTACATGCTCAAGATATAAGGCAAATGCCATTCCAATGACAGCAGCCAAAAATAACATACCACTCACGAAGCGATAACCCCATTGCATGGTGAATCCTCTTATTTTTTATCGATATTGGGCTAAATAATCAGCAAAACTGACGCTGCTATCTTGCTCGAGTTGCTGTTGTTGCTGCAATGACTTTTGTGACATTTCTTCAAAATAAGCCAGTGTTTCCGGGCTAAGCTGGTGTGCTTCATAAACACTGCTATGTTGCTGAGCCAGATGCTGGCCAAAGTGCCACATACTGCCTTGAGTGCGTGTATCGCCCACCACCAGGGCAGATAAAGTCGCATCAACTTCATCGACCCGGATCTGCATCATTTTCATGGCATTGCTATACAGATCGGTTGCATAGGTCTGATTGAGCAGCTCGGCCAGAGGTTGCATGCGTTGCAGATGCATGGCACACCAGTCTTCAATCGGATAGCATTGACCATCTGCCAGAATTGCAGCATTCGGCGCACGGCCACGATTTACCACTTCGGTCTGATTCTGCTCAATGATCTCCTGCTCCTCACCGAAAAGTGCTGGACTGTCCTGCAATAAACAATACAAGGCCACCACTTCCAGGAAGCCGGCGGTGTCTTCATTGATGCCAATCGGGCTATATGGATTGACATCGACTGCCCGCAGCTCGACATAGGCAATCCCGCGATTTTCCAGGGCTTGAGATGGGGTTTCACCCTCTTGTGGCACCTGCTTCGGACGTACCAGACTGTAATATTCATTTTCGATTTGCAGCACATGATCATTGATCTGAGTCGGCTGGCCATCTGCTGCATTTAGTCCAAGACGACTAAAGGGTTTATACGGCGTTTTGACTGCTTTTTGCAGTCCTTCTAGATAGTCTTGCAAGTTATTATAGTGAATGCCGAGCTGTTTCTGGGCTGAGTTCTGGTAGCCAAATCGTCCCATACGCAATGCTGTCGCATAAGGGGTATACAGGGTGCCTTTTACCAAGGGCAATAGATGATGATCACGACCGGTCATAAAGCACTGGCAGACTGCCGGACTGGCACCGACCAGGAACATCACCAGTGGGGTCAGACGAATAAAGTTACGGATCAGCCCCATATAGCGGTGGCTGCGATAATCCTGCAGGCTTAAGTCCTTGAGTGCTTCATCCTGCTCCTGCTGCTGTAAGGCTTCGAACAGATGATCCGGGAAAGACAGGTTATAATGCACCCCTGAAATGGTCTGCATACGGCGACCATAACGCACCCCCAAGCCATGACGATACAAGGTTTTAAATAAGCCGATATTCGAGCTGCCATACTGCGCCAACGGAATACTTTCATCGCGGCTATCCAGCATGCAGGGCATCGACATCGGCCAGAGTTTTTCCTCATTTTCCAGATGACGATGCACAATCGCGTGAATATCAGTGAGATAGTCCAAGGCTTTTTTGATAGTGTCCTGCGGCGGCGTAATGAACTCCATTAAGGCTTCAGAATAGTCTGTGGTGATATGTGGATGAGTCAAGGCTGAACCCAAGGCACGCGGATGCCCTGCCTGTGACAGGAAACCATCACTCTGCATACGTAAGCTTTCACGCTCAATACCACGCAGCATGCCTTTGATGAGTGACGACTCTACCCAGGTCGGTAACACATTTTGGGAAGTCGGTTCAGGTTGACTCATTACAATCTCGCTTAAAGGGGCTAAACTATTAAATTAAAATCATCAGTTTAATCAGTATAACGTGATTTCTGGCCGGCACATGATAGGCTGTCTAGTTTTCAGGCAAACCATTGATTTTTAATTTGGCAATTTTTTAACACAAAGTTCCTCTATAAGACATGTGAAATTTGTGATTTTATGAATAAATAAATGCTAATGAATTGTAAATGTTATGAATTATCAAGATATTTTAGACTTCTGGTTCCATGCTGACAGCCAGCCGTTGTGGTTTAGCCAGAGTCATGAATTCGACCAAAGTATCGCGCGGCAGTTCATGAGCACGCATCAGCAGGCCGCCCAGGCTGAACTCTGGTCCTGGCGTAAAACCGCCGAAGGCCGTCTGGCTGAAGTTATCGTTCTAGACCAATTTTCACGAAATTTATTCCGTGATTCGCCGCAAGCTTTTGCTCAGGACAGTCTGGCACTGGCCTTGGCGCAAGAAGCTATTAGCCTGGATCTGGATCAACAGCTCAGCCCGGAACAACGCGCTTTTTTATATATGCCTTTCATGCACAGTGAGTCTAAACTGATCCATGAATTCGCATTAAAGCTGTTCCAGCGTCTGGGCAATCCGACCAATCTGGAGTTCGAGAAAAAGCACAAGGTGATTATCGACCGCTTTGGGCGCTACCCTCATCGCAACCAGACCCTGGGTCGTGACTCGACCGATGAAGAGTTAACCTTCCTGACCCAGCCCGACAGCAGTTTTTAAAGCCTGTTTTTGTGACTGGATCATTGCATCAGGAGATCGAACATGAAAAATATGCTACTGGGATTGAGTGTGATCGCTGCCATCAGCCTGAGTGGTTGTGCCACGACGCCTTCAAAACCATTAACGTTTGATCAGTTGGGCCGCTACAGTACCACGCCACTCAACAACAACACCTATCGGATTGGGTTTCAGGCCCGGCCCAATATGAGCTTTGGCACGGCTGAGGAAATTACCCTGGTCAAAGCCGCGCAGACCACTGTGCAAAATGGCTTTCAGTTCTTTAGAGTGCTGAATGATCCAAGTAATCGTACCCAGCAACCGCCACGTCAGGCGATCGTCTATCCGGCACCGAGCTATTATCCATATGGTTATTACCGTCGCTATCCGGGGTTCTGGCCAGACCCGTTCTATGACCGTCCTTATACTGTCACCCTGGATCCTGCTCAGGTGGCCTATACCATTGAATGCTTTAAAGCCGGTCAGGCACCCAGTGATGCTTTCGATGCGCGCTTGATTTTACAGTCACTTGGGGCTAAATATGGTCTAAGTCCATCCGGCGCAGTGCTGCAACCGCAACCGGCCAATCCCTCTTGACAGGATGATCTATGCAGACAGAGCGTATCTCACCGAGCTTACAACGCAGTAAACGTTTTGCGACCATCGCGCTGGTGGTCGCGGTACTGATCTGGTTGGCACTCATGCTTGCTGCCAAGCTGCTGCCCGAATATGTCTGGCTGATTCATATCCTGATGCTCTCTGCAGAAGCCGGTGTGGTCGGTGGTCTGGCTGACTGGTATGCGATTACCGTACTGTTCCGTAATCCTTTTGGCCGCTTGCCGATCCCGAAATTTTTACGTGACCATACCGAAATCATTCCCCGCAACAAGGCCCGTATTGCAGAGTCAATGGGCCGTTTTGTGCAGGAAAATTTTCTCTCTCCGCAAATTGTACAGCGCAGTCTGGCCAGTACCGACCTGAGTCTGGCCGCGGGGCGCTGGCTGGCGAATCCGCAGAATAATGCCCAGGTCACCCAGGTGATCCAGCAAACCGTGCCTAAAGTTTTCGAATTTGTCGGGCAGGAACAGATTGCCGGATTTATCCAGAATAATAGCGTGCAATGGGTCAAGAACACCCAGATCAATACCCTGGCCAGCGAGATGCTGCGCGCCGTACTCGAAAATGATTTCCATCAGGATGTACTGCAACGCGGCCTAGACGTGGTACATGCCTGGATGAGCTCACATCCTGAAGAAACCCGGGAACTGACCCGCAACCTGTTCAAGGAAATGGGAGTCTGGAAACTGGCCAAAGGCGCGAGCTGGATTGGAATTGATGTACAGCAACGCAGTATCGATTCTGTCATTCAGAGGGTTGAAGCGATGCTGGCCGACCCGGATCATCCTTGGCGGCTTAAAATTGAGGAAACTGGACATCACTGGATGTTGCAACTGGCCGATAATGACAGTGACGCCAGCCAGCGCCTGAATGAAACCAAGGATGCCTTGCTCGATAGTCCGCAAGTGCTGAATTTTATCAGTGGTGCCGTGGTGATTTTATGTGATGCCATTAAAGAGGATTTGCAAAAACCGGATTCCGGTATTGCCGAGAATCTCAGAATTGCGATTCAGCAGGTCGGAGAAAATATTATCTCGAATGCTTCAGTACGTGAGCTGCTGAATAAACGTCTTAGCGGGATCGCGGTGGATCTGAGTGATCAGTACAGTGAAAAAGTGATTCGTTTTATTAGCGAGCGCATTCACGAATGGGATTCGACCGAAATGATCGACAAGATTGAAAATGAAGTCGGTGGTGACCTGCATATGATCCGGGTCAATGGTGTCGTGGTCGGTGCCTGTATCGGTCTGGTGCTCGGGATTATCCGGGCGGCGGTGGAGCATCTGATTTAAAAACCCTTTTCTCTTTGATACAGCTTGGCTCTTCAACAGATTCAGGCTGTTTGGGGACAGAATAAAATCAGCCCAACCTTAAAATAAAACTTGCCTGCCCTATTTTTACATCGGCATTTTTAAAAGGCTGAAACCCTTACTATTGTCAGAGTTGTTTTAATCAATCACTTCGGTGCTTGAGGGCCGGACATATCCACCAATAGTCCGGTAAATTTGCGGACAACAGGCAATAAGGTCAACACGACTGGAAAGGCAATTGCCCAGGAAATCATCCAGTTGTGAAACCAAAGTGGCATGAATCCATCAATCCAGCCTAAATTGCGCAGCATATTGATCATGGAAATGATGCCACTCATCAGACCAGACAAGATAAACGGCACAATAATCAGTGCCCATTTCGCTGGAAGTTTAGGAATATTGCCAATAATGGTCGGATGTTGTTGCGAATCCACGGACTGCTCTTTTTCTATATTTTAAGATCACTAATATAAGCCAAATTTTATACTTCTGAAGGTGCATTTTTATTAAAATTGATGTTATTTTCACCCGATTGATCACATTCTCCCAAAGACCAGATTGTAAAAAATCTGTGGAGTGATCGTATAATTTTTATTCCCTAGAAATGCTTTTACCTAAAGAGCATGAAATTTGCTATATTTGCTGTTTTTCTGCGACATTTATTTTCGACTGATTATGAACACGGCAATCCAAGCAGCTCTAGAACATGCAGTGCAATCCCTTCAAGCTGAAGGTGTCCTCCCATCTGACTGGAAAAATAGCAGTAGTTTGACGCGTACCAAAGACCGAACACACGGTGATTTCGCCTCAAATATCGCGATGATTGCCTCTAAAGCTGCGGGTATGAAGCCGCGTGATTTAGCAGAAAAAATGCTTGCTGTTCTTCCTGAAGTGGCGGATATCAGCAAAGCGGAAATCGCAGGTCCTGGTTTTATTAACTTCTTCCTCAATGCAGACCAGCGCTTTGTGGTACTCGATCAGATTCAAGCACAGCAAAATGCTTATGGTCGCACCCAGGTCAATGCGGACAAACGCATTCAGGTTGAATTTGTCTCTGCCAATCCGACCTCTAGTCTGCACGTGGGTCATGGTCGTGGTGCCGCGTATGGCATGACCGTTGCCAATCTTTTAGAGGCGACTGGTGCCAAAGTAGATCGCGAATACTATGTCAATGATGCTGGCCGTCAAATGGACATTCTGGCCACTTCAACTTACCTGCGTTATTTAGAGTTAAATGGTCAGGAACTGGTCTTCCCGAAAAATGCTTACCAAGGCGACTATGTCAAAGAAATCGCGCAAAGCATTATTGACCAGGATGGCGATGCTTATGTCCGCCCGGTTGCGGATGTGTATAAAGATGTACCGGAAGATGTGCAATTCGCTGCTGAACTGGATGCAGATGGCAACAAAGTGGTGGTGTCTGGCGACAAAGAAAAGCACATTGATGGTTTGATCTTTAATTCTCAGGCGTTGATTGGTACAGGCTATCGTGTCTTCCTACAGGCAGCACTCAAAGCGATTCTGGACGATATTAAAGATGACCTGGGCGAATTTGGTGTCACTTTCAACCAATGGTTCAGCGAAGAATCATTAACCGACAAAATTGAAGAAGCCTTACAGACCTTAGATCAACGTGGTTTCCTGTACGAAAAAGATGGCAATATCTGGTTCAAGTCGACTGAATTTGGTGATGAAAAAGACCGTGTGGTGAAACGCCGTAATGGCCAGACCACCTACTTTGCCTCTGACATTGCCTATCACCTGAATAAATTACAACGTGGCTATACCGATATTATTGATATCTGGGGTTCCGATCACCACGGTTATATCGCACGTGTAAAAGCAGCGATTGATGCGATGGGCTATGACTCGAAGAAATTAACGGTGCTTCTGGTTCAGTTTGTCAGCCTGTGGCGCGGTGGCGAGATGGTACAAATGTCATCTCGTTCAGGTCAGTTCGTGACCTTGCGTGATCTGCGCAAAGAAGTCGGCAACGATGCTGCACGTTTCTACTATGTGATGCGTAAATCTGAACAACACATCGATTTCGATCTAGACTTAGCGGTGTCGCAAAGCAAAGACAACGCTGTATATTACATCCAGTATGCGCATGCCCGAATCTGCCGTATGTTAGAAAAAGCGGCCTCTACAGGCGTGAATTTTGACGCTGCGGCAGCGCGTACTCTGGCGGCCCGACTCGAGCTGGATGCTGAAACTGAAGTTCTGGCTAAACTGGCTGCCTATCCAGAAATTCTGGTGCGTGCTGCAAACAGCCATGAGCCACATCAAATCGGCAACTACCTGAAAGAGCTGGCAGCCTTGTTCCACGGCTGGTACAACGACAATAAAGTACTCGGTGATGATGCTGAACTGACTCAGGCGCGTTTACTGTTATCAGTGAACGTACGTCAGGTATTGCGTAATGGCTTAGAACTTTTAGGTGTGTCTGCGCCTGAGAGCATGTAAGCAAAGCACCGCTTTGCATGCTCGCAAGACAAAAGCTCTACTCGAAGCCACAACGAAAACTGTTGTTTTAGCTGTTCAGAAAATACCTGGCTAGATTCTGCCAGCTATTTGAAAAAATAGTTCAAGTATAAATCTGGTGTGCAGTTTGATCTAAATAATGACATTTGGATCTTAATCACATAGGATGAAATAATAGTCAGGCATAACCACTGTTATGCCTTTTCTATGAGGCAACCCCATATAGAGGAAATCCCAAGTGTTTGGAAAAACGCAACGCGGTGTATCTGAAAGACCGAATAAGCCTAAAAAGCCACTGATTCCGACCTGGCTCGGCACACTCGTGATCATTTTAATCGTGTTAAGTTTTTTAATGGCACTGATGCTCTGGAAGCCATGGGAACCGGTTAAACCGAAAACTCAAACAAGTGCTGAATCTGTCCAAGAAGAAGATACCAATAAAGATTACCGTTTTTATGATCTGTTACCACAGCAACAAGTGACGCCGATTCCTGAACAGGCCGTCCCTGAAAACAAAAATCAGGATACAGTAGTGATTGTAGAAGCACCTCGACCTGAAGTAGCTCCACCTGAAGCGACGACGACTGAACCTGGCTTAGAAGCCAGTGAAACGCCTGTTGCCACACCGGCCAGTTATATTCTGCAAGTCCGTAGTTTTGATGATCCGGATCAGGCCGATGCCCGCCGTGCCGAAATTATTCTCAATGGTTTATCTGCCGATGTGGTACGCAGTGTAGAAAATGGTAAAGTCTGGTATCGCGTGGTTTCAGGCCCTTACGATTCTGCAGAAGCAGCGATTATCGCGCAGCAAACCTTGCAAAATAGCGGAATCGATTCCATCGTCGTGAAACGATAATTTTCTAGAAATAAAAAAAGCGCCTGATGGCGCTTTTTTTATTTGGATCTCTCTAACCTTCTCCTGAATAGGAGAGGCCCCCCTTTTTTTAAAGGGACTGAGGGGGATTTTTATTTATTTTAAACGAGAAAATATTTAATCCCTCCAACCTCCCTTTAATAAAGGGAGGCTAAAATTTTTAAACTGTATGCCCCAGCGCTTCACCCATATTCACCAAAGAATTGGCCTTGAATGCGGCATCCCACTGCATTTTATTTTCTTCGAATAAAATCACTGCTGTTGAACCGAGGTAGAAACGACCCAGTTCTGCCCCTTTTTCCAGGAATAGGTCATGCTGATTAAGTTCGATCCGGCCTGAAGGCTTCACTTTGCCGGTTGCCACGGTTTCAATACCCGCCACAATCATCGCACCGACCAATACCACCGCCATACGGCCGATTTCAGTATCAAACAGACAGACCATACGTTCATTGCGTGCAAACAGGCCCGGAATGTTTTCTGCGGTCACCTGGTTTACCGAGAACAGCTCGCCTGGAACATATAGCGTTTCAGTTAATGTTCCGGCAAATGGCATATGCACCCGATGATAATCACGTGGCGACAAATACACGGTCGCGAATTCACCATTTTTGAATGGCTCGGCCAGTTGCGGATCAGCAATCAGGGCTTCAACGGTAAATTTCTGGCCTTTAGCCTGGAACACATCGCCATTTTCAATTTTACCCAGCTGGGAAATCGCACCATCTGCAGGCGAAACAATGCTCGTAGCATCTGGATCAATTGCACGGATACCTTCTTTTAGGGCACGCGTAAAAAATTCATTAAATGACTTGAATTTCAGGGCATTGGCCTGTTCAGCAATCGACATATCAATACCATACTGCGCCTTAAAGGCAGTAATTGCAGCAGTTTTGATAATCGGGTTTTCGCTGGCGGCAATTTTACCCACCACCCGAGACAAGCGATGTTGCGGTACTAATCGTTGAGCTTTAATAAAAAACTGTTGTTTTAAACGTGACGTGATGCTCAAGATGGCAGCTCCCCTGTAGCGATTGGACTATCGAGGCGGTTGCCCCATTCACTCCACGCACCATCATAGGCTCGAATTTTCCAGCCCAGTAAACGACCCAAAATATAGGCCAAACCTGAGCGGTGATGGGACTGGCAGTACACCACAACGGGTTGATTCAAATCAAAGCCCAGTTGTTCCAGGCGCTGCTGAGTACGTGGTAAAGGCTGTAATTTTAAATGATTTTCGCGATTAAGGGCAGTACTCCATTCAAAATGACGTGCTCCCGGAATGTGACCGCCGCGTCGAGCCGCTAAACGTAAACCGGTATATTCATCTTGCGTACGGCAATCCCAAATTTGAACCTGTTGATTTTCAACCTGTTGGCGCAGTTCATCATAGCCAATCTGAAAATTTGCCTGATGGTCAAGATTGACCTGAAATACATCCTTCACTGGTGCAAACTGTTCCTGACTGGAAGAAGTCGGCAAACCGGCACCGAGCCAAGCATGAATCCCGCCATTCAACAGACTGGTATTTTCAAAACCCAGACAATGCAGGTTCCAGAGCAAACGCCCTGCCCATGCCCCGCCCTCATCATCATAAGCCACCACATGATGCTCAGAAGAAATATTCAGATAATCAATGAGAGCCTGCAAGCCTTCCGCGTCCGGCAACAGTCCCATCGCCGTTTCTTCCTGACGCACCAGCAGCTTGGGTTGTAAATGCAGGGCATGTGGAATATGCAACTGCTCATACACAGAAGCCCGGCTGAGGTCGACAATACGAAGTTTTTCATGGCCCAAATAGGGAACTAAATCTTCTGCCTCGATCAGCAGACCAAAATTAAAAGCTGAAGCTGTCATCGTTATCATGGCTATGATGGGTCAAATTGTTTTGATCTTAGCACAGCTCATTTTTACACTTATGCGGTTTCTTTTAAGATGATTAGCAGGATTTTAGATAAGTCATGCTAAAAATCCATCTCGTATAAAAAAACCGCCCCTGTAGCGAAGCGGTTTTTAAAATTGCTCATGTCTAAAATGTGCTTAAGCAGGTTCAGTGATCTCGAAAACCTGACGCAAATAAGCCAGGAAAGTATCATTATCAGTCATGGTTTTGCCTGGACTGTCCGAAATTTTTGCCACCGACTGACGGTTACATTCCACCAGTTTCAATACGATATTTAAGGGGGTTTGGCCCATGTCGTTGGTCAGGTTGGTGCCAATCCCGAAACTGACCTGAAAACGGTCTTTAAAGTATTGATGCAGTTTCCAGGCTTTTTCCAGATTCAGACCATCACTGAAAGTCAGCATTTTGGTTTTGCTGTCAATTTTCAGTTTTTTATAATGTGCATAGGCCTTGTCACCCCAAACATAGGGATCACCACTGTCATGACGCAGGCCGTCAAACAGTTTGGCAAAATACAGGTCAAAATCACGCAGGAAAGCATCCATACCGACCACATCAGTCAGGGCAATACCTAAATCACCACGATATTCCTGTACCCAGGTTTCCAGCGCAGATTTCTGGAAATTACGCAGACGCACGTCAAGCGCCTGAAATGCTTGCAGGAATTCATGCGCCATGGTGCCAATCGGGGTAATTCCCAATTCTTTCGCCAATAACACATTACTGGTACCACGGAAGACATGTGGTGCAGCCTTGTTGAATTCTTCTACCACATGCTTTTGCCATTCGAAACTATAACGGCGACGTGTCCCAAAATCCGACACTAAAAATGGCGGATCATGTGGATGTTGCGATGCATCGTATTCTTTTAATAATTGTATTTTCGCCTGTAAACGGCGCTCACCTTCAGCCAGCACTTCAGGACTACGGATCCGGCTAAAATACAGTTCATTGACAATTGCCAGTACGAAGATTTCAAACATCATCGCCTGAACCATCGGGCCTTCAATGGTGATATCTAAACGACCTTCGCTATCGATACTGGCCTGAATAAAACGGCGTTTCAGTTGAAACAGTTCCAGATAGTCGACGAAATCGCTCTTGATAAAACGCAGACTTCTTAAATATTGCAACTCGTCTTCTTTGAAGTTGAGCTGACACAACAGATCAAGTTGATGATTGAGATCATCCAGAATATCCGTCAGTGGATAGACTGTATCTTCCAGATTACGACAACGGAAATGGTAGACACTATGCGTTTGCGGAAACTTGTGTAATACCACTTGTAACATGGTGAATTTGTACAAGTCAGTATCTAACAGGGAACGGATAATTGGAGCCATAACTAAGGAAATATCGCTGTGCTTATCTCAACATTAAAGCATAAAATTTTATGTAATATTGCAGGATTTACGTACAGCTAGCTGAATTCGCGACAAAAGTATCAGAGTATAATGGGTATTATTTCGGCAACTGGCCTGGGGTTTTCCCCTGTTCTTGAATAATTTTCTGCAGCTGTTTTTCCTGACCAATCACCTTGGCAAATTCGGCTGTGGTCTTTTGCCCGGTCTGCTTGGCTTGGGCATCACAGTCGACCTGACGCAGCTGTTTGGCAATCGCAAATTCCATTTTAAACAGTGCCCCCATCAATGCGGTATTGCCTTTATTGTCGCGGGCGCAGCGATCAGCCCCATGATTGAGCAAGGTCGTCACAATAGTTTGATGGCCATAATAGGTCGCCATCATCAGTGGGGTAAAACCGGCACTATTGCGTACATCAACCGGAAAACCATACTTTAGAAATTCATGAATCACTTCGTCATTGCCGGTTTTGGCTGCGGCAAAAAACAATGCAACTAATTCCTGTTGTGAGCTCATCTGAACATTTTCCACAGTTTTAGCGGGGGAGGAGATCTCCTTGGCGGTGGCCACGTTTGCGAACATGGAACCTATCGCGAGAATACTGGCTAAAACTGCATGCTGCATAGCTTTCATGATGAACTCCAACAGAAATCAAATAGAGACATGAATCGAAAATGATTCTATTCAGATTAGATAAGATGAGTAAAACGGAGTGCCTGTAGAACTCCCCCTAGGGTGCAGGAAAGGTTTGGAGTTCTACAGGACTTTGCGGAGGTGAATTCTTAAACCCTAGTCACCAATCCTGATCGACCAATCGAAATCAGTCTTTAAGTTGTGCTGCTTTGGCTTTGACCATTGCGATGTTGCCATTTACCGCTTTGGTCATACGTGTACCGTAGTCGGCATCTGCCTTGTAGAAATAAGACAACATGATGTGCTTGGTTTCTGAATCTTTTACTGCACCTAAGTCCGCAGCCAGGTTCATAATCAGGTCATCTTTCTCTTTGGCAGTATACGAGCGGTACAGCTCACCTGCCTGCTTGAAGTTCTGCTCTTTCACACCGATTTGCTGTACATGACCCGATAATGGTGTTTGTACCGCACGTGCTTTTGCAGTTGCAGCTTTTGGCTCTTTGCGGCTTGGCTCATAGTTCACATCCGAGTCACGCTCAGACACGTTCATATAACCTTCCTGGTTGTTGTTATTTACAGCAACCACTGGACGGTTCACCGGAATTTGCTGGTGATTCACACCCAGACGGTACATTTGCGTATCTGAGTAAGAGAAGATACGGCCTTGTAGCAGACGGTCTTCCGATGGCTCAATACCCGGAACCAGATTACCTGGTGCAAATGCCGACTGTTCAGTCTCATTGAAGAAGTTCTTTGGCATGCGGTTCAGGGTCAATGTCCCCACTTTCACTTCTGGAACTAAGTCAGTTGGCCAGATCTTGGTGGGATCAAGTGGGTCAAAATCAAATTTGCCGAGATCTTTTGGATCCAGTACCTGGATATGCAGATCCCATTTCGGGAAGTTGCCGGCATAAATGTTGTTATAAAGATCATTGGTCAAGTGATTGAAGTCTTTGCCCTGTTGCACGGCAGCTTCTTTCACATTCAAACCCTTCACGCCTTGTTGCGAGCGGAAGTTGAATTTCACATATTTGTATTCGCCCTTGTCGTTATATAGCTTGTAAGCATGTACACCGAAACCATCCTGTTCGCGGTAGCTGGTGGGCACACCTTGTTTGCCGTACACATAAGTCAGCATGTTGGTAGCCCATGGCTGGCTCGAAAGGAAGTCAAATACACGGTTGGCATCTTGTACGTTTGTCACCGGGCTTGGCTTCATTGCATGAATGAAGTCCGGGAATTTGATCGCATCACGGATGAAGAATACCGGTGTCTGGTTACCGACCAGATCCCAATTCCCTTCTTGAGTATAGAACTTGATCGCGAAACCGTGTGGGTCACGTAGGGTTTCCGGTGAACCTTTACCATGAATTACCGTAGACATACGGACAAAAACTGGAGTCTTAGTACCGGTCTTGAATAGAGAAGCAATTGTTAAGTCAGACAGGTCTTTAGTTGCAACGAATTCACCATAAGCCCCTGTACCACGCGCATGTACCACACGCTCCGGAATACGCTCACGACCAAAACGTTGTAGTTTTTGTACCAATTGAACGTCTTGAAGCAAGACTGAACCATTTGGGCCTGCTGTGATTGAGTTCTGGTTATCACCGACTGGCGCACCATTGTCTTTAGTTAGAGGAGCAGCTTGTGTGGCTGTGACAGTTGCAAGCATTGCAACCAGTAATGAACGCTTAAACATTTCTAAATCTCTCAATTTATTACCTTTCCTGCAGGTGCTAAGATATATAAAAACTAAAAATTGTTAAAACAGATTATTTTTATCACTTCAATCGTTTTAATGAATTTATAAAAATTAATCAATTGATTTTCAAATATTTAAAACTCATAAAAATTAGCATCTGATACTGCTTCAGGTTTTATTCTTGCTACAATCACGCCTATCTATCGTTATCAGTCAATATGTAAAATGCGTGCCTTATTACAAAGAGTTTTAGAAGCTAAAGTCGTGGTCAAGGGTGAAACCACTGGCGAAATAAATAAGGGAATTCTGGTTTTTCTGGGTCTGGGCAAGGACGACAATCTGGAAAAAGGTAAAAAGCTGATTGATAAGATATTGAAATACCGATTCTTTGATGATGAACAGGGCAAAATGGGCTGGAATGTCGGTCAGGCCGGAGGCGGTTTACTGCTGGTTTCGCAATTTACCCTGATGGCGCAAACCCAAAAAGGTTTACGTCCAGATTTTGGCCCTGCCATGCCACCTGCTGCTGCAAAAGAGCTGTATGAGCAACTGGTTGACTATGCAAAGTCACAATTTGAACATGTACAAACTGGTATTTTTGCAGCGGATATGAAAGTACATTTGGTCAATGATGGGCCGGTGACCTTTAATTTAGAAGTTGAATAGCGACATTATTTTCCACATTAAAAAGCCCTCAGATTCAGTAATCGAGATCAGGCAGGAAACTGTCTGGTTTTTTATTATTGTTATTCATAATGATATGGGGTAGCTGGAAACCTCATCCCCAACGGTCTGGGGCATCAGGTGTATTGTACCGCAAGATTAGAAAATAATTGTTTCTGCAAAAGATTTAAAAAAATTAAGGAGCTTAGATCTAAACTCCCTAACTGACTGGCATTACCCAGATTGAAACTGGCTGAATCCTGCCCTCAGCCCTCCTTGAAAAAGGAGAGGAAGTCAGGAGCAGAGTTTTATTTACCCGTTTTTTCTTTAATAAACGCCCGGGCAAATTTAATTTTTTCTTTGACCGGTTTGGGCAATTTGGGTGGAATCATCTTCGCCACCTGGTTAAACCAGACCAGCAGGCCAAAGTCACCTTCCATTTTGATGGTGCCACTTTGCATACCGGTCATGAATGCTGTCGGGTCACCTTTGACCAAGGTCTTTACACCCTGTTCACTATCAGCAAACTGCAATACAAAATCTGCTTTCTCTGCATCACCTGAAACCGTCTCAATCTGGCCATTATTGACAATGATCTGACGTGCCATACCTTCATCTGTGCCAATCTGGATCCGGAATTGACGCTCATGTACCAGTTCAATAAATTTTGGGCTGGTACGTGCCAATTGCTTCATACGTAAAGCCAGACCCGCGACCAACAAGTCCAGTGGATCTGTACTCATATCAATAAGAGGAAGTTTTAACACAGGAATGGACGACAGTTTCATGGAGGATGCCTATTCTAATTGTACGAAAATTGACAAATATCCTAGCATAATTCTTGGCTAGGTTGATTAAGCAGTTTGTATCATATTTCTAAGCTAAAAAATGCACCCGTGGGTGCATTTTTTCTTTGCGATTTGTAGACTTAACGGCTCGAAAGCTGCTGCTGATCATCTTCATAGACTGGCGTATGTTCGATACAACGGCGTTTTGCCAAGGCACGCTCTGCACGACGGTCTTCACGCAATAATAAGAAAGTGACCACCATCATGACTGCTGTCAATGCACTCAGATAACTATAGGTCATTGGCAGATCAAACCAGGCTTGTGTGCCTACACGAATCATCTCAATCAAGCCCCAGACCAACATCCCGGCTGCCATAAAACTCAACCAGCGACGATAAGGCGAGAAGAACACAGCAACTACAGCTGCAGCGACTAAACTGAAGCCCACGATCGTTGCTAAATTCGCTGTTACCATATAAACCCCTCCATCCAAATAGATAGTTTGCCTGTTTGATATTGCAACGGTTCTATCTATTGAATTTCGTTCAATCAATAAAATGGAATCTGTTGATTTGTATCTCTATGCCTGCATTATGCTGAGTTTTTTGCATAAAAAAAGTCCTGTGATCTGGTCTCACGACATACTTTGTCGCGATATTATATTGTCATTACATTTTTTGCTTTTGGCATTTTTGTGGATCAATGACTGCGTCAATGTTGGCGTGTCATTACAAAATTATCAGGGCTGTTATTGACTGAAAAAATTATTTTTCCGTTTAAGATGATCGATGTTTTTATAGTCAACCTTCTCTGCTGGCTTGGTCACCCTGGTTCAAAGGCAATCAAAAAACGCGACCCTGAGGTCGCGTTTATATCTATCCAAACGAGTGTTTATGCCTGATTCAGGTCTTTATCGTGTACCCCGAGCAGATACAGCACGCCATCCAGACCGACACTGGAAATCGCCTGCGTGGCATTTTGACGCACCAGTGGCTTGGCACGGAAAGCCACACCGAGTCCTGCAATCGATAACATTGGCAAGTCATTGGCACCATCACCGACTGCAATGGTCTGTTCCAGGGAAATTCCCATCTCTTTGGCAATTTCGCCAAGCAATAAAGCTTTACGCGCGCCATCAACAATATGACCTTTGACTTCACCCGTGACTACACCATCCTGAACAT
Organism: Acinetobacter sp. YH01006; assembly: GCF_013420445.1. Classification (NCBI taxonomy): domain Bacteria; kingdom Pseudomonadati; phylum Pseudomonadota; class Gammaproteobacteria; order Moraxellales; family Moraxellaceae; genus Acinetobacter; species Acinetobacter sp. YH01006. The sequence continues at coordinate 41,263 of NZ_VOYB01000007.1, read as the reverse complement.
CAAGCGCATTGGCATGCACTTCATCAATATCCAGTTTGCCTTGCAGATATTCGGCAAAGTACTGAAAACCACCCGACAGAATTGCAGTACGGTAACCCAATGCTTTCAAAGTCGAAATCAGGCGTTCAGCACCCTCGGTAATGGTCAGGCGCTCGGCAATTTTCGGCAGTACCGATGCGTCCATGCCTTTTAACAAGGCGACACGCGCCCGGAAACTTTGCTGGAAATCCAGTTCGCCTTGCATGGCACGTTCGGTGATTTCAGCAACCTGCGCACCGACTCCTGCTTCAATCGCCAGTTCATCAATCACTTCCTGTTCGATCAGGGTCGAGTCCATATCAAAACAGACCAGACGGCGGTTACGGCGATAGGCATTGTCTTCCTGAACCGCAACATCGACATTCAGTTCACTGGACAAACGCAAACAGGCAGCACGCATGGCTGCGGCATCCAGCATTTGTCCTTTTAAACCAAATTCGATACAGGCACGTTTCGGACCGGTACTGCTGCCATCCAGGGCCGGACGGCCAGACAGACGGGTTACGGTTTCAATATTAAAACCCTGAGCCGAGACAATCTGGGTCACGGCCTGCAAATGAGAGGCATTTAATTCAGGGGCCAATGCCGTTACGATATAACGTGTGCGCCCACCCTCTTTGACCCACTGATCATATTCAGTCGCAGAGATCGGTTTAAAGCGCACAGTTAACCCGATATCATGTGCTAGAATCAGGATTTCCTTCATGGCTAATGCTGTCGCCGTTTGGTCATCAGACGCTACAACAATACCTAAGGTTAACTGATTATGAATAACCGCTTGCCCCACATCTAAAATCTGTAGGGAATGGGCGGACAAAACCTGCATTAATCGTGTAAATTGATTAGGCTGGTCAGGTCCTAAAAATGATATAAGAATGATTTCTCGCATGAATTGACTCGGGTCTGAGCTACAACTATTGTTAGAATCATAATCGAAATTGAACAGAATTGCCTTGGAAGTTTACGTTGAATGCGCCTAGACAAGGGCTATTTGCTAGCCTATTGATTGTAAGTTTTGCTCTGCATACCTTTTTACTGGTATTGGCAACCACTCACCAACTGAATGAAAACCGCACCAGTCAGGGGCAGCTGATCACCAGTCAACTGGTGACAGACAGCCTGTCCGAGCTGGAACCCGCCAATCGTGTTTCCCTGGCTTTGCTGGCAAATCGTTATGCGACCAACCCGAGTGTGGCTTCGATTCGAATTCTGGATGCGAAAGGTCAGGTTTTAGCCACCGGCGGACTGACCAAAACTCGCGATGGTGAAGTTTTTGTCCGTGATGCACTGCAAAACGAGAAAAAAGTCGGTCTGATTGAAATCACCCTGATTGAGCCAAGTATGGGTGAAATTCTGCGGACGCAATGGCTGGCGATTCTGTTCTCTTTCATTATTCATGCTTTGATTTGGGTGGCGTACCGCGCGATCGCGCGTCCTAGCCGAACCGAATATCTGGCACGCATTAACAATGAATCCCGTTTAAAATTCGAGATTCAGACCCTGACCCAAGCTCTGGAACAGGAAAAGCACAATGCTGCGCTGGCCATTGCCCAAGCCCAGCAGGCAGTAAAAAATAAAGCCAAAGAAAAAGAACATAAGCCAGCTGTACTAGAAAGCGATAGCCTGAGCTTGAATATCCAGTTCTATGATCCAAAACAGTTACTCGATAGCGTGAATAAAACCGTATCGGTGCCTTATTTCAACCTGTGTCAGATTTTCCTGAATAAAGCCACTGAACTCTGTGTGCAGCGCTACAAACTGAATGGCAGTGATATTAGTACTGTGCATAAATTTGATGAAAAAGGTGCCACTATCAGCATTGCGGCAGACAAGCCAAATGCCTTGGCCTGCCTGACCATGATCAGTGCGGTATTCCAGTTACTCTCGGAGGTACTGTATAAACGCTATCGTGAAGAAAAACGTTTTGTACTGCAAACCCGTAGTGCAATTGCGTCTAAAGTCGAGGAGATGCAGCTCAGCTCGGTGCAGGCCTCTGAGCGTCTTAGCCAGCACCTGGTCGCAAAAGAAAGTGCCTTACATGTCCCGAATAGCTTGCTGAAAGATGTGAGCGAACATTTCCAGCTGGTCAGTATGCCGAACCCAACCAATGTCCTGACCCGTCATGCCTTTGTGGTAAATGGCATGGATGCAGAAACGGCTGAACTGGCACAGACTTTTAGAACCGAGATTTTAAAATCCAAACAGTCCAAAGCCTCATAAAGGTTGTACAGTACAAAGCCCGACTTTAAATCGGGCTTTTTTATGCGCAGAATTTTTAAGCTGTTACTCGTCAAGTTCTATTATTCAGCGCCTTGCAGCAATTAAAATCACTGCCGCATTTTAAAATTCTAGCTGTCTGTATCCAGATTTTGCTTTGGCTCTAATGTCGTTACCCTGCTTTTGGCTGCCCAATAGGTGGCCAGAGCTGGCCCTGAAATATTGTGCCATAAGCTAAAGATTGCACTGGGCAAAGCCGTAAGTGGAGAAGCTGCAAAATGGGTCGCAGCCAAAGCCACACCCAGACCCGAATTCTGCATTCCCACCTCAATCGATACCGCACGACAGTCTATTTCCGCCAGCTTAAAGATACGACTGGCCCAATAACCCAGCAAATAACCGAGACCATTATGCAAGGCCACAATCCCCAAGATCAGTAGTCCAGATTGCAAAATCTGAGCTTTGCTGCCGGCAATAATTGCTGCCACAATCGCGACAATGGCAATCACAGAAATCAGCGGCATCACCTGAATATAGGCATTTACTTTTTGCTTGAGCAGACTCCGTACAATCAAGCCCAGAAGAATTGGAAATAGCACCACTTGTAGAATCGACACCAGCATGGATAAGGCATTGATCTCGATCCATTGGCTGGCCAAGAGATAAAAAATCGCAGGGGTCAAAATCGGAGCCAATAAGGTTGAGACGGAAGTACAGGCCACAGACAGAGCAGTATTGCCTTTGGCCATATAGGTAATGACATTGGAGGCAGTACCACCCGGACAGCAACCGACCAGTATCACCCCGATCGCAATTTCCGGCGGCAACTGGAACAATTGACACAAGAGAAAAGCCAGACCCGGCATCACTACAAACTGAGCCACGACCCCAATCCCGACAGCTTTCGGACTTTGTAGCACACTTTTAAAATCGCCTACGGTCATGGTCATGCCCATACCAAACATGATGATGCCCAGCATCCATGGAATATAAGCGCGTAACCAGACAAAGCCCTCGGGCAGCATTAAGGCAATGCCGGAAAACAGCAGCACCCATAAAGCAAAGGTTTTTTGGACAAATTGGCTAAACTGGAGCAAGGCTGACATGGGGTTCATCCAGGGGTACAAAGGGAGAATAATAACAAGATAAAACAGGCATCTCTCAATACCAGAAATCTGAAGATTTAAATGCGCCGAAGATCAAATAAATATCCGAAGCGCATCATGATAAAATTTTAAACCGGCTGAACGATATCTTTGGTATAGATGCGTTTTACCCCATGCGCCAGCATATCTTGCCAGGCATGTTGCAAGGAACCATTCAGATCAATGCCCTTGCTGGCATCGGCAATGACATAGGTCTTAAAGCCCAGTTTGCAGGCATCGATGGCGGTCCAAGCCACACAGAAATCGGTAGCAATCCCAACCACAAATACCGTATCAATACCACGTTCACGCAGATAGCCGGCCAAACCGGTTGTGGTTTTCTGATCTGCTTCCATAAAGGCGGAATAACTGTCAATCCGGGAATCAAAACCCTTGCGGATAATCAGTTGCGCTTGCGGTAAATTTAAATCCGGATGCAACTCGGCATCTACTGTCCCCTGCACACAATGCTTTGGCCATAAAACCTGAGTGCCATAATCCAGCTGAATGCTGTCATAAGCCGCTTTAGCGGGGTGATTGTCTGCAAAAGAAATATGGTTTTCTGGATGCCAGTCCTGCGTCAGGATAATATTTTGAAAATACTGCCCCAATAAATTGATATTGGGGATAATCTGGTCAGCATTGGCCACTGCCAGATTACCCCCTGGGGTAAATCCTCTTTGTACATCTACGACCAGCAAAGCGATATTATTTTGCATGTATTTTCATCCATTGAAATCTCGATTTATGTCCAAGCATAGCGCAAATTGTTATCGGATTTTTAGAGCGGCTGCTAAAAACCCTGTGACTGCATATTCTGATTCTGCCTGTTTTTAACCGCACTGCGGATCTGATTCCTTGAATTTTAAACACAAAAAAGCCTGCAAAAGCAGTAATGCCAGTCAGTTAAGAAATTGACTGGCATTTTCTTGGATATTTTTGTGCTTTAATTTTCACTACTCGCGGACATTGCCTTTGCCTTTTTTCAGGTAATACAAATATTTTAGATTGTTCAAATAATTGCGCTAAATGTTTGGGTAGGTTTCCTGCTGATTCTAAAGGTGTGTGCCTTAAGATATTGATAATACTCATGGATGCAATATGGAAACTGATCCTTAAAGGACTCACCTTTGCATGTTCAGCGATAAACCTCATCTGTCTTCTTAAGATATTATAAGCAATAAATACTCCCCACAATTCTTGATAGACCAAATCAGGTTGTCTGCTTCTTAAAATCCTTGCATCCTGTAAATCACTTTTAATTTCCCGATAACACATTTCTATTTCCCAACGCTGGATATAAAGCATTGCAAGGTCTTTGAATGGATAAACTTTAGAATCTGTTAATGATGTAATGTAACGTCTTATTTTCCCTGCATATTCAACTTCAATTAAACGTGCTTCCCAATAGTCACCCAATGACGGATTTATCTTTTTTGCTCTTGCTGAAACAGGCATTTTGATCTGAAAGTCATGGGCCGCATTATGATGAATCACTTCATAACGTAGGTTGTCCTTTGCTCGCATCAACCAATGACTCTCTTCTGCCTGAGATTGCCAACTCACTAAAAAATCAGCAGAGAAGTAAGCACGATCAAATAGGGTAATACTGCGAACTGGTGCTTTTAATTGACTGGCTAAGGTTAATTCACCTTGATCCATACTGCCCATTTGGGCATCAATCATTTCATGGGTATTGGTATTCACCAGACAAGTCGCTCTGACTTGTGGGTAAGGTGCAGCTGCTGTTTTGCCTTTGGATGAACCAAAGTGCTTAAAGTTTTCTTCTGTATGAGGCATAGACCAAACCACACCATCTACAGCACAAACGCATAGACCGTGAAAGCTGCTATATTGTTGTTGTGAGTCTTTAAACCATGCCTGACTTAATGTCGAAAATAAAGCACTCATGGGTTCTAAGCCTAAGCGCTGTCTTGCTTGTACGGATGCACTCGGTACACAGTAATTCTGCCGTACCGAAAACAAGTTGCAATTGTTGAACCACATACCAAATCGGCTGATTTCGAAATAGAGCAAGTCCGATTACCAGCCAAACAACATGTTCAGCAGGCAGTTTTCTTTTTCGAATTGATGCTTTACCTGTTTGGTCTAAGCAATCTTCAATCCAGTTTAAATCAATCAATTCACTGAATTGTGAAAGTGAAGGTAGGGTTTGTTTTAATGTTAAATCTAGATTCTGAGATAAATTCATAAAAAAAGAGCGTATTTACATACGCTCTTTTTACAGCATTTTAACTTTTTTTGCTTAACTGACTGGCATTACTGCAAAAGCAGGCTTTTTCAAATCTTGGCCTATTACACTTTGGTACGGTTCACCAGGAACAGCATACACAGTGCAGAAATGATGATACATGGGATTGCGGCTGTAATTACCCCTGCGGCACCAAAACCTGCCACCAGGAGCTGACCTGCGATGACTGGGCCTAGCATGGCACCAATACGACCGACTGCAGAAGCAACACCGACACCGGTACCGCGCACTTCTGTTGGATACACGATACTACCGAAGGCATAAAGTACACCCTGACAGCCAATTACGAAGGCACCTGCCAATGCTGCTGCCATATACATCTGGTTCAGTGAGCTTGCACCATTTAGTGCCAATAGACCTGCAAGAATACCGCCGTACATCAACAGGATCACATACGCTTTTTTCCAGCGATCGGTCAGCATACCCAGGATAATTGTACCAATCGTCGCCGTGACCATGAAGTAGAACTGTGCGGTTGAACCATCCTTACGGCTAAAGCCAAGTTCCATAAACAATGAGGGTAACCAGCTCAGCATGATGTAAACCACCATCAGCGTAAAGAAGTAGCTGATCCAGATGCACATGGTACGTAACAGGTTGTCCGAATTAAACAGGTCCTTAAATGAACCTTGTGGTGCAACGGCAAGTTCTGCTGCAGTTTTGTTCTGTGTTTTCAGGTATTCCTTCGATTCAGGCAAAAATAGCATCATCAATGGAATTGCAAAAATCGGTAACAAGCCGCCCAGATAGAAAACATTTTTCCAGTTGGCACCAAATTCAGTCGCAGCAATTAAAGATAAAATCGCAGCACCCACAGGCATACCGCAATACATCAAGCCGACTGCACGACCACGATTTTGCGGCGATACCGCTTCAGAAGCGAGTGTGATGAGAATCGGCATCGCACCGCCCAGACCTGCTCCGGCCAGAAAACGTACTGCCAGCAGACTGTTAAAGCTATTGACCCAAACTGTACATAAAGTGAATATGGCAAATGTTGCTGTCGACCAGATCAACACTTTCTTACGGCCGATACGGTCTGCAAATCGACCGCCGATCAGTGCACCGGGTAATAAACCCAGAATCCCTGCACTAAAAAACACACCCAACTGGGAACTATCGAGACCGAAGTGTTCACGCACACCGGCTGCAGCAATACCAGCAGCCTGAATATCCAAGCCTTCAATCACCGCTATCAGAAAACAGATGGCGACCGTGACGATAGCATGCTTATTGTCTGATTTTTCCATTGGATTATCCTTGTTCAATCAGCGTTACAAAAGAAAGACCATCATCTATGAGCCTGAGCGCAGAAATAACTATCAATAAGTTGAACGTTTTACTTGGATATCCCCACAGCAGCTGAAGCAGCTCCATGCAATAGACCTTGAGATAAAGTCGCAAAAGCAATTAATCAAAAAGTTTTAAAATTCACAATTTATGCTTTAAGACTTATACATCAAGTTAAAAAACCAACCGATTAGAAAAATATTATGCAATTCATTGATATTAAAAAAAGATTAATAGATTCAATTTTTCAACCTGTTTACATCAGCTTAGCCTCCAGACAAAGATGTTTTACATATAGATTCATCCAATAAAAATATTAATTCAGCAGCTAAAAACAACGAAATTCACGACTTGGCCGAGATTTTTACTCAAATCGAGCTAATTTTGCAGACAAAATTCCATAATATCTTGCTGAGCCGGGACTTAAGTCGCAGTTTGACCACAGTATTTCGCCGGATAAATCATCTAATTTATTACTTGATTGTTTTCAAAAGGCTTTGTATAAAGAATTGAGTGGCTTTGACTAAAGCATATTGTTCTTATGCGTTTGATCAGTCATAATTTGCATAAGCAATCTTCAATTCAGCGCAAGTCCATTGAATTTGCTATAAATCAAAATACAAATCCATCCCAATTTATGTTTTCTCATTCCTTTCGGATGGACAAATAGGATAGTTTTTTAAAATGACTCAGCAAGCACAGACCATTCAAGGTTCCATAGTCGCAATCGTCACCCCTATGTTTGAAGATGGCAGCGTAGATTGGAAGGGTCTCGAGAAGCTGGTTGAATGGCATATTGCAGAGGGCACCAACAGTATTGTTGCCGTTGGAACGACAGGCGAAGCCTCGACCCTGAGCATGAGTGAACACACCCAGGTGATCAAAGAAATCATTCGTGTGGCCAACAAACGTATTCCTATTATTGCCGGCACAGGCGCAAACTCGACCCGTGAAGCCATCCAACTTACCCGTGAAGCCAAAGAGCTCGGCGCCGATGCTGCTCTTCTGGTGACGCCTTATTATAACAAACCGACCCAGGAAGGCTTGTACCAGCATTATAAAGCTGTGGCTGAAGCGGTCGATCTTCCGCAGATTCTGTATAATGTCCCTGGCCGTACCGGTGTCGACATGCTGAATGAAACCGTGATTCGTCTGGCCGATATTCCACAAATCGTCGGGATTAAAGATGCGACGGGTGATGTACCGCGTGGTGCTGAACTCTTGCAAGGTCTGAAAGACAAAGACATGGTGGTCTACTCAGGTGATGATGCAACGGCATATCAGCTGATGGGTCATGGCGCCAAAGGCAATATCTCGGTCACAGCGAATGTGGCTCCGAAAGCCATGAGTGAAGTGTGTGCCGCTGCCATTACAGGTAATGCTACAGACGCTGAACAGTTAAATGCTCAGGTTGCAAATTTACACAATATTTTATTTTGCGAATCAAACCCAATTCCTGTGAAATGGGCACTCCATGACATGGGCTTAATTGGTACTGGCATTCGCCTTCCATTAACACCACTTGCAGAACAATATCGCGCTCCGCTTCATGAAGCACTGGTCGAAGCGGGCGTTATTAAATAAAAGAGCACAAGATTATGCAATTACGTTTAGGACTTAGCCTTACACTTTCAGTATTCAGTTTGGCAGGTTGTAGTTCAATGGCCTTTAATAACGGCACTTTAGACTATAAAGAAACTACAACTCTGGACGCTTTACAATATCCTGAAGGCGCCATGGTACGTCCTGCAACGCCATTGTATCCTGCTCCAACAGTCGATCCGCTTGCAATTGAAAATGCACCGAAGCTTGAAAACCAGCGTGGCAACCGTTTTGCCTTGCCACGCCCTCAGGCCCAGACTGAGAACACCGCTCAAGCTGAGCTGACTGAAAGCAATGCTGTTGGTAAACCACAGTTGGTCACAGACGGAAATCTTAATCCGCTGCTTAAAATTGACGGAAATTCTGCTACAATTTGGCAATATACGCTTGCCACCCTCAGCAGCCTGAATCATAGCATCGTTGCGCAGAATAAAAACCGTTACGAAGTCACGATTCGGGTCGACCAGCAAACCTATGTATTAAGATTATCTTCTGTCGGTTCAAGTAATAACCTCGCTGTGTTCAATGCCGATAACAGTTTTGCCGACCGTGAAAAAGCCGCAGAACTGCTCAACCAGATTTACCAAAATTGGCCAGCCTAGACATTTCTAGGCATTTTTTTTTGTAAAAGGTTCCCTCATGTTAAAACAAACCTTGCTCTATACTGGTAAAGCGAAATCTGTCTACACCACAGACAGTTCAGACCATCTGATTTTAGTCTTTCGAGATGATGCCTCTGCATTCAATGGCGAAAAAATCGAGCAACTAGATCGTAAAGGCAAGGTGAACAACCGTTTTAACGCCTTCATCATGGAAAAGCTGGCAGAAGCGGGTATTGAAACTCACTTTGAAAAGCTGCTGACTCCAAATGAAGTGCTGGTGAAAAAACTGGATATGATCCCGGTTGAATGTGTGATTCGTAACTATGCAGCAGGTTCTTTATGCCGCCGTTTAGGTGTTGAAGAAGGTAAAGAACTGACTCCATCTACATTCGAATTGTTCTTTAAAGACGATGCGCTTGGCGATCCAATGGTCAATGAATCGCAAGCGATTGCTTTAGGTTGGGCGACTGCTGAGCAACTGGAAAAAATGAAAGAATTGACTTACCAAGTCAATGACGTGCTAAAAGCATTGTTTGATGCCGGCAACATGATTCTGGTCGACTTCAAACTTGAATTCGGTGTATTCCATGACCGTATCGTTTTGGGTGATGAATTCTCTCCAGACGGTTGCCGTCTATGGGACAAAGACACCAAGAAAAAACTGGACAAAGACCGTTTCCGTCAAGGTTTAGGCGGTGTAGTTGAAGCCTATGAAGAAGTTGCGGGTCGTTTAGGTATTAACCTCGACAACATCTAATGGCATAGTCCATTGCTTCAAAAAAACCGAGCTCAACAGCTCGGTTTTTTTATCCCTGATTTTTTGTGGCTGGGCCAGATTGACCTTTTAAGCTTTAATCGAAAAAACAAATATTACAGATGAAAATGATCGTTTTTACATTGGAAAGCCTATGGCTTAATATCATCACATACCAGGCAAATCAGTGAGCTGATTGATTTAACTCAAGGTTTGCCGACCAGATTGATCGCCTACCCTCTAGGATGTTCTCTCCCTTGAAAAAACATCCTAATTTATGCCCAATTCGCCTTGAATTGGGCTTTTTTTTGCCTGAGTTTAATCTATTTGTGTACTGATATTATTGCTGCTGTTGCTGTTGTTGCCAACGGCGTTGCTGTAAGCGCTCTCCTTCAACTTCACGTTTATTGCGTGCCGACTCATACAGTTTGGTATCTTTCAGTTCTGGCGGCATATAGTCTTGCAGCACAAAATGCTCAGGATAATGATGCGGATACAGATAATCCACCCCGTAGCCCTGTTCTTTCATCAGCTTGGTCGGTGCATTTCTCAAATGCAAAGGCACCGGCAAATTCGAGGTTTTATCTGCAAGCTCCATCGCCTTGTTAATTGCCAGATAGGTGCTGTTACTTTTGGCACTGGTGGCTAAATACACTGCACATTGTCCTAAAATAATCCGGCATTCCGGCATGCCGACGGCCTGCACCGAACGGAAACATTCACCCGCCAGCAATAAGGCATTCGGATTGGAATTACCGATATCTTCAGAAGCTGCAATCAGCATACGGCGGGCAATAAATACCGGATCTTCACCGCCTTTGAGCATGCGTGCCATCCAGTACAGCGCTGCATCGGGATCACTGCCGCGAATTGATTTTATAAAAGCCGAGACCAGATCATAATGCTGTTCACCGGACTTGTCATAACGGGCAATATTTTGCTGTGCCACTTTCACCACCCCTGCATTGGTGATGATATTTTCCATATCCGGTTCAAAAGTACTGGCAATCAGATCAAGTAAATTCAATGCTTTACGGGCATCACCTGCTGCGAACTGCACCAAGGCATCAAATTCTTCAATCAGGATATGTCGTTCCTGCAAAAAACGGTCATTTTGCAAGGCTTGTGTGAGCAGAGTCTGAATCGATTCCGCACTCAACGCATTCAGGCTATACACCTGACAACGTGACAATAAGGCACTATTCACTTCAAAAGACGGGTTTTCGGTAGTGGCACCAATTAAGGTAATTTTCCCTTTTTCGACCGCATTTAACAGTGCATCCTGCTGGGATTTATTAAAGCGGTGAATTTCATCAATAAACACCACTGGCGTCAGCAGATCACCACCATCGGCAATCACTTCACGCAGCTCTTTCACTCCGGTATTCAGGGCAGACAGACTGATAAAAGGCCGATCTACCGCTTGTGCCAACAGTAAGGCAATGGTGGTTTTTCCAACGCCGGGTGGTCCCCAGAAAATAATCGACGGTAGATGACCCTGATCAATCATCTGGCGTAAGGGCGCCTGTTCCCCCAGTAAATGTTCCTGCCCGATAATCTCTGCAAGGTCACGTGGTCTTAAGCGTTCTGGAAGCGGGATATGACTATCTGACATGTTATTATTGGCTCAAACTAAATTCTGATCTCATTCTAACACCAGCAGTTTTGATTCCAAGATTGCAAACATAAAGCATAAAAAATTAATTTATGTAGAAATCCTCTATTTTTTTAATTCTGAATGAATTAATCTTCATAAAAGCAAGTAATTTGAACATGATTAATTGTGAATTAATTACAGTGTAATTTTCATATTGTTTATTCTAATTAAAAGAAACTTATGTCGCCCCCCTGGGTATTTTTTGGGTTGTATTGGTGAATGCATGAAGCATGATAAATTTGAACAGGGAGCTGTGAGCCAGTCGCAACCTCTGCTGGCAACATCACTGAGTTCAACCCCTGTTCATCTGTCTGAATTAATTCAGCTTCAAAAACTGATTGATGCCTTACCCCAACCTCTCTGGGTCAGTAGCAAAACACATCTGCACTATTTTAACGCCGCCATGACCGATTATCTTGGTGTGAACCTGAATGAACCGGGCAATATATCGTGGCAGAGTTTCATTCATACCGAGGACTTACAGCTGTTTTCGAAGCTGTGGCATGCGGCACTGGATCAGCATCAGAATTTTGAAACCCAGTGCCGGATTAAACGCAGCGATACCCATTATCGTATGTGTACGCTGGCGGTAAAATTTCATCATGATCCGGAAGATGTGTTGCAGTGGGCGGTTTCACTGACGGATGTGCATGATTATTTTGAAATCCAGCAACAACTGTCTCAAATCGTTTCAACCCAGGAAAATATGCTGGATGCCAGCGCAGACTGCATCCATATTATCAGTCCTGAAGGTCAGATTCGGCATAGTAACCAGTCTGACGGTCTGACACCAGAAAGCGAAACAACAGCGCAAGATCAGGACAGTTCTTTGTCCTGGCTGAACCGTTTAGCACCTGAAGCCCGAAAATCTGCGCAACGTGCACTGAAACAGGCAGTCCTAGGCTTAAATAGCCGTTTTTCTAGCAAAACTCAGAGCAAAGACCAGCCAATCCAATATTGGGATCATCTGCTGACCCCGATTCTGGATCAGCACAATATTACCCAAAGCATCCTCTGTGTCTCACGCAATATCAGTCAGCAAAAAATTGCAGAAACCCGCTTAAAAGAAGCCATTAAACGAGATGAACTGACTGGTCTGTATAATCGCAGTACCTTCTATAAAACCTTTAAACAGGTGCTATTAAAAGCGCAACAACAGCAGACCAAGGCGGGTCTACTGCTGATTGATCTGGATTATTTCCGGCACATCAATGACACCTTGGGCCATATTGCTGGCGATCATCTACTCCATGTTCTGGGTCAGCGTTTCCAGGCCTGTTTCGGCCCGAATACCATTGTGGCCCGTTTGGGTGGAGATGAATTTGCGGTTCTGGTGAAAAATCTGGAAAGTGAAGAACAGCTGCTGGCCACGGCGCAACTGGCCTATAGCCAGCTGGATCAACCGATCAATTATATTGGCGACAGTATCAGCAGTGCCATGAGTATTGGCTGTGCTATCTATCCACGTGATGCATTAAATACTTCGAACCTGTTGAAATGTGCCGACATTGCCTTAAATGATCTGAAAAATAGTGGACGTGGTGGCATTCGCATGTTTAGTCAGGACATGTGCGGCTCACTGGAAAATATGACCAGGCAGCTGACCCTGGCACGCAAGATTATTCTGGCCGATCAGATCATTCCCTATTATCAGCCCAAAGTTCGTCTGTCTGATGGTGTGGTGATTGGTTTTGAAGCGCTGTTACGCTGGCAAGATCAGGATCAGCAGGTGCAACTGCCTTCCGAGATTTTTGGTGCCTTTCAGGACTATGAGCTGGCCTCACGTATCAGTGAAACCATGCAACTGAAAGTCTTTGCCGATATGAGTCGCTGGCAGGCCCAAGGACTGGATCTGTTACCGATTTCAATCAATGCTGCACCGGTTGAATTTTTGCGCGATGACTATGCTGAAAAAATGTTGGCCCGCCTGTCCAATTTTGATATTCCTGCGCATAAGGTGGAACTGGAAATTACCGAACAGAGTCTGTCCGAGCATGGTGCCAATTATGTGATCCGGGCCCTGAACCTGCTGAAACAGGCCGGAATCCAGATCTCACTGGATGATTTCGGCACCGGACATTCTTCACTAACCCGTTTACAAGACTATCCGGTGGATTGCATCAAAATTGACCGCAACTTCGTCGAGCGTATGAACAGTGACCCGTCCGCCTTGGCGATTGTCAAAGCCATTACCCAGATTGGCTCCAGCATTGCTTTGGATGTTCTGGTCGAAGGCATCGAAAATACCGAACAACTCGATACCCTGATCCATTGTGACTGTCAGATTGGACAAGGCTTTTATTTCTATCGTCCGATGGCCGGTGCTTCGGCTCAGGCCCTACTGCAGCCGGCAAATCAATAGGTACTTATCGCGGCAAATTAACGCACCCAACGCACGATATAGTCTTCGATGTCGTCTTCAGGAATGTCGGCTTCACTCAGGCAGCGCCCTGCTGCCGACTTGCGTGCCTGAATCACACTTTCCCGTGAACCGCTGATCAGATAATGCCAGGATGGCAGGCTTTTGCCCTGCTCGACCCGGCGATAAGCACAGCTTGAAGGCAACCAGTGAATCGTTTCCAATTTTTCTGGCGTGAGCTGAATACAGTCTGGCACATAGTGCAAACGCTCTGGATAATTGGAGCAACGCGCAGTCGTACAATCCAGCAGTTTGCAGGCCACTTTGGTATAAGCGACTTCCTGGGTATCTTCATCTTCCAGTTTAATCAGGCAACAGAGTCCGCAACCATCACACAAGGCTTCCCACTCGGCTTGCGTGAGTTCGGCAAGGCCATAGTTTTTCCAAAATTCGGGACGTAAAGTATCGGTCATGATCAGGTCGGCGCACTCAAAAATCAGCTGATTATAGCAGCCCAAACCGCGCAGACCTACCGCTCAAATTCTTATTACCATCACGTAAACTATTGTTAAATCATAGACAGTTCGTCAACAAAACACTAACAGTCGCTGGAATCGTTTATTTCTATACTAAATTTGAAAATAAAAACACATGGAGAATATATATGTTTCGCTGGGCTATTATTTTTGCTGTTATTGCATTAATTGCGAGTCTACTTGGTTTCGGTGGAGTAGCAGGCTTATCTAAGGATTTTGCAATTATCTTGTTAGTAATTGCGGTGATTCTTGCGATCGTTGGATTTCTTTCCCGCGGTAAGGTCTAGATTCAGTTTAGATTGAGTCGAAGCAAGTATGATCCTTCGAAAAAAACAAGAGCCTTCTGGCTCTTGTTTTTTTATGGCTTTATTAAGCGAATATTAAGTTCAATATTCACTTAAGGTTTTAAATGACGCGGTCTAAAACCTGCCGCCAGCAAGGCCGCCAGATAGGCCACCACACCAATGACACACAAGATGAGTACTTCTGCGACACGCATCCATTGCGACACATCGGCATTATACCAACTTAAGGCATAAGCCAAAGCTGCGATCATCACCACATTGGCAAACATGAATTGCAGGAAGATTTTTTTCCAGTGCGGGCCAAAGCGGAAAATATGACGCTTATGCAGATAGTAATAAAGCAGGCCGGCATTCACCATGGCTGAACCGGTCGATGCCAGTGCCAGTGCCATATGTTCTGCTTCCCAGTCAATCAACTTGAAGATACCGATAAAAATCACGTTCAGGATTGCATTGGCAGCCACAGCCATCAGACCGACACGCACCGGTGTTTTGGTATCCTGCTGTGCATAGAAACCCGGGGCAAAGACTTTAATCAACATAAAGGCAATCACACCACCGCTCATACATTGCAGCGCCAGAGCCGTCATTTGGGTATCTTCAAAGCTGAACTGACCACGTTCAAACAGGGCCTGAATGATCGGGGTCGACAGCATAAACAAGGCAATACTGGCCGGTAAACCTGCCATTACAATCACTTTAGCGGCCCAGTCCATCATGCCGCGGAATTTTTCCGGATTCTGCTCGGTATGTCGTGCCGATAAAGATGGCAAAATGACAGTACCAATCGCTACACCAATCAGGCCAAGCGGCAACTCGGTCATGCGCTCGGCACTATACAGCCAGGACACCGAACCATCCTGCATAAATGAAGCCCAGATGGTATTCAGCAGCAGGTTAATCTGCGTGACGGATACACCAAATAAAGCCGGCAGCATCAACTTCATGATGCGATCCACGCCTTCATGCTTGAAGTCAATTTTAGGTGGAATCAGCAGGTTTTTACGCCACAGTTCAGGAATCTGAATCGCCAGCTGTAAAATACCGGCAATGATCACTGCCCAGCCCAGTGCCATAATCGGCTCTGCCATATGCGGAGTCAGCCAGAGCGCGCCAGCAATCATGGCCACATTGAGCAAGACCGGTGCAAAGGCCGGTGTACTAAAAGAACCATAACTGTTCAGAATACTGCTGGCAAAAGCCGTCAGTGACATGAACAGTAAATAAGGAATGGTCAGGCGGAACATGTCAGTCGCCAAGGCGAATTTCTCAGGATCGCTATGGAAACCGGGCGCATAGATATACATGATCAACGGTGCAGCAATCACTGCAAACATGGTCAGCAGACTCATTACCGTTGCCAGACAGCCAAATACCCGGCTAATCAGAATCTGCACTTCGGCATGGGTACGACTGGTTTTGTATTCGGTCAAAACCGGAATAAAGGCCTGTGAAAATGCCCCTTCGGCAAATAAGCGCCTGAAAAAGTTTGGAATACGAAATGCGACCACGAAGGTATCGAAGTCCTTACCCGCACCAAAGACATTCAGTAAAACAATATCTCGAACCAATCCCAGTACACGTGACAACATGGTCATCGCACTGACAATGACGGTCGAACGCCAAAGCGCCATCTTATTCACCTAATGTATAAATTTGTGGCTATTGTAATGAAACCTCTGTCAGAAGTTCATTGCTTAATTTCATTGCTCAAGCGAGGTTGAGGTATTTTTATAATGCTGTAACTGGCGACGAAAATCAGCCCAGTTAAAATACGGTCCCGGATCGGTCTTACGGCCTGGGGCAATATCCGAATGTCCGGCAATATGCTGCTGAATTTTAGGATAATAATCTTGCAAACAGGCAGTGACTTTGATCAAGGCAGCATACTGTACCGGTTCAAAAGGCAAGTCGTCACTACCTTCCAGCTCGATGCCAATCGAATAATCATTACATTCTTTTTTACCCAAATAGGTGGAACGTCCGGCATGCCAGGCACGGTCATTAAAATTGACGAATTGCAGTACCTCACCAGAACGTAAAATCAGTAGATGGGTCGAAACCTGCATCCCTTCAATGCTTTGAAAATAGGGATGGACTGACCAATCCAGTTGATTTTGAAAAAACTGTTCAATATAACCGCCGCCAAACTGTGAGGGTGGCAGACTGATGTTATGCACCACAATGAGCTGAATCTCGGTATTGTCCGGACGCTGGTTAAAATTGGGAGAGGGAATGTGACGTGCGCCCATCAGTTGTCCATTCTTAACCTGAAACTCGGCTGCCTGTTGCATAAAACCATTCTCTCCAAAAATAAAATCTGCACGATCAGGGTTGCAGCCGGCTTCATGCTAAAACTTTCAGGCACAAATCTCAATTCATCCCGGCAGACTGTAGGAAAAATCGCTCATTTTTTATGTAACAGTGCTAAGATAATGCGCAATTTTCACGGCTTAAAAGATACGGAAATACTCATGCGCATATCTCAAGCGTTGCTAGACCAGTCGATTCAGATCAATATCCAACAGGCACTTTCAGAAGATATTGGTGACGGCGATATTACTGCCCTGCTGACCCCTGAAGATGAACAGGCCACTGCCACGATCATCAGCCGTGAAGATATGGTACTGGCCGGGCAACCTTGGGTGAATGCCTTGATTCAGGCTTATGATCCAAGTGTTGAAGTGATCTGGCTAAAAAATGAGGGTGATCGGGTTCAAGCCAATGAAACTTTCCTGAAACTGGCCGGTTCTGCACGCAGTTTATTGACTGTGGAACGTCCTGCGCTGAATTTTGTCCAGACACTGTCTGCAGTTGCGACGAAAACAGCGCATTATGTCAAACAATTGGATGGCTTAAATACCAAGCTACTGGATACCCGTAAAACCCTTCCTGGCCTGCGTATTGCACAAAAATATGCCGTTGCCATTGGTGGTGGGCAGAATCATCGTCTGGGTTTATTCGATGCCTTTTTGATTAAAGAAAATCATATTATGGCCGCTGGCGGAATTGTTCAGGCGATTGCCAAGGCACACCAGATTGCGCCGGGCAAACCGGTCGAAGTGGAAGTCGAAACCTGGGATGAACTGAATCAGGCCTTAGAGGCCAATGCGGATATCGTGATGCTGGATAATTTCAGCCAGCAGCAAATGATTGAGGCAGTACAGCATGTGGCCGGCCGCTGCAAACTGGAAGCATCTGGCAATATCACGATCGAAAATTTACGTGAAGTTGCCAGTAGCGGTGTCGATTATATTTCGATGGGTGTCTTGACCAAAGATGTCAAAGCTGTGGATTTATCGATGCGATTTAATGCTGAAGCCTAAATTCGATAGATGACCATTGAGGGTGCGAAGCACCCTTTTTTGATTTTTAGAATTTTTTTTGCATATATTTTGCTCAATTTTCTATTTTAGACCTTAATCATCATCGTCGTCCCGATTACCTCGACGATCGCGGTCATCATCGTCACCATCACGGTCGTTATATCTTCCGTTATCCTCCTCACGATCCTGATTTAACACTGAACGCTCGTCATCCTTCCGCTGATTGCCCCAGTCACAGGCGCTTAGTCCAAACATGCCCAGCAAAGACATTGCACAAATCCACTGTTTCATCTCGCATTCCTCATGGTGATATCGTTTGAATATCGGGGTAAAATAGCTCTGGATCTAGCCGATTCATGTCGGAATTTTGTCAGGAAGTTTTGTGCTGCATTTTCAATGGAGCTGTATTCTGAAATTTCCGGCATAAAAAAACGCATCCTGAGATGCGTTTTATATTTGGCAGGAATGAATTACCAGCCCAAAGCTTGTTGCTGTTTTTTTACCAGCTCCTGAATGCCTTTCTCGGCCATTTCCAGCATGGCATCCGATTGGGCACGGGTAAATGGTTTGTCTTCCGCAGTGCCCTGAATTTCAATAAATTCACCGGCCTGTGTCATCACCACGTTCAAATCGGTTTGACAGTTCGAATCTTCTTCATAGCAAAGATCCAGTAATACTTCATCTTTGAAAATACCAACAGAAACCGCAGCCACCAGACCTTTTAATGGATCATGTTTGATTTTCTTTCTTTCCAGCAAAACATTCATGGCATCGACCAGCGCCACCGCAGCACCGGTAATCGCTGCAGTACGGGTACCGCCATCAGCCTGAATCACATCACAGTCAATGGTAATGGTATTTTCACCCAGCTTTTTCAGGTCAACCATTGAGCGCAAGCTACGACCGATCAGACGCTGGATTTCCTGGGTACGGCCACTCTGTTTGCCACGTGCCGCTTCGCGGTCGCTACGGGTATGGGTTGAACGTGGCAACATGCCATATTCAGCCGTCACCCAGCCCTGGCCCTGACCTTTCAGGAAACGTGGAACAGAACTCTCTACACTGGCAGTGCACAGTACTTTGGTATGACCAAACTCAACCAATACCGAGCCTTCCGCATAACGTGTATAGTTACGGGTAATTTTCACTTCACGTAATTGATCTAATGCTCGTTGGTCGATACGCATGATAAGTCCTGTATAGGCTAAAAATAATTGCGGCTCAGTATAACAGAAGCCTTTGCCAAGATTGGTCAGCCGGATGATTGATTTACAAAATCGATGCATCAGAGTGCGGTTAAATATCGAAATTCTGCCGACCTGTGGCGCTACGATTTGCCTTAATTTTTGCTAGACTAAATCTCCCCTTGAGGAAACCCATTTATGTCCTTACGTGAAGATCGCAAGCAGCAAAGCCATCAGGCGCTACTGGATGCCACACTGGCCTTGAGCAGTCAGGGTCGCGCTTTTAGCACCATCAGTCTGCGTGAAGTCGCGCATGCCGTTGGACTGGTGCCCACGGCATTTTATCGGCATTTTCAGGATATGGAGCAGTTGGGACTAGAGCTGCTGGATCAGGTCGCGATTCATCTCAAGGGAGTGCTGAATCAACTGGGACAGGCCTATCTGTATCAGCCCAACACCCGGACTAAAACCGGAATTGAGCTATTTTTTCAGGCAGTCGAATATCACCCTGAACCCTGGATTTTTTTTGTTGCAGAACGCTGGGGGGGCTCGGCAATGTTACGTGCAGGAATAGAACGGGAAATTCGTTTTTTGACTGAAGATGTCATGCATGAACTGGAAAAAATGCAAGCCGCCCAACATATCCAGTCTTCGCAAGATTTGCAGGCACTGGCACAGATGCTGATTGATCTGTCGCTGAACTGGGCCATGGGCTGGATTCATCTGCAACATCAGGCTGATCCAGAGCTACGCCGCACCCTATCCAATGTCTTTAAAACCCAAAGCGTGCTACAGATGCAGCTTTTATTGCGAGGGATTTTGCACTGGCATCGAATTCCGACAAAAACAGCAGATCCGTCAATCAATACAGAAACAAGTACTCCCCCCATCTGAATAAAAAAACCTGCATTATTGATGCAGGTTTTTTACGGATACTCGGTTATTTCTTATTTGGCTTTACGCTCTTTTTCAATCAGGTAATTCACCACCTGAATTACTTTGGCATCATTGCCCTGCACAATATATTTACCATTGACAGTCACCGCCGGTACGCCGCTTAACTGATATTGAGCAGCCAGATTTTTGGCCTGCGCAATTTTTGACGAAATCGGGAATGATTTATAAGTCGTGTTAAATTTTGCTTCAGAAATACCATAACGGGTATAGAACTTGGCCAGTTGTGCCTGTTCTAAAATTGGACGCTGCTTGTCATGAATATCATGGAATAACTGCAAATGGGCTTTTTGGCGCACACCCAAAGCTTCAGACACATAATAAGCACGTGCCGCTTGTTCCCAGAGTGGATTCATCGCAGCAGGTGTACGTACAAAACGAACATCTTTAGGTAATTTTTTCAACCAGCCCTGCATATGTGGTTCCAGCATGAAACAGTGACCACAGCCATACCAGAAGAATTCACGTACTTCAATTTTGCCCGGTTTTTCGACTTTGACTGGTTGTGCGACCACCTGATAGTCCTGACCTGCCACAAAATTGGCCATAGCACTGCCGGAAAAGGCCAAAACAGATGCGGCAACAGCGCCTAAAAGGAATTTTTTCATTGGGATTATCGTCCTCTAAATCATTATGCTTAGTGTATGGGTTCACTATAAATCAATTATGCCGATTTCGTTTTCATTCTGTGAACTTTTTTGCTGCTTTTATCGCTTTTTCTGCCAGAAACGCTACACTAAAGCAGAGGACTGATTTTCAAGGTTTTAAGTCAGTCACTCTGGCCATTCGGCCCCTATGTATTTTTAGATAATCACGACTGATTGAGGTGACACCGATGTCGCAATTGAATGTTGATCCACAAGAAATTGCCAAGTTTGAAGCATTTGCAGCTATATGGTGGGATCAGCATTCCGAGTTCCGCCCCTTGCACATGATTAATCCACTACGTTTAAACTGGATTGATGAACATGCCGGTGGCCTGAGTGGCAAGAAAATCCTGGATGTCGGCTGTGGTGGCGGCATTCTGGCCGAAAGTATGGCGCGCCGCGGTGCCGATGTGCTCGGGATTGATATGGGTGCAGCCCCTCTGAATGTGGCGCGGATTCATGCCGAACAGGAAGGTGTCAGCAATATCGAATACCGTCAGGTGCCGGTCGAGCAACTGGCAGAGGAACAGGCTGGCCAATACGACATTGTGACCTGCATGGAAATGCTGGAACACGTGCCAGATCCGGCCTCGATTATTCAGGCCTGTCACAAGCTGGTCAAGCCAGGTGGCCATGTGTTCTTCTCGACCATTAACCGTAATCCGAAATCGTATTTATTTGCCATTATTGGTGCAGAATATGTGCTGCGGATGCTGGCCAAAGGCACCCATGATTACAGCAAATTTATCAAACCGTCCGAGCTGGCGCACGATATTCGCAATGCCGGCTTAAAACTCAAAGACATGACCGGTCTGCATTATAATCCCTTGACTAAACGCTACTGGTTGGCACCGAATGTCGATGTCAACTATATGGTCTATACAGTCAAAGAAAGCCAGAACGAGACCAGCGCATGAAAGCCGTTTTATTTGACCTCGATGGCACCCTGATTGATACCGCGGCCGATTTTATCCGGATTATCCAGCAGATGTGCCGTGAAGAAGGCCGCGCGCTGGTCGAACCCGAACTGATCCGGACTCAGGTCTCCGAAGGCGCACGCGCCATGGTGAAACTGGTCTATCCGGAACTGGAACTGGAAGATCCGGTATTTCTGCAACATCGTCAGCGCTTTCTGGACATGTACGGCGCAGACATTGCAGTCGATACCGATCTGTTTAAGGGCATGTATCCGTTACTGGAACAGCTGGAAGCACAGGATGTTCCCTGGGGCATCGTCACCAATAAACCACGCTGGCTCAGTGAATCTTTATTAAAAGCATTAAACTTGACCGAGCGCTGTGCCGTGCTGGTCTGTCCGGAAGATGTGACCCGTACCAAGCCCGACCCTGAACCGATGTATCTGGCTGCCAAGCAACTGGGGCTTGCGGCAGAAGACTGTATCTACATTGGCGATCATCCGCGCGATATTGATGCAGGACGCCATGCCAAAATACCTACCATTCTGGCAGCTTACGGTTATTTACCACTGCAATACAAAGATGACTTAACAGCCTGGCAAGCCGACTATATAGTGGATACTGTTGCAGAATTACATCAGCTGATTCAGACCTTGCTACTCAAACAGCCGACTGCGGTATCTTAAAAGCTTAAAACTGAACAATAACAAATAAGGAGGTAGATAGTGAAATATTCAGCATATCAACCTCGCCCCGATCTGCTCAAAGATCGTATTATCCTGATCACAGGTGCGGGCGATGGCATTGGACGTGCAGCAGCAATCAGTTATGCCTTGCATGGCGCAACTGTGGTGCTGCATGGACGTACCTTAAACAAACTCGAAGTCATCTATGATGAAATTGAAAGTTTAGGTGCGCCGCAACCTGCCATCTTGCCGCTACAGCTTTCTAGCGCCTCGGAACGTGATTATGAACTTTTGCTGGATACCCTGGATCGTCAGTTTGGCCGTCTGGACGGAATTCTGCATAATGCCGGGATTTTAGGTGAACGGGTTCCGCTGGCGGATTATCCGGTGAATGTCTGGGATGATGTCATGGCGGTCAATCTGCGGGCACCTTTTATCATGACCCAGGCGCTGTTGCCCTTATTAGAAAAATCCGAGCATGCTTCGGTGGTGTTTGCCAGTTCAGGTGTAGGCCGCGAAGCCCGCGAACGCTGGGGCGCTTATTCGGTGTCTAAAATTGCCATTGAAGCGGTGAACCAGTTATTTGCCAAAGAGCAGGTGCATCCGAATATCCGCTATAACTGCATCAATCCCGGGGCAACACGTACTGCCATGCGCGCCAAGGCCTATCCCAATGAAGATCCAAAGACCCTGCCTACACCCGATTCCATTATGCCGGCTTATCTATATTTGATGGGTAATGACAGCCTGCATATGAATGGTCAGAGTATTGATGCACAGGATTAAAATCATCTTGGTTTAATATCAGCAAGTGCCTGCTGTTGCTGTCCCACAATTGCATTGAGTTGATTTTGGATACGCGAGTGTGACAGGAATGTCACACCTTAGCCATCACGACAAGGATGTTGGGTATGGCGAACAAAAGACTTTTGCCTACTTTGGGGCTGTCAAAAGTAGGATTTCGCCGACACAAGCCATTTAAATATTTGAAGAAAAGATGATGAGACAGCAATGCAGTAATCGCTGCCTTTTCATTTCCGTTTGAGCTTCGCACAGTGAATAAATCTTCCGCAGCCTGATACAGCCAGCCTTGAGTTCCCCTCAAATTACAGCATACTAAGCTCCAACAAATTTCACTCGAGTGCACCATGACTGAATTAAACAACATGACCGTAAGCAACCTGGAAGATGGCATGGTTTCACTGTTGATCGATCAACAGCCGATTTCAGAAAAATATGACACCAAGTTTGAAGCCAGTATTGTGGATGACATCAAGGCACTCGAAAATGGTCAGAAACTGAAATTATTCGATCAGTTTGTTTTTTCACATAGTGATCTGAATTTTAAACATGCGTATTATTATGTGACCGGAATTGAAAAATTAGACGATCGCTATCGTCTGGCCAAGCATTTTGTTTATCGCATTAAAATTGAAGGCCAACCCGAAATCGAGCATGTGATCAGCAATCAGGGGAAAGCCATGACTGCCGAAGATGTCCGTAGCTTTATTCAGGCACATGTACAGAAATCACTTAACGATTATACCGATCTGAATTACGCATATTAAAAGCCACGCAATTTATATCTATGAGGGCACTTCCTAAAAGTGCCTTTTTTTAGCCTGTGTTTTATCAGCCTGACAATCAATCGATTTTTTATATCAAATTTATAAAATTATTCGGTTTTTCAAATAAATTGTTCTGAGCTATGCTTTTCTGATCCCATATAGCTTAAATCAGGAACACAGCATGGCTGACCAAAAACGTAAAATTGACACCATTCGCCGCATCGAACATTTGCAGTTATCCGAGGCTCTCATTGTGGCACTCGATGATGCAGTTCAAGCTGAATCGGTGGCTGCAGCGATTCAGTCCTTGCAAGGTTTGACCGAGCAATGGAATTAATATCCAGAAAGTTTTTAGAATTTTCTGTGTTTTAAGCCGAGCATATATCGTTTCGGTGTGACTTCAATGCTGTTTTTTTGAGCTAAATCATCGATTTTAGCTTGCATGTTTGCCCTCACTTTGATGAGATAAGAACCAGGCTCAGCCTGTCGGGTCATCGGACAAATGCGCAGCCTAAGCTCATGTAAAATCATGACATAATCATAATATCTCTGCATTTGTTATAAAACTGGTGCCTGTTCTTCACAGTTTCTCTGTAATCTTTCCGTATATTAGACACAGTAGAACATGAACAATTTAATGAGGGTTCAACATGAAAAAGGTTTTGGTGGCATTAGCGATCTCCTGCAGTACATTCATGCTGAGTCATGTTGCAATAGCCTCCCCTCATTTCAATGCTGAATCACAAATGGATAGCCGTCATGGGCATGGCAAGAAAGGCCGTGAATTCCGTGAAAATGATCAAGGGCAACATGATAAACGCCGTATGCGTGAAGAACGCGGGGTCAAACGCCTGCAACAGCTCAGATGGCAGCCTGGCTATGTCATGCCGCAGCATTATCGTGGCAATGGCTATAAAGTCGAATATAAAGAGCATAACCTGCCTCGACCAGATCGCAAACAGCAGTGGTATAAAATTAACAATGACTACATTCTGGTCAATTCTGAAAATAACAGCATTATCCGGATTGTGGGGGATTAATTCACCATCCTGTTCAAGCTCCGATCCTCTTATCGACTCAACCATGTTTGGGTCTTTTTTTATTTTCAGCAATTGAAAATTTTTGAACTAAAACTCCTGCTGATTTTCACACTTTTGGTTCAAGTGATTTATCTTCTAAATTTCTTCATGAATTTAACAATTTAACTAAATAGCCCTCACGCTTTCTATGTACTTATTCGCTAATTTAATCTCATCGAAATCAGATCTACATTTTAGGTGAGAGCCATGAAAAAAGTCCTAACTACAATTGCGTTATCCCTAAGTGCTTTGTTGGCTACTTCTGCAATGGCAGCACCACAGCATGATCCGCGTTATAACCATAATCCGCATAAACCGGCACCGCACTGGAATGCCAAAGACAGTAAAAAATGGAATGACGACCGTCGCTGGAATGATGACCGCCGCCATAATAACCGTATGGTTAATCCAAGCCGTGACTGGCGTGTAGGACAAAGCTTACCGCGTCAATACGATAACAAGCGTTTTGAAGTCAGTGATCGCGAAGCTCGCCGTTTACCGAATACCGGCCGTTTCCAGCAATGGTACAAAGTCAACAATGACTACGTTCTGGTCAATGAACGTAGCAATAGAATTGTACGAATCATCAATTAATTTTTCTCCATTACTGCTCGTCTTGCAGACACCTGAAGTCCCCTTCAGGTGTTTTTTTATTTCTGCACTTCCACTTGCGTTTTTTTTCATTAGAATCAAAGCTGGATCTTCAATCATTGAAATAGGCACAGGCATGACTTCAGCAGAAACCTCACACAGCACAACATTGCAATATGTGCACTGGTTTCGCCATTCTGCGCCTTATATCAATGCGCACCGCAATAAAACCTTTGTGATCATGTTTGATGGTGAAGCGGTCTTAAATGACAATTTTCAACATATCATTCACGATATCGCCTTATTGCACTCTTTGGGCATTCGGCTGATTCTGGTACATGGTGCACGTCCACAAATTAACCAGAATCTGGCGCAGAGCCAGATCAGTACACCCTTTCATCAGCAGCGCCGGGTAACCACACGTGAATCCTTAAGCTGTGTGATGAATGCGGTCGGTTCGATTCGTCTGCAAATTGAAGCCCTGCTGTCTATGGGACTGGCCAACTCACCGATGTATGGTGCCCGTATTGATACGGTTTCAGGAAATTTTGTGACGGCCAAACCTTATGGCATTCGTGATGGCATAGATTTTCAGCTCACTGGTGAAGTCCGCGCGGTCGATACCGATGCGATTCAGCGACATCTGGACAGCCATAATATTGTGGTGCTTGGCCCGACTGGTTATTCCACCACCGGCGAAGTTTTTAATCTATTGGCTGAAGAAGTTGCGACCAAAACTGCGATTCGACTGAAGGCAGATAAGCTGATTTTTCTGGGCAAGCAGCATGGTTTAATGGACAGTAACGGCCAGCTCAAACGCGAAGTCACCCCGAAACAGCTGGATGACTATATTCCGGCAGAACAAGATGGGCTTGAAAGAGGCTTGCAACTTAAGGCAGCACAAGAGGCCTCCATGAACGGCGTACATCGGGTGCACCTGATTTCCTATGCCTATGATGGTGCGCTACTTGAAGAGCTGTTTACCCGTGATGGTTCTGGCACCTTGGTCACTGACGCGCATTATGAAGAAGTGCGAATGGCAGATATTCAGGATGTCGGTGGCCTGATCGGCTTGCTGCGTCCATTAGAAGAAGAAGGGATTCTGGTCTATCGTTCCCGTGAACGTCTGGAAAATGAAATTAACCAGTTTGCCGTGATTGAACGGGATGGCATGATTCTGGCCTGTGCAGCCCTTTACCCGATTCCGACCACGGGCGATGAATTACGTTCTGCAGAAATTGCCTGTGTCGCAGTGCATCCAAGTTATCGCCAGTCCAATCGCGGTAGCCAGATCTTGCATTATCTTGAAGAAAAAGCCAAAAGCATGCAGATTCAGCAGCTGTTTATTTTAACCACGCGTACCGCGCACTGGTTTCTGGAACAGGGCTTTGAACCAACTTCAGTCGATGACCTGCCGGATGCGCGTCAGGCATTTTATAATTATCAACGCAATTCAATCGTTTGTAAAAAGTCACTTTAAAGTGACTTTTTCTTTGAGTGCCTTAGCTTAATTTCAGATAAAGATATCTGACAATTCCAATTTAAATTTTAAAATGCCATTGCTGCTTTTTAGCTAAATATATCAGCAGATTGAATTTATAAAAATAAATATATATTTCATAAGCTTGATTAATTTTATTGGCAGATCTTCATTGTCATATAAATCACTTTTTCGCATAAGTTTTGCGTTTTTTTATTTATCTTTTTTCTTCATTAGAAATTCCTGAATAGTTATTTTTTTAGAAAAACAAAAACGATTAGCGTGTGTCTAAGTTTTATTCGCTAGTTTTCACTTTCGGGAGTTTTGCTTCATGCGCCAATCTAATGTTCAGTTTTTAGCAAAAACTGCAGTACTCGGTACTGCAATGGCTGGCGTCATGATGCTTTCTGGCTGTTCAAAACAGGAAGATACCACCACCTTGAATATTGGTTTCCAAAAATACGGCGTACTGCCAATTTTAAAAGAACGCGGCACGCTAGAAGCCTCATTAAAAAAACAAGGCGTAAATGTGAAATGGGTGGAGTTTCCGGCTGGCCCACAGTTACTTGAAGGCCTGAATGTCGGCAGCGTGTCTTTTGGTGAAGCAGGTGAAGCACCCCCAATTTTTGCCCAGGCAGCGAACTCAAATCTGGTCTATGTCGCAAACCAGCCACCAGCGCCTAAAGCCGAAGCCCTAATTGTACCGAAAGACTCCCCGATTCAATCGATTCAGGATCTGAAAGGCAAACGTGTGGTCTTGAACAAAGGTTCCAACGTGCATTATTTACTGTTGAAAGTTCTTGAAGCCAACAATCTGAAACTCAGCGATATTGAAGTGATTTACCTGCCACCCTCTGATGCACGTGCAGCTTTTGAACGTGGTGCAGTGGACGCTTGGGTGATCTGGGATCCATTCTTTGCCGCTGCTGAACATCAAATTGGCGCGCGCGTGATTGCCACGGGTGAGAACATCGTGAGCAATCACCAATTTTATCTGGCAGATCGCAAGTTTGCAGAAAGCCATCCTCAGGTGGTACAGGCAGTCGTCAATGAACTGAATCTGACCACGGACTGGGTTGCAAAAAACCAGGATGCAGCAGCCAAACTTCTGCAACAACCGACCGGTCTGGCCGTTGATGTCTTAAAAACCTCGATTTCCCGTATGGGCTTTGGCGTTAAACCCCTCACTCCTGACGTGATTCAAAAACAGCAACAGGTGGCAGATGCGTTTTATGCACAGCAGCTGATTCCACAAAAGCTGAATATTGATGCAGCGATTATTAAATAACAACAGAATAATTCGGGAATACAGATGCGTCATTTAAAAACGGTTTCCTACCTCAGTTTAGCCTTACGCAGCTTGGCTCTGACTGCTTGCCGGAAACAGAAGCCACAGCGAAGCACTGCTGCAGAACATACAGCACGGCAACAGGTTCAAAGCATTGCGATGAGTTTTCAGAAATCAGCCTTGAATCTGCTGGTAGCAAGCAATGACAAGCTGACCTGTTCCAGCGGGTTCAATTAATTCCTAATCACATTAGCGTCCAGCAACAGATTTGGTCGCCTACTACTCCACATTAATTTCTGAGCAATTTAATTTTAAGGATATCGAGCATGAAAATTTTCTGGTTTATCCCAACACATGGTGACAGTCGCTACTTGGGCACCAGCAAAGGTGCACGCCAAGTCGATCATGCCTATATGAAGCAGATTGCAGTTGCGGTCGATAACTTAGGTTATGAAGGTGTCCTGATTCCCACAGGTCGTTCATGTGAAGATCCTTGGTTAACAGCTGCCAGCCTGATTGATGCAACGAAAAAACTAAAATTCCTGGTGGCACTGCGTCCTGGGGTGACCACACCTGCGCTGGCGGCACGTATGGCTGCAACCTTTGACCGTTTATCCAATGGCCGGGTGCTGCTAAATCTGGTTACTGGTGGTGATGAGCAGGAGCTAAAAGGTGATGGCGTCTATGAAGATCACAAAACCCGCTATAAAACTGCCACTGAATACACCACCATCTGGCGTGAAATTCTGAAGCGTTCACATACTGGTGAAAGCTTCACTTTCCACGGCGAACGCTTAAGTGTCGATGATGCCAAACTCCTCTATCCACCTGTACAACAGCCACATCCGCCGCTCTGGTTCGGTGGTTCTTCAGATGATGCGGTTGAGCTGGCCACCGATCAGGTGGACACTTACCTGACCTGGGGTGAACCACCTGCTGCCGTGAAAGAAAAAATTGAAAATGTCCGTGCCAAGGCAGCCGCTAAGGGTCGTGAACTGAGCTACGGTATCCGCCTGCATGTGATTGTGCGTGAAACCAATGAACAGGCCTGGGCGGCAGCGGAAGAACTGATTCAATATGTCGATGATGCCACCATTGCAGCAGCTCAAGCCAAGTTCAAATCTATGGATTCGGTCGGTCAGCGTCGTATGGCTGAATTGCACAACGGCGACCGTAGCAAGCTGGAAGTATCGCCAAACCTTTGGGCCGGTGTAGGACTGGTGCGTGGTGGCGCAGGTACGGCACTGGTTGGTGACCCGGAAACTGTCGCAGCACGTATTCAGGAATATGCGGATTTAGGAATTGATACTTTCATTTTTTCTGGTTACCCGCATCTGGAAGAATCCATCCGTTTTGCTGAACTGGTGTTCCCATTCCTTCCACTGGAAACCCAGAAAAAATTGGCTCAACCGAACTTGACGGGTCCATTCGGTGAAATCGTAGCGAATAACTACACACCGGATGAGAACAAGCAGGCTGAGAAAATTCAGGAGTCTGTTTAATGTCGAAAGTCATTTCCGTTGAAACCCTCTCAAAAAAGCAGGTTTCACGTGGAACAATTCTGGGGCGGCATTTGCTGCCCTGGCTGGTTCCAGTTGTATTGATTGCCATTTGGCAAATTGCTTCCAGCACAGGTCTACTGGAAAGCCGGATTTTGCCTGCACCCACTGCAGTAATTTTGGCCTTCTGGAATTTATTGCTCAGCGGCGAACTCCAGACTCATGTACAAGTCAGCGCAGGACGTGCCATCAGCGGCTTATTGGTCGGTGGTGGTTTAGGTCTGTTATTGGGTCTGTTAAATGGTTCATCCAAAATCGCCTCTACCCTGCTCGATACCACTTTGCAGATGATCCGCAACATTCCGGCGCTCGCGCTGATTCCATTGGTGATTCTCTGGTTCGGCATTGATGAATCCGCCAAACTGTTTTTAGTCGCGATCGGGGTATTTTTCCCGATTTATATCAATACCTATCACGGAATTCGCTCAGTCGATCCCCAATTGATCGAGATGGGTAAAAGCTACGGCCTCACGCGTTGGCAGCTGTATAAAGAGATTATTCTCCCGGGAGCAATGCCTTCCATTTTAGTCGGGCTACGCTTTTCTCTAGGGCTGGTCTGGGTGCTTTTGATTGTTGCCGAAACCATTTCTGCCCAGTCCGGTATTGGCTATATGACCATGAATGCACGCGAATTCCTGCAAACGGATATCGTCCTGGTCGGTATTTTACTCTATGCCCTGCTCGGTAAACTGGCCGATGTGCTGGCAGTCGCCTTAGAACGATTCCTGCTGCGCTGGCATGCCGGCTATCAAAAATAAATTGAAATGAGGAGCATGTAATGACTGATCTGAGTTTAGGGCGTCATGTCAATGACCCGATTGCACCACCCGAGCAACCTGCGAAAGATATCAATCCGAATGCAGCCCTTGGTGCCGAAATCATTATTGAACAATTGCACAAATTTTATGGTTCAGTCAAAGTTCTGGAAGATCTGGATCTGCATATTCAACCGGGCGAATTTCTGGCGATTGTCGGTCGTAGTGGTTGTGGTAAAAGTACCCTTTTGCGCCTGATTGCTGATCTGGAAAAACAGAGTTATGGCGAAATCAAGTTTAAATCCGCACGGCATATCCGTGAAGGAATTACTGCAGATGATATTCGGGTGATGTTTCAAGACCCGCGCCTGCTGCCATGGCGTAGCATCGAACAGAATGTACAATTAGGCCTCGGCAAAGAGCAACATGCCAAAGCTTTACACATGCTGGAAAAAGTGGGCTTAAAAGAGAAAGCCGGGCTGTGGCCATCACAGTTGTCTGGTGGTCAACGTCAACGGACGGCCCTGGCACGTGCATTATCGCATCAGCCCCGTATTCTGCTGCTGGATGAACCACTCGGCGCCCTGGATGCCCTGACACGTCTGGAGATGCAAAACCTGATCGAACGCTTATGGACCGAGCAAGGCTTTACCGCGATTCTGGTGACTCATGATGTCAGTGAGGCAGTGCAACTGGCAGACCGGATTATCCTGCTGGATAAGGGTCATATTGCCAAAGAGTTTCGGGTTGGCTTGCCACGTCCACGGCAAAAAAGTCTGAAATTTGCAGAACTGGAACAGCAAGTCTTACAGGCAGTTTTGGCCACCTAAATATCCGATGAAGCCCAGAATAGGGGAGTTTTGGGTTTCATCTTCAAGCCAAGTCCTGAGCTGAATTTAAAACTGCAGGCTAATCTGGGTCATAAAAGCATTCATTTTCTGACTCTATTTCAAAATAAAAATATTTCAATAATTTAAGTATTTTCATAAACTTGCATTTTTTGCTCTGGCTTGATGCATTTAAGCCATTTTAAATATTGATCTAGAGAATAAATCATCATTATTCAAAAAATTAGCCATGGACTGTGTGCACAAATCTGATGATTTGCCGTACAATTGAGGATTCCCATTTTTTCATTGTTTTTTATATTTGCTAATGGAACAAAAAAAGAGTACTCAAAAACGCAACCAGCTGCTGAATGCTGCACTAGATGTATTTTCCCTGTACGGTTTTAATGGGGCAAGTCTAGATGAAATTGCACAGATTGCAGAAATGCATAAGTCGAATATTTTCTATTATTATGAAAATAAAGAAGCCCTCTATGTAGAGGTATTGACCACCGTTCTACAAAAATGGCTGGCGCCTTTACAAACCCTTGAGGCCGAACTTGAGCCTGAAGAAGCGATTACCAACTATTTAATGCAAAAAATTGAAGTATCGCGTACCCAGCCTAAAGCATCTCGTTTGTTTGCTTTAGAGGTGATCCAAGGCGCACCGCATATACTGGAAATTTTAAAAGGCCCGCTAAAGAAACTGGTGAAGCGTAAGGCCAAAGTCATTTCTAACTGGCAGGAACAGGGCAAGATTTCAGCAGATATCGATCCTGAATTGCTGATTCTGAATATTTGGGCCCTTACCCAGAACTATGCAGATTTTTCGACCCAGATGGAAATGGTGACAGGGAAAACCTTGCGTAACCGCAGTATGCAGCAACGCATTATCCAGCATACGGTCAATATGATGTTATACGGCGTGATTCCACGTACGGATAAATAAGCAAGCGCTTCTGATTGGCATACGACCATAGCTGCTATGGTCGCCGAGCAAACTTACCCTTCTCTCTTATTTTACCATTCGATATAAATCTAATAACTTTTTCGCACCCAGTAACAGGTTTTCTTCCCAGTCCAGATGCGCAGTCTCATTGGCCCCATCCGTAATATACTTGACTGAAATCAGGCGAACACCGAGCTTCTTACACACTTTTGCCAAGGCATAACCTTCCATATCGACCAGATGACATGGCACTTTCGCACTACCGGTTTCAAAACTGTCGCCTGTCCCGCAAATTCCTTTGGGTAAATGTTCAAAGAAAGCCTCCAGTTCAATCGCGGCAGGATAATCCTGATCCATGGGTGTTACGCCGACTTCAAAACCGAGTGGTGAAACATCCATATCACGCTGTACAAACTGACTGACTTCAATCAGGTCATGAGCATTAAAATGCGAGCTGCCGGCTGTACCCAAATTCAGCAAGGTTTTGCAGCCCGTTTTTTGAATCACCTCGAAGGCTTTAAAGGCTGCGTTCACTTTACCAATTCCGCTGTAATGCACATTTATGCCTTGAGCTTCAAACAAGCCTTTTGATTCATTGGGTAGCGCCATGATGAGTGCCAGATTGGACATTTGAAATACCTGATACAAAGAAAAATACAAAGAAAAGCGCTGACATTAGAAAGCAAAATTCGCTGAATGAAAAGCAGGAATGCGCTGATCGGATCCATTTAAAGCGTCGAAAAACAATCTGATTTGATATTCAGGAAAATGAATTTTCAAGAAAAATATTGCATAAAAACACAACAACAAGACGAAACGGCGAGATTATGGCAATATATAGCCTCTCGATATTTCCAAGCACTTGATTTGCCCATGCAGCTGCTCCGTCTAAATGCTTTAGCATCTCATTCTGAACTACCCAAAACGGCCTTGACGATCGGCAATTTTGACGGCGTGCATTTAGGTCATCAGGCGATGATCCGTCAGCTGCAACAGGTGGCTGAAGCACAGGGTTTAAAATCTGTTGTAATGATTTTTGAGCCGCAACCTCTTGAATATTTTAAGGGTTATGAAGCCCCACCGCGGATTTCATCCTTACGTGAAAAAGTCGAATACCTGACTGAACTCGGTGTGGACTATATTGCGGTGGCGAAATTCGATCATACTTTTCGCAGCCTGACCGCAGAAGCCTTTGCCGACATTTTAAAAGACAAACTCAATGCACAGCATCTGGTTTTAGGTGATGACTTTCACTTCGGTAAAAACCGTCAGGGCAATAGCGAATTCCTGCGCAATTATGGTTTCCAAGTCACCAATTTAAGCACCATTGCTTTAGAGGGTGAACGGGTCAGTTCAACCCGGATTCGTCAGACTTTACAAGCAGGCGATTTAGCCCTTGCTGCCAAATTACTCGGCCGGCCTTATAGTATTACCGGACGGGTGCAATACGGCGATCAGATTGGCCGAACCATTGATTTCCCAACCATTAATGTACGACTGAACCGGCATAAGCCCTGTCTGAATGGCATTTATGGGGTTGAAGTCATCTGTGAAACTGAATCCCTCAGGGATAAAGTAAAACATGATCATGCTACTAAAACAGGCATTGCGGGTTATGACCCCACTGCCCTGTTTGGTGCGGGTCATGTGGGAACACGCCCAGCCATCAAACAAGCCCATCCAGAATGGCGATTAGAAGTACATTTTCCGGATGTTTCTGCTAATCTGTATGGCCTGTTAATGCGGGTGACGTTCTTAAACTATTTACATGGCGAAAAGGACTATCCTTCGCTTGAAGCGCTAAAAGCCGGAATTGATGATGATGTCGAGAAACTGCTGGAGTTTCGTCGAAATCATCCTACATTTCCCTTTTAATATCCCATATTTTTATTGTAAAACGTGTCAGTAACATAACTGATTAGATTGGAAGACGACTTGCATGAGCGATAAGCAAACTCCTGAAAATGCAGTGGACTATAAAGCCACGCTAAACCTCCCAGGTACTGAATTTGCAATGAAAGCAAATTTGGCAGTACGTGAAGCGAAATGGTTAGAAGAGTGGTATGCCGACAACATTTATCAGCAGATTCGTGCGTCGCGTATTGGCAAGAAAAAATATGTACTTCATGACGGCCCTCCCTATGCAAATGGTCAAATCCATTTGGGTCATGCGGTCAATAAAGTATTAAAAGACATCATCATCAAAAGCCGCGTGATGGATGGTTTTGATGCACCCTATGTACCGGGCTGGGACTGTCACGGTCTGCCAATCGAACTCAAAGTTGAAGAAAAAGTCGGTAAAGTCGGCGTCAAGGTAGATGCCTCTACCTTCCGTAAAGCCTGCCGTGAATATGCCTACACCCAAGTTGAACTGCAAAAGAAAGACTTCGTGCGTATGGGTGTATTCGGTGATTGGAACAACCCTTACCTGACCATGAACTTCAAACAGGAAGCGGACATCGTACGTTCATTGGGTGCGATTGCCAAAGCCGGTCATATCGAGCCGGGTCTGAAACCGGTGAACTGGTGTCTGGACTGTGGTTCATCTTTGGCTGAAGCTGAAGTTGAATATGAAGATAAAAAATCAGATGCCATTGATGTCGGTTTTACGGTGGTTGATTTAGCGGATTTATCTGCACGTTTGGGTGTAACTGTTAGTGATTCAACAGACATCGTCATCTGGACCACCACGCCTTGGACACTACCTGCCAACCAGGCCGTTGCCGTACATGCCGAAATTGAGTATCAACTGGTTAAAGCACGTGGTGACGAAAAAGCAGCACAAAACTTTATCCTGGCCAAAGATCTGGTGGAATCTGCAACTGAGCGTTATGGTTTTACTTCATTCGAAGTAATTGCAGGCTTTAGCGGTAGCAAACTTGAACACCTTGTTCTGCAACATCCTTTAATTAGCGATCGTCAGGTACCGGTCATTTTGGGCGAGCACGTGATTGCCACCAGTGGTACCGGTGCAGTACATACGGCTCCGGGTCATGGTGTGGACGACTATAAAGTGGGCTTATTGTACAACTTGAAGGTTGACAATCCAGTCGGCGGAAATGGGGTATATTTACCGACTTCGCCACTGTTTGCGGGTGAGCACATTTATAAAGCCAATCCACAAATTATTGCGGCGCTGGGTGAAGCCAATAAGCTGTGGGCACATAAGCCAATCAAGCATAGCTACCCACATTGCTGGCGTCATAAAACCCCGATTATCTTCCGTGCCACACCACAATGGTTTATCAGCATGGATGCCAAAGGCCTGCGTCAGGGCGCGTTGAATGCGATTGAAAATGACATCCAATTCGTTCCAGATTGGGGTAAAAACCGAATTCAGGCCATGATCGAAGGTCGTCCGGACTGGTGTATTTCACGTCAACGTACTTGGGGCGTGCCAATTCCGTTCTTCGTACATAAAGACACCAATGAATTGCACCCACGTACACCTGAATTGATCGAAATCGTAGCAAAACTGATTGAACAAGAAGGCATTGATGGTTGGTACAACCGTGATGCATCTGAATTCATCGGTGCAGACGCGGAGCAATACAATGCTGTACGCGATACGCTAGACGTTTGGTTCGACTCTGGTACCACCCATTATGCGGTACTGCGTGAACGTGAAGACTTAACTGATCCTGCTGATTTGTATCTTGAAGGTTCAGACCAGCACCGTGGCTGGTTCCAGTCATCGTTATTGACCTCGATTGCCATCAATGAACGCGCACCGTATAAAGGCTTGCTGACTCACGGTTTCGTGGTCGATGAAAAAGGCCGTAAGATGTCGAAATCGATCGGTAATGTAATCACACCGCAAGACATCATTAAAGATATGGGTGCAGACGGCTTACGTTTCTGGATCGCCTCTGCAGATTACCGTTATGAAATGACCGCGGGTAAAGAAATCTTTAGCCGTGCATCCGATGGTTATCGTCGTATCCGTAACACCTTGCGTTTCTTGTTAGCCAACTTGAATGGCTTCAAACCTTCAACAGATGCATTACCAGTCGATCAGTTGATTGCACTGGATCAATACATCCTGCAACGTGCAGCGGAAGTTCAGAAAACCGTTCAGCAAGCTTATGAAGATATGAACTTCCATATCGTGACCAGCGCATTAACTAACTTCTGTATCAACGACCTCGGTGGTTTCTACCTCGACATCATCAAAGACCGTCAATACACCACCAAAGCGGACTCAAAAGCGCGTCATTCTGCACAAACTGCGTTGTATCATCTGGTACAGGCCTTTGTGCGCTGGATGGCACCGATCCTGAGCTTTACTGCACAAGAAGCTTGGCCACTTATTCCTGAACAATCAGAGAAATATGTGTTCACTGCTGAATGGTATGACATTCCAGTTGCATCTCAGGAAAATTTACTTTCAGAAGATGACTGGAAACTACTAATTGATGTTAAATCAGTAGTAAACAAACAAATCGAGACAGCTCGTAATGCTAAGCTAATTGGCTCAAATCTATCTGCTAAGGTTGAATTGTGGGCTATCCCAGCAATGAAAGAAGTCTTAGATAAGCTAGATGATGAATTACGTTTTGTCCTCATCACTTCACAAGTTATCGTTAACGAGTTCAATACATTTGCTCCTCGTCATGGCGAAAATACAGGCTTATTAGACTTGCATGTAAAAATCTCTGCGGCAGATGGCGAGAAATGTGTACGCTGCTGGCACGTGCTTCCGGATGTAAATACACATAGCTCACATCCAGGACTCTGTGGCCGTTGTATTATTAACCTTCCTACAGGCCAAGGCGAAGAGAGAAAATATGCCTAATACCCAGACTAAAAAGGGCTTATTCCAGTTCTATCCACATAATTTATGGTGGATTGGGCTGGCCATTGTGGCGATCATTCTGGATCAATGGACCAAATGGATTGCAGTGACGAATCTGAACTATGCAGATCCTATCCCTGTGCTGCCCTTTTTAAATTGGACACTATTGCATAACTATGGCGCTGCCTTTAGTTTTCTGT
Organism: Acinetobacter sp. YH01006; assembly: GCF_013420445.1. Taxonomy (NCBI): domain Bacteria; kingdom Pseudomonadati; phylum Pseudomonadota; class Gammaproteobacteria; order Moraxellales; family Moraxellaceae; genus Acinetobacter; species Acinetobacter sp. YH01006. The sequence goes on along the minus strand of NZ_VOYB01000007.1, from coordinate 3,680 downwards.
CCGATGCGGGTGGTTGGCAACGTTATTTCTTTACTTCACTGGCAGGGATTGTGTCTGTGATCTTTGTTTTTTGGCTAATGCGTATGCCAAAAAACATGAAGGTTTTACCGCTAGCAATTGCCCTGATTTTGGGTGGTGCAATCGGTAATTTAATCGACCGGGTCAGTCTCGGCTATGTGGTCGATTTTATTCATGTGTATTACCAGAACAGCCACTTCCCTGCTTTCAATATCGCAGACAGTGCCATCACGCTTGGCACTATTCTGATGCTAATTGATACCTTTTTCTTAGAAAAATATCGAATTCAACGGGCGCAAGCACAACATGACTGATTTTATTCATCCTAATGAAGAAACCCGGGTTGCAGACGGCTCTAAGGTCGAGCTGCATTTTTCTGTCGCGATCGAAAATGGCGTAGAAATTGACAATACCCGTAGCCGTGAAGCCCCGGTCAGCCTCACGATTGGCGATGGTAATTTATTGCCAGGCTTTGAAAAAGCACTGTTTGGTTTACGTGCCGGTGACCGTCGTACTGTAAGTCTGCCTCCGGAAGATGCTTTTGGTCCGTGGAATCCGGAAAACATCCAGAAGTTCGATACGGTGAAGTTTGGAGAACGTCCGATCGAGGGTCACATGATCGAGTTTGAAGACAAAGCCAAGGCGACTTTGTATGGTGTGGTACGTTCAGTCAATGATGACATCACCGAAGTGGACTTTAACCATCCACTGGCAGGCAAGAACATCACCTTTGAAGTGGAAATCTTTAAAGTAACCCCTGCCGGTCAGCAAGGCCTAAAGTTGATGTAAAACATCTGCTAATCGCATGATTTTTAAAAGCTCCTTCGGGAGCTTTTTTATGCTCAGGATACAAATCATCTCTAGTCACCTCTCTGAAATCTGATTAATTTAATTGGATGATAAGAAACCCAGAAAGGAATAGGCATGAAAATTTATATTGTGGTCGGCAGTGTACGTGAGGGGCGTACCGCGCTTAAAGTGGCGCACTGGGTACTGCAGGAAATTAAAAGCTATGGTTTTAGTACGCTTGAAATTGAAATTGTCGATTTAAAAGAATGGGCTCTTCCACTCTTTAGCGGTGCTCATCCGCCACTGACCGGGATCTATGATCAGCCCAAACAGCAAGACTGGGCAGACAAAATTGCGCGCGGCGATGCCTTTATTTTTATCACACCTGAATATAATCATGGCTACAGCCCTGCGCTAAAAAATGCGCTGGATTACCTCGCCAAGGAATGGCAAGGCAAACCGGCAGCCTATATTGGTTATGGTGTCACCAACGGTTCACGTTCAATAGACCAGATTCGTCAGGTCGGGACTCAACTTGGACTGATCGATACCAATGCCGTGATTGAAATCCGTGACATCTTCGCAAGAAATAAAGATTATTCGTTCCAGGGCAATGAATTTGATACTAAAAATCTAAAAGTAGTGGTGGATAAATTAATTCAGTATGTCAGTGCTTGAGACTTTAGCCGACAGCATCGTAGGTTTTCGCCTACAGCGACCGCTGCATTTAGCGGCTATGTACTACGCTTAGTTAGGACTATAGTCACTACATAGACAGACAGGACGTCTGCAAAGCGATACGACAACAATAACAAGCGCAAATCAACAGGACGTTGACAGATTAGACAGGAGTCAGATCTGAGAAGCAAATCCAGAAAAGCCTCAACAGGATGTTGAGGCTTTTTTGTTTTAAAGCTTAGATCCTGCTCAAACTAAAATATTCAGGTTGGGTTTAATGATTGATTTAATAAAAACGATGGACTGCTGCTTTGGTTAAATAGTCATTCTTTCACTGCTATTTTTGAAATTCACCTGTCAGCTTTGACCTACAATCGATGCAGTCAAATGCCCTATTGGGCTGCACTACTTCGGGCTATATTCGAGTCATACCAAGACAGGCAGTCTTGTCAGAAAAATAAAAAGATTTACAAAGCAGGATGCTGATCGGTATAACAGACATTATACCTTTGCCAGAATATGAAAAGGCCTTCACAGGATGTCGAGGCCTTTTTCTTTCATATCAGGATCATCTTAAAAAAAAATTTATTCAGATCGTCAGCAGATCATGAGCATTCTGCCTCGCTCGATATTTCATGTCCAAATGCAGCCTTTCAAACAAAGGATTAAGGTGCGGTCATTTTTAATAACTTGGCTTGCGTGCCATCCTGAATTATCCAAAGCGTACCATCACTGGCCTGAATCGCGCCACGAATCCGCTCCTTCATATCCACACGCTGGACTTCTTTGACCGGATTCTGTGTCGTATCCACAATCACAAGCGCCTTGGAAGACAAACCAGTCGTGATCGCTTTATTTTTCCATTGTGGAAATACATTTCCTGTATAAAACAACAGATCTGAAGGAGAAATGACCGGCGTCCAATCCAGTGCTGGCGCTTCAAATTCCGGGCGAGTAGCATGGTCGGGAATGGGCTTGCCATCATAATGATCACCATTTGACACCACTGGATAGCCATAATTTTTAGCTTTGATGATCTTATTCAGCTCATCCCCACCTTTGGGACCCATTTCAATCACCCAGAACTGCCCCTGTGGATCAAAAGCCATGCCTAAAGGATTGCGGTGTCCAAGACTCCAGATCTGCTGGGCAATTTTACCCTGATTCATAAAAGGATTATCAGCAGGAATTGAACCGTCATCATTTAAACGAATAATTTTACCGGCATTGGACTGCATATCCTGTGCTGGAGTAAATTGCTGCCGTTCCCCTGAACCGATCCAGAGCTTGCCATCCGGTCCAAATACAATCCGGTGTGCATAATGTCCCTGCCCTGAAAATTTAGGGACTTGAGTCCAGATCCGTTCAATTTGAGTCAATTGAGGGGCAGTCTGGTTTAAATCCAGTTTGCCACGGATCACCACTGCGCCATAGCCACCCTGACCTTGTTCAGCATAGCTGAGATAGACCCACTGATTGTTTGCAAAATCCGGATGTAAAGCGACTTCACCCAAGCCTCCTTGGCCACCATAGGCAACTTGAGGAATACCTTTAACTTCGACTTTCTGCTTGGTACGTGGATCAAAAAGTTGTAATTTTCCTTTACGTTCGGTAATCAGTAAACGGCCATCTTTGAGTGATGCAATTGCCCACGGCTCATTAAATTGTGCCACCTGTGCGATCTTATATTTTTGTACATTTGAGGCTGTAGCTTCAGATTTAGAAGATGAGGTGGAAGCCTCTTGAATACTGCCAGAAGATGAGTTATCGGCATGACAGGCAGTCAATGCCAAAGCACAACAACTGAGTAAAATTTTTATTTTAAATTGCGCTACCATCATCCTCTCCACGCTTTTTTATTCTCTAAATTAATATCACAATACACAAGTCTTCACAGAAATTCAGCATAGAAAAGTAAACAGATATATTTGCAGCAACAGCAGAGACTCGTTTTATAGTATTTGAATGGCTTTGATTTTACTTTTGGATCTAGCATCTAAATACCTGCCCCAATTTCATCTACTTATAATATTATCCCGCGCACAAAAAAACACCCCCTGCTCATGCAGGGGGTGTTTCGAATAATGAGCTGGCGATGACTTACTCTCACATGGGTAACCCCACACTACCATCAGCGCAAAGAGGTTTCACTTCTGAGTTCGGGAAGGGATCAGGTGGTTCACTCTTGCTATTGT
>NZ_VOYB01000079.1:0-1151 GCF_013420445.1 Acinetobacter sp. YH01006 | reverse complement strand
GTGCGACAGACGTCATACTAGATATCAAGCGACTTCTCCTATCCCCTGGGAACACATCAATCTTACCGGAGAATATCGTTGGCCAAAGCCTTAGCGTAGGATTTCGCCCTCTCCCGCAAACGACCCCAATTTGATAAAGAACATTGTATGAAATAAAAAAGAGAAAATCATAAATATTTGAAAAATAATAATAAATAAAATTGGCATGCAAGTTGCAATAATCTTATGGAGAATATGAGGATTTTGGTATGCAGCAACTCAATGTAGAACAGCCTCCTTGCTTTATTCATGTTACAGGGACTCAGCGTGACAAATATATCGAATTTGAATTTTCGATAGGTGATCCAGAGTTAGCTGTAGAAATGATTATGCCAGTCAAGGCTTTTGAAGAATTCTGCGCACACCATCAAGTACAGCACCTAAGTACGGATGATTTTGCAAAGATTGAATATGACCGCATGAAGTGGCGATTTGGACAGGCCGGTATTAGAGAATAAAAACTCTAGTCTTTATTAAAAAATCAGGAAGATTTATATGCAAATTGATATTAAAACATCTTCAGTTAAGCCTTTAAGAAATACTTATGCTTATATTGAAAAAAGATTTGGTGATAAACCAGCTTCACGTTATCAAGAAGCGACCTACGATATTCAGGAAGAAATTAATTTTCATTACAAACCTTTATGGCAGCCTGAATTTGATCTTTACGATAAGGGCCGTACTGTAATCCAAATGAAAGATTGGTACGTGCTTAAAGATCCTCGTCAATTTTATTATGGGGCTTATACCCAAACTCGAGCTAAACAACAAGAGATTTTAGAAAGTAATTTTACGCTTGTTGAAAAACACGATTTATTAAGAAATATTTCTGAAGAAATTCTAAACAAAGTAACGAAATTACTACTCCCACTTTATTGTAAACAAGACATTTTTATCTTTTATATTCAATGGCTTATTTTCCTGCTAATTGGTAATACCATGAAAAATACCATGCTCAGAAAAGGCTTAACAATATTTTGAAAAATTGCCTACTGAGCGCTGCCGCACAGCTCCATAGGCCGCTTTCCTGGCTTTGCTTCCAGATGTATGCTCTTCTGCTCCTGCAGCTAATGGATCACCGCAAACAGGTTACTCGCCTGGGGATTCCCTTT
>NZ_VOYB01000078.1:0-1170 GCF_013420445.1 Acinetobacter sp. YH01006 | reverse complement strand
GGGGTCGTTTGCGGGAGAGGGCGAAATCCTACGCTAAGGCTTTGGCCAACGATATTCTCCGGTAAGATTGATGTGTTCCCAGGGGATAGGAGAAGTCGCTTGATATCTAGTATGACGTCTGTCGCACCTGCTTGATCGCGGCCGCGATAGCTAGATCGCGTTGCTCCTCTTCTCCATCCGCGTTCCAAGCTGCGGAAAGGCACCCATAAGCGTACGCCTGGTCGAGCAGGCGACGCGGATCGACGTCCAGCGCACGAGAGAATGCGTCCGCCATCTGTGCAATGCGTCTAGGATCGAGACAAAGGTCGTCTCTGTCAGCCGGATCGTAGAACATATTGGCGGCGCCAAAGCCCACTTCACCGACCAGACCGACGGGATCTATCACCAGCCAGCCGCGACTGGAGAACATGATGTTTTCATGATGCAGATCGCCATGTAGCCCACGCAGTTCCGAGGCATTGCTCATCATTTGATCGGCTATAATCGCCGCGTGGACGTAGTCAGTTTGACAACCTGCGTTTTGATCATCGCGCGCCCGCTGAAACAAAGCTGCAAAGCGATCCCGGATCGGGAGAAGGGCAGAAGGCAGGGGTTCCTCAGATGCGGCATACAGCTTCGCCATTAGTTCCGCTGCAATTTCGGTCGCCTGGTAGTCGCCGTGCTCGGCAACGATGTGAGAGAGCATTCGCTCCCCGGCATATTCGAGCAACATCAGATTGTTCTCACGACCGAGCAACCGGACTGCTCCCCTCCCATTGCGCCATACCAGATAGTCGGCCCCGCGCAGTTCATCAGCAATGTCTTCTATAGGTTTCAATCCCTTGACGATTGCAGGAGTCCCGTCTGGCAATGAAACTTTCCAAACGAGGCTGGAAAAGGTGTCCGCAATGAGAACAGGTTGCGAAACGTGCCAATGAGCAGGAAAAACAGGCGGCATGAACATCAACCCCAAGTCAGAGGGTCCAATCGCAGATAGAAGGCAAGGCGTTCGCGGTCGGGGGCTTCGATCCCCAATACATTGAATAGGACAGCGAAGGCGCGCTCTGCTTCATCTGGCGCTGCCCAGTTCTCTTCGGCGTTAGCAATCATGAGTGCCAAATCGGCATAGCGATCTGCTGTTCCGAGCCGCCCAAGGTCGATCAGACCCGTGCATTGAAGAGTTTTAGGGTC
>NZ_VOYB01000077.1:0-1175 GCF_013420445.1 Acinetobacter sp. YH01006 | reverse complement strand
TAGGGTCCACCATGAAGTTCGGCATGCAGGGATCACCATGGCAAACAACCATATCGGTGCGCTCTTGGTCGAGCCGCACCGGTAGCTCTCGTTCGACACGAGCCAAAAGATCGAGCTGCGGCGTACTCTTGTCCTCGTCCGGTAAGAAGTCGGGATTGACGGCATTGCGGGACACCACATCAACGGCGCGTCCGAACATTCGCGACAGCCTGCGCTCAAACGGACATTGATCAACCGATAGGCTGTGAACAGCGCCAAGTTGCTGCCCCATTGACGGCCACGCTTTGAGCAAATCCGCTCCAGACAGATCAGCCGCCGGTACTCCCGGAATTGCCGTTATCACCAAGCATGCACCCTCCTGTTCCTCCTGCCAGTTGATCACCTCGGGGCAAGCCACACCTCGACCTTTGAGCCAAATGAGGCGGTCACGCTCTCCAGCGAGCTCACCGCGGCGGGAAGCAGGTGCGATTTTCGCGAAGGCATGCCCGTCACCACGTCGAAAAACAAAATCACCAGATTCTCCGCCTCTGACAGGCAACCAGTCAGAATGCGATTCACCAAAAAAAATATTAGTTCGATTCAATGGAGGTTCCTTCAGTTTTCTGATGAAGCGCGGAGGTGGCTCAACCTGCGAAAAGAAACGAGTTGCTACGTAAGTCCGAGAACATGCTTTCCATGGTCTCTGAGCTCGCCTTTGGGACCGACATATCGGTAGAGAGTGACGCGCTCGATGCCGAGTTCCTTGCAGAGATCGGAAACTGAAGTATCGCGCTGGGCCATGGCGGCTTGCGCGAGACGCACCTGAGCTTTGGTGAGCGCGAATTTTCGTCCGCCCTTGCGACCGCGCGCTCTCGCGGAGGCGAGACCCGCCATGGTGCGCTCTCGGATCAGATCCCGCTCGAACTCGGCCAAGGTGGCGAAGATTCCGAACACCATGCGACCGGACGCAGTCGTGGTGTCGATCTGAGCGCCCTTTCCAGTCAGAACCCGCAGGCCGATCTTGCGGTCTGACAGCTCCTTCACCGTGTTGACCAGATGGGCAAGCGATCGTCCGAGGCGATCGAGCTTCCAGACCACCAGCACATCGCCGTCACGCAATGACTTGAGGCAGGCAGTCAAGCCAGGGCGATCATCACGACCGCCGGAAGCAAGATCATCATAGATATTGTCCCGTT
>NZ_VOYB01000076.1:0-1181 GCF_013420445.1 Acinetobacter sp. YH01006 | reverse complement strand
TCTCTGTACACGACAAAAATAGATAACTCATTGAAATAATGTCACAATAATTGTTTTCTAACGACGAATACTATGACACATCTCAATGAGTTATATCTTATCTTAAACAAATCTCTAAAATGGAACAAGTCACATTTAAAGTGCTTTGCGCTCATCATGCTTGTGATTATTTTAAAGCAAACATGTAATCTTTCTTCTGCATCTAAAGCCTTGCCCATCAAGTGTTTACCACAATCATTTTATCGACGTATGCAGCGCTTCTTTGCAGGTCAGTATTTTGATTATCGTCAAATTTCTCAGTTGATTTTCAATATGTTTTCATTCGACCAAGTGCAACTGACTTTAGATAGAACCAATTGGAAATGGGGAAAACGAAATATTAATATCCTGATGCTCGCAATCGTTTATCGTGGAATAGCGATACCTATCCTTTGGACATTGCTTAATAAACGTGGAAATTCAGATACGAAAGAGCGTATTGCTTTGATTCAACGCTTTATAGCCATTTTTGGTAAAGACCGTATTGTGAATGTGTTCGCAGACAGAGAGTTTATCGGTGAGCAGTGGTTTACATGGTTAATTGAACAAGACATCAACTTCTGCATTCGTGTTAAAAAAACTTCATTGTCACCAATCATTTAGGAAAGAATCATAAAATTAGTGATTTATTTCGCCATCTTAAAGTTGGTCAAATTGAATGTCGTAAACGACGGATTTTGGTTGGTCGGGTGAAACTATATATAAGTGCACTACAGTTAGAAAATGGAGAGCTTTTACTCGTCGTTTCTCCTCAGTTTAATGCCAATGCTATTCAGGATTATGCATTACGCTGGGAAATTGAAACCTTATTCAGTTGTCTCAAAGGACGCGGGTTTAATCTTGAAAATACGCGCTTGACAGACCCTAGACGAGTGAAAAAATTGATTGCGGTGTTAGCTATAAGCTTCTGTTGGTGTTACTTAACGGGTGAATGGCAACATAATCAAAAAAAAGCGATAAAAATAAAGAAGCATGGACGACTCTCAATGAGTTTATTTCGCTATGGTTTAGACTATGTTCAAATGGCGATTCAGCGTTTAATTGGTTTTGGGAAAAAAGAAGAGTTTAAGGAAATTTTGGCAATTTTAAGAAAGCAGAATCCTGATAGGATAAGGGTTCTGTGAAATTTGTCGTGTACAGAG
>NZ_VOYB01000075.1:0-1246 GCF_013420445.1 Acinetobacter sp. YH01006 | reverse complement strand
GCGCGCGTGTGAAAGCGCTGGAGGATAACCTTGGTGTCCTGCTATTTGAGCGCCATGCGCGGGGCGTTCGGCTAACAGACGCAGGCAGGCACTTCATGGAGCGTGTCACGGCGGGTGTCGATCAACTCGATCACGCAGTGAAGACCGCAGGCATGACAGCTCAAGGAGAATACGGCCGGCTTCGCATCGGCATCCATGCCTTAATCCCACGCAGCTTTCTCACGGAGCTGATCCGTCATTATCGGGAAGAACATACGGGCATTGAGGTTGAGATCACCGAAGGCACAGCCCGCGATGCGGTGATGCAGCTTCGTGCTGACCAGCTCGACGTGGTGTTCGTCGCGGGCAAGCCCGAGATGCCCGACTGCCATACCCGACCGATCTGGACCGAACCGCTGGTGGCCGTGCTATCGGATGGGCATCGCCTCGCCGGGCAGTCCGCAATCACTTGGTCCGATCTGGTCGGCGAGACTTTCATTGTTCGCTATGGTGGCACCGGCCCGCAGGTCCATGACCATATCGTGCTGCGCCTTGCCGGGCGTTGGCCCGCACCGTCGATCCGGCGCTTTGATGTGGGGCGCGACACGCTGCTATCTATGGTCGGACAAGGCTTCGGCATCACTATCGTCGGCGAGGCAACGTCATTGTTGCCGACGACCGGCATCGTCTTCCTGCCCTTCCTCGATGAACCGGAGCCGGTTGCCTTTACAGCCGTCTGGTCGCCGTTCAATCGCAACTCCGCACTGAAAAATCTACTCAACCTCGCAGGCAAAATGAAGCGTGACGGCGATTCGCCCAATCGTTTCCTGGATGGCACTCGACCGGCACGATAACGGCACAGGCGATCCATCCTATTTGCCGCCGATAGTATCCGGCAGCCCTCCGGCATCCTCTTTCCTGTTGCCCGTCCCGATTTTGCCTACTCTCTGATCGGCTCCGTCTCTTTTGCCTACTGAGCGCTGCCGCACAGCTCCATAGGCCGCTTTCCTGGCTTTGCTTCCAGATGTATGCTCTTCTGCTCCTGCAGCTAATGGATCACCGCAAACAGGTTACTCGCCTGGGGATTCCCTTTCGACCCGAGCATCCGTATGAGACTCATGCTCGATTATTATTATTATACTCTGTACACGACAAATTTCACAGAACCCTTATCCTATCAGGATTCTGCTTTCTTAAAATTGCCAAAATTTCCTTAAACTCTTCTTTTTTCCCAAAACCAATTAAACGCTGAATCGCCATTTGAACA
>NZ_VOYB01000074.1:0-1270 GCF_013420445.1 Acinetobacter sp. YH01006 | reverse complement strand
CGGGCGCAACGGCTTTCGTCATTGCGTCTCTGGGAGCAGCTTGGTCTTCAACTGCACCGGCCTTTGTCGCTTTCCGTCTACTTCAAGCAGTGGGCGCGTCGGCCATGCTGGTGGCGACGTTCGCGACGGTTCGCGACGTTTATGCCAACCGTCCTGAGGGTGTCGTCATCTACGGCCTTTTCAGTTCGATGCTGGCGTTCGTGCCTGCGCTCGGCCCTATCGCCGGAGCATTGATCGGCGAGTTCTTGGGATGGCAGGCGATATTCATTACTTTGGCTATACTGGCGATGCTCGCACTCCTAAATGCGGGTTTCAGGTGGCACGAAACCCGCCCTCTGGATCAAGTCAAGACGCGCCGATCTGTCTTGCCGATCTTCGCGAGTCCGGCTTTTTGGGTTTACACTGTCGGCTTTAGCGCCGGTATGGGCACCTTCTTCGTCTTCTTCTCGACGGCTCCCCGTGTGCTCATAGGCCAAGCGGAATATTCCGAGATCGGATTCAGCTTTGCCTTCGCCACTGTCGCGCTTGTAATGATCGTGACAACCCGTTTCGCGAAGTCCTTTGTCGCCAGATGGGGCATCGCAGGATGCGTGGCGCGTGGGATGGCGTTGCTTGTTTGCGGAGCGGTCCTGTTGGGGATCGGCGAACTTTACGGCTCGCCGTCATTCCTCACCTTCATCCTACCGATGTGGGTTGTCGCGGTCGGTATTGTCTTCACGGTGTCCGTTACCGCGAACGGCGCTTTGGCAGAGTTCGACGACATCGCGGGATCAGCGGTCGCGTTCTACTTCTGCGTTCAAAGCCTGATAGTCAGCATTGTCGGGACATTGGCGGTGGCACTTTTAAACGGTGACACAGCGTGGCCCGTGATCTGTTACGCCACGGCGATGGCGGTACTGGTTTCGTTGGGGCTGGTGCTCCTTCGGCTCCGTGGGGCTGCCACCGAGAAGTCGCCAGTCGTCTAACCGACGACTGGTAGCAGGCCCGCTCCGATGCGGCGCACTAACCATCGAAACCTCGTGAATGTCGGTATCCTGTCTGGCAGGATACCGCTCATTTCCCTTGTTCAGTTCATCGCCGTCGCCGAGCATCTGAATTTTCGGCATGCGGCCAAGGCACTTGGTATCAGCCAGTCGAGCGTCAGCGCGCGTGTGAAAGCGCTGGAGGATAACCTTGGTGTCCTGCTATTTGAGCGCCATGCGCGGGGCGTTCGGCTAACAGACGCAGGCAGGCACTTCATGGAGCGTGTCACGGCGGGTGTCGATCAACT
>NZ_VOYB01000073.1:0-1283 GCF_013420445.1 Acinetobacter sp. YH01006 | reverse complement strand
AGAGGTGGTTCCACTTGTTTGAACAACTAAAAGCGTATTTATAAGTGATATTCCGCTCTAGTTAAGCCACCTTGTTTTGTTGGGGTAGCTGATCATAGTAAAACTCATTTGGTGTCATTTTGTCTAGACTCGAATGAGGTCGTTTCAGATTATAAAACTCAAAATATGCACTCAATTGCTTTTTCGCATCTGTGACACTGCTATAAGCTTTGAGATACACCTCTTCATATTTAACGCTCCGCCATAATCGTTCAACCATCACATTATCTACCCATCGACCTTTACCATCCATACTGATTTGAATGCCATTTGATTTCAATACATCAATAAATGCATCACTGGTGAACTGACTGCCTTGGTCTGTATTCAATATTTCAGGTGATCCATATTTTTCAATCGCTTCATTTAAAGCCGAAATACAAAAATCCACCTCCATACTAATCGATACCCTATGCGCAAGTACCTTGCGGCTATGCCAATCAATCACAGCACATAAATAAACAAAGCCTTTTGCCATAGGGATATACGTTATATCAGTAGACCACACTTGATTACTGCGCTGAATAGCCAATCCTTTGAGCAGATATGGATATTTACGGTGAGCTTGATTAGCCTGGCTTAAATTTGGTTTGCAATATAACGCCTGAATACCCATTTTCTTCATTAAAGTACGTGTATGACGTCGTCCTATATGATGCCCTTGACGATTCAACAAATCACGCATCATACGACTGCCTGCAAAAGGATATTGCATATGTAATTCATCAATACATCGCATCAGCTTCAGATCTGATGAGCTAACAGGTTTTGGGCGATAATAATAACAACCACGAGAGACTTTCAGTAACTTAGCTTGTTTAGATACTGAAATCTGAAGTGAGTGATCGATTAACTTTTGTGGTTGAAGCGGCCCAGTTTCTTCAACACACCTTCTAAAAAATCAATTTCTAATGCCTGCTCACCGATTTTTGCATGTAACTTTTTAAGATCAATGGGAGGTTCTGATGGAGCTTTTGATTGATCGAAAGCTTGTGAGGAAGCTGAGATCAATTGATTTTTCCAGTCAATAATTTGGTTTTGATGAACATCAAACTCAGAACTCAATTCAGCAAGTGTTTTTTCTGCTTTGATCGCAGCAAGTGCTACCTTAGCCTTAAAGTCGTTTGAATGATTTCTTCTTGGTCTACGTGCCATAAAATACTCCATATATTGATGTTTATAACATCATTTGAGGAGCAGAGTATCACTTATAGGAGTTGTTCAAATTTCCGGATCCATCTCTA
>NZ_VOYB01000072.1:0-1378 GCF_013420445.1 Acinetobacter sp. YH01006 | reverse complement strand
GAAAATGTATATCGTTGGCAGAAGAAATTATTTAGACCAGTTATCAAAAACTTCATTGATGACTTTATTCTCGATAAAAATCATCTGCTACCACAGAGAATCTATAAATAATAGTGCGTAAGTCCTATAACTTTACTGAATGGCCTAATGTAATTTTAGAGCACACGCCAAAGTAAGGTCATGCCAGTCAAAATCCTGAACTTTAAATCAATGGTTTAGAAGCCGTGAAACATCATCTTAGCAACGATTAAAACAATTCTTAGATTTATATACGTGACACTAAAAAGCCAGTACATATTGAACTGGCTTTTTTCTCAATTTGTCTAACGTGCGTTATGTAAATTTTAGCAAATCTAAACTGGCAGCCTAACTTAAATAACTGATGTTACGCAATAAGTGTATTTTTGAGCATCTTCGCCACTACATTTTGCGGTCGATTTTTTTAAAATTTACAACATATAGAATGGATGCGTAACATCAGTTAAATAAACTGTCTCCGATATATTGGTCCCAAAATCCTTAAAGATCTGACTGCATATTTTCCCACTGTGGAACAGCATGCCCATCAGAGTGAAACAAAAAAATGAGATTTTATCTCCAAACCCTTTATTATTTTTAAGATCGTATATGATTTTAGAAATTTGAAAGAAACTCAAACTTTAAAATATTCGAATCATGGGGATACAATATGAAAATCAAGTTAATCACGCTGACATTAGCACTATCCGCAGCATCACTGGCAAACGCACATAATCATGAACAGTTAATCAGTAATGATTACCAACTGTTTAGTCCAGAAATCACCTCTAAAATCACTGAGCACAAACCTGTTTCATTAGATTTTATTGCTAGTGCAATTAGCACCCCAACTCAGGCGGTATTAAAAGAAAATTTAGGTGAGACTAAAAACGTCGTAGTGATTAGCGATGCGGAAACCTGGTATTACGGTGTTCAAATCACCGATCAGGAAAATCAAAAATGTTCTGTCTCTTTTATTTTCGACCGTGAAAATGGCAAGTTAAGTACATCGGCAGATCTGGTCAGCTTCCACCAATTAGAATGTGAATTAGCCGTTGCCCAAAAATTAGAAAAGAAAAATAACTAACTCCAAACCAGACATTAAAAAGCCCGCAAATGCAGGCTTTTTAATTCGTCCAAATTTTCCATATATCACCCTGCCAGAATCCGGTTTAATGACAATTAAATAGAATATTTGAACTCTTATTGGCACTGTTGCAAATAACCACGAATGGCTTTGTTGCACAAAGATTTGAAATGCAAAGCGCCCCTAATTGAGCCAAATTTAAGGCGTAACTTGGGTAAGTGGTCGACCTAATTCCGTAAATCTGTTGAGGACTGCTACACGTGCATGAATTTC
>NZ_VOYB01000071.1:0-1429 GCF_013420445.1 Acinetobacter sp. YH01006 | reverse complement strand
TATAGCCTAACGGAACAAAATAAAGTCTTAAAAAGCAACTCAAAAACCGTATTTATAGACTTAATATTTAATTTCGGTACAATATGTATTTAATTATCTAAACTCTAACGGTACAGAATGCCTAATCAGGTCGGATATATTCGAGTCAGTTCAACTGAACAAAATACTGAACGTCAATTAGATGGAATCAGCCTGGATAAGACCTTTACTGAAAAGGCAAGCGGTGGTAGCCGTGAACGTCCTCAGTTAAATGCAATGCTCGACTATCTGCGTGAAGGTGATACGGTGCATGTTCATAGTATTGATCGTCTGGCACGTAATACAAATGATCTGAACGAAATTGTGAATAGTCTGAATGATCGTGGTATAACCATTATTTTTCATAAAGAGAATTTGACCTTCAGTCATGATGTAGCACAATCGGCAATAAATAAACTCATGTTTCAGATGCTTGCTGCATTTGCAGAGTTTGAACGCTCCATGATCCGTGAGCGTCAAAAGGAAGGAATTGCAAAAGCCAAAGCGAAGGGCTTATATAAGGGAAGAAAGCGGAAGGTTGACTATGTTGAAATACGAAAAGCAATGGCTGAAGAAAATTCAACATTTAGAGGTGTTGCAGAAAAGTTTAAAGTAGGGATAGCAACAGTACAAAGAGCTTTAAAAGAAGAAACTAATAATCAATAAGGTTGATTAATGAAGACGCTTAGATATTCAAATTTAGAAAAGATCATGACCATTTATACTGAAATTTCTACTTATATTACATTTCATAATGCGACTGGTTTAACAGATATAAATAAATCAATGGAAGATTTTTGAACCGTACCGGGTTTGTCGGAGACCAAGCTTTCTGAGAGAATGTCCCGATGAAAAAAGTAAAATATACCCCTGAAATCAGAGAAAGAGCGGTTCAATTATTGATTGAATCCGAGAAAGATTATCCATCGAATTGGGCTGCGATCACCGCTATTGCTCCCTGAGCAGTATACTGCGCAAGGGTTGTACTCCTGAAACACTACGTGTTTGGTATCAAAAATATTTAGATAAACAAAATCCAGTTAAAGTACAGCAGCTTTCAGACCAAGAACGTATCAAACAACTCGAACGCGAAAATAAAGAACTGCAACGCGCCAATGAAATTCTACGTAAAGCAGCCGCTTTTTTCGCCCAGGCGGAGCTCGACCGCCCACACAAATAATGGTGGATTTTATCCATAATAATAAAGAGCTGTACGGAGTCGAGGCGATTTGTAGAATTTTACCGATCGCACCTTCAACCTATTACCGGACTCTAGATCTCTGTGAAAATCCAGAACATCGAGCAAAGCGAGATTTACATGACTTGCATCATGCTGAGGAGATTAAACGAATTTGGAAGGAAAGTTCAGGTCGGTATGGTGTACGTAAAGTCTGGCAAAAACTGAAACGTG
>NZ_VOYB01000070.1:0-1476 GCF_013420445.1 Acinetobacter sp. YH01006 | reverse complement strand
GTCGCGAACGTCGCCACCAGCATGGCCGACGCGCCCACTGCTTGAAGTAGACGGAAAGCGACAAAGGCCGGTGCAGTTGAAGACCAAGCTGCTCCCAGAGACGCAATGACGAAAGCCGTTGCGCCCGGCGATTAAGTTAATAAACATATTAAATCATTAATTAGTTTTTGTAGTTTAGAGAGTTTATTTCTTAGGGTTTCTATTCCTCAATTATTCCGTATCCTTCTGGTGCAGGAATCCCATGTTCCGAAGAACGACTGACTGATTCCCACTCTTTCCATGTAAATATACGTTTTTCTGCATTTTCAACAGCTAAATCATATACAAGGCTTCCCAGAACTAATCGGAGAGGCGGATTCTCACTATTAACCAGTTTCATTATAGCTTCGGCGGCTAACTTAGGATCACTATCCACCGATTCGTTTGAATATTGTTGGGCCAACTTTTCACGTAATGAATCATACTCTTTTTTCTGTGTAGTAAAACTCATTTTTAAGTATAGATTCGTCCAGTAACCTCCAGGTTCTACGATAGATACTTTTATACCAAAATGTGCAGCTTCTTGTGCTAAAGCCTCGCTAAATCCTTCTAAAGCAAATTTACTAGCGCTATAGATTCCCGACATTGGACCACTAATCAGTCCACCAATACTAGATATCTGGATAATATGACCTGATTCTTGTGCCCGCAAGTACGGCATAACAGCTTGACTTACCCATACTGTACCGAAGAAATTAGTTTCCATTTGGCTTCTAACTTCATCTTCACTAAATTCTTCAATCATTCCCATTACCATATTCCCTGCATTGTTAATGACAATATCGAGTCTTCCAAAATGTTTAATGGCAGTTTCCACTGTAGTCGAAACAGCACTTCTATCAGTAACATCAAGACTTAAAGGAAGTAACATTCCTTCAAACTGGCATTTTAACTCATTCAGTTTTTCAATATTTCTAGCAACACCAACAACCTTCTCTCCTGACTCCAATGCTTTTTTTGTGAATTCGTATCCTAGTCCACTGCTTGCACCTGTAATAAACCACACACGTGTATTTTCATTGTTATTAAATGTCATAAATAATCTCCTCCATTAATCATGTAATATTGGTATCATTCAATACCAATTTAAAACAAACAAAATAAAGAGCACAGGCAATCTGCCTATGCTCTAAATATAGAAATATAAAATTTCAACAGGATTAATCCGATTGTTGGTATCACAAATAAGCCATCAAATTCATTGATGTACCCTTTTCTACGAAGTGTCATGGGAGATCTCCCTTTAAAATAAAAAAGAGGAAGATTCCTCTCCCCCTTTTTACTATAACCGTATAATAAAGGTTTCCTATACGTATAGGAAGAATAAACGCCCTTTTCACCCAAGTCCAACAGCTTTGGACCGCAGTTGACTCTTTCGACACCCCTGCGATGCAACCCAATCCGGCTGACGGGGAGCCAGCAACGCTGAAAATTTAC
>NZ_VOYB01000006.1:0-170042 GCF_013420445.1 Acinetobacter sp. YH01006 | reverse complement strand
TCCTCTAAAGAGCCGTTGAAGACTACGACGTTGATAGGTTGGATGTGGAAGCATAGTGATATGTGAAGCTGACCAATACTAATTGCTCGTGAGGCTTGACTATACAACACCCAAACAGTTGTTGTATTAAGCATCAATTGATTCGATATTCAGCAAAATAACTTGATTTAGTGATCAAGCTAGTTAAACTAAACAAACTTAATTCAACACAAATATTCTGTTAATAACTCTTTTGGTACAAAGTACGGCATGAGAAACATCGTTTCGCAAGAGAAGATGATCTATAAGACCCGAACAAGTCCATAAACAGTTGTGCTGGCGACAATAGCAAGAGTGAACCACCTGATCCCTTCCCGAACTCAGAAGTGAAACCTCTTTGCGCTGATGGTAGTGTGGGGTTACCCATGTGAGAGTAAGTCATCGCCAGCTCATTATTCGAAACACCCCCAATTTAACAGTTGGGGGTGTTTTTTTGTGCGTGAAGAAAGGCTTAGGTGATCACTCAGATGAAATCTCCACAGAAAAAATGAGCGAAAGGCGTATACTGGATCTATCTAAGGAGCGGATATGTCCTCAAATTCATCTTCTAGCCATATTGAATATGGTACTACCGCATTTAAAGCAGTACTTTTTTCCTTATTTCTTGCCGGCTTTGCCATTTTCTCATCTTTGTATTGCCTACAGCCGATGATGCCCATTTTGGCAGATTATTTTCAGGTCAGTCCGACTCAAAGTAGTTTTCCCTTATCACTTTCTACCCTTGCCTTAGCCATTGGTCTGCTATTTACCGGACTGATTTCAGACCGTTTTGGACGTAAACCGGTGATGGTCTGTTCCCTGGCATTGATTGCAATTTTGTTAATGCTCAGTTCGATACTATCTCTTTGGTCGGTATTTTTATTGCTTCGGATCTTGATTGGTCTCTGTGTCAGTGGTGTGGCAGCAGTCGCCATGACTTATATCGGGGAAGAAATTGCCGAAAAAGATATCGGTTTCGCCATGGGCTTATATATTTCTGGTACAGCCATTGGCGGGATGGGCGGGCGTTTGATTGCCGGAGTTCTAGTTGATTTTATCTCCTGGCAATCTGCTACTCTGATAATTGGTATCTTAAATATCTGTATTGCAGGATTATTTTATTATCTGTTGCCGGCATCGCAACATTTTAAAGCTTATCCGATCAAGTTTAATCGATTCAAAAACTCATTCAGGCATAATCTGGCCGATCCGAAACTTCGGATTTTATTTCTGCAAGGTTTTATCCTGATGGGCTGTTTTGTCTCGATATTTAACTATCTCAGCTATCGTTTGCTTCAGGCACCTTTTGAATTATCACAGGCCTGGATTGGTTTAATCTCGGTGACATATTTGGCTGGTATTTATAGCTCCCCCCGAGCGGCACATTGGGGTCGGCATTATGGTAAATTCAAGACATTGGTCGTCATGATGCTGATGATGCTCCTTGGATTAACGCTCATGCTGCTCAACCAGCTGGCTCTGGTCTTTATCGGATTACTAATCTTCACTTTTTCATTTTTTGCCGCGCACTCTACTGCAAGTAGCTGGGTGTCGATCCAGTCGTTACAATATCGGGCAGTCGGTTCTTCGCTATATTTATTCTGTTATTACCTCGGTTCCAGTGTGTTGGGCAGTTCGAGTGGACTGGTCTGGGAAAATTATGGTTGGAGTGGATTAACTGCATTTATTACACTACTGTTGCTGAGTGGTCTGGCATTCAGTTTCAAGCTCCGCTCAGATTAGAACATCGTATTTAGATTTTTCTCTATAAAATAAACCCTGTGCATTTATCTTGCGGATCATTTTGCTTTCAATTCTGATGATGACCAGGCCTTGATTCGCTTAGTTCCTGATTTTGTATAAATTATAATCAAGCAAGCTGGGTCTAATTCATGGTAAAATGATCGGCTTTCATCTTTGATCTTATTTTAGATCTCCTATCATCTGCCAGCCGAGAATTGCTAGCCATGTCTACTGCTTATACCATGCAGACTGCGCCAAAAGCGTTGTTTGATTACGACAAATATTGGGCGTCTTGTTTTGACCCTGCGCCTTTTTTGCCGATGTCACGCGAGGAAATGGATCAACTCGGCTGGGACAGCTGTGACTTTATTCTGGTCTGTGGCGATGCCTATATTGATCATCCGTCTTTCTGTTCAGGTATTATTGGCCGGGTATTAGAAGCCCAAGGCTTTCGTGTCGGTATTATTGCACAGCCAGACTGGACCAACGTGGATGCGTTCCGCGTTCTGGGTAAACCGAATATTGCTTGGGGGGTAACGGCAGGGAACATGGATTCCATGATCAACCGTTATACCGCCGACCGTAAAATCCGCTCGGATGATGCCTATTCCCCAGATAATCAGCCAAATAAACGTCCAGACCGTGCAGCAACTGTATATTGTCAGCGTGTCCGTGAAGCATATCCAGATGTGCCTGTATTATTAGGTGGAATTGAAGCTTCTCTGCGTCGTATTGCACATTATGATTACTGGTCAGATAAAGTCCGTCGTTCAGTGTTGATGGACTCAAAAGCCGATCTTTTGATGTACGGCAATGGCGAACGCTCAATTACCGAAATTATGCATCGTCTGGCGCGTGGCGAAAAAATTCACGAGATTACCGATGTTCGCGGTACTGCGTTCATTGTCAATAAACATAACCGTGCATCGAAAGCAAAGTTTGTCGAAATTGCCTCGAATGATGTTGATGCGATTGGCCGTGTCGATCCAATCATTAACCCTTATGTGATGACTGAAGATCTGGAAGGTTGTGAAATTGAAAAAGACAAAGATAGTCTGACTCAATATCAAGGTTTCCAGAAAGAGCCTGTCGCCAATCCGATTGTGCGGGCCGGCGATGAGCTAGATCCTGATACGCAAATCGTGCAATTACAACCCGCTTCAAAAGCAATTAAACATAAATTACCACCGCGTGAACTGGCCGTAATTCGCTTGCCTGCATTTGAAGAAGTGGCTGCAGATCCGGTGCTTTATGCCCATGCCAACCGAATTTTGCATTTAGAAACCAATCCGGGCAATGCCCGTGCCATGGTACAAAAGCATGGTGAACGTGATGTCTGGCTAAATGCGCCACCAATTCCGTTGACCACGGAAGAAATGGACTATGTGTTTGACCTGCCTTATGCACGTTTGCCACATCCTGCTTATGGTGAAGCGCGTTTTCCAGCGTTTGACATGATCAAGTTCTCTGTGAATATCATGCGTGGCTGTTTTGGTGGCTGTACCTTCTGTTCGATTACAGAACATGAGGGTCGTATTATCCAGAACCGTTCTGAAGAGTCGATTCTGCGTGAAGTGGAAAAAATCCGTGATACGGCGCCGGGCTTTACCGGGATTATTTCAGACCTAGGTGGCCCGACAGCCAACATGTACCGTCTGGCCTGTAAAGATCCAGAGATTGAAAAGAACTGCCGTAAACCGTCGTGTGTCTTCCCGGGCGTTTGTCAGAACCTGCATACCGATCATGCACCATTGACCCAGTTATACCGTAAAGCACGTTCATTACCGGGTATTAAGAAGATCTTGATTGGTTCTGGTTTACGTTATGACTTAGCGGTTTTAAACCCTGAATATGTCAAAGAATTGGTAACCCATCACGTCGGTGGTTATTTAAAAATTGCACCGGAACATACCGAAAAAGGCCCACTCAATAAAATGATGAAGCCGGGAATCGGAACCTATGATCGTTTCAAACAGATGTTTGAACGTTATAGTAAGGAAGCCGGCAAGGAACAGTATCTGATTCCTTATTTCATCGCAGCGCATCCGGGGACTACCGATTACGACATGATGAATCTTGCGATTTGGTTGAAGAAGAACGGTTTCCGTGCTGACCAAGTACAGACCTTTTATCCATCACCGATGGCAACGGCTACCACCATGTATTACACCGGTAAAAACCCGCTTGCCAAAGTGGCACGTTATACTGAGCAAGTAGATATTGTCAAAGGTGATAAACGTCGTCGTCTGCACAAAGCTTTCTTGCGTTACCATGATTCAAACAACTGGCCGTTGTTGCGTGAAGCTCTGAGAGAAATGGGTCGTCAGGATTTGATTGGTAACTCCAAACAGCATTTGATTCCGACTTATCAGCCTGCTGGCAGTGCAGAAGGTCAATACCAGTCTGCGCGCAAGAAAAACTCGACAGTGGCGGGTGATTCGCAGAAACGTACCGGTGAGCAGGGAAATCGTGGCAAGGCTGCACAAGCTCAGTCCCGTCCTTCAAATACCAAGAAGCGTCCTGAGCGTGGTCAAATCCTGACCCAGCACACAGGCCTACCGCCGCGTGAAACAGGGGATGCCAAAAAACCATTTGGTGGATCAAAGCCGAAAGCAAAGCCTAAATCACGTGCATAATTGAGTTAATAGAAAAGACACTTCGGTGTCTTTTTTTAGCACTTAGGTAAAGTAACGTAGCTTGAAACGAGGACTGAAAAATGTAAAAGGATGTATTATTTACATTAAGTCTGGCTTAAAAGTGATATAAAAATAACACTTTATCGGAATTGTTCTACAGTTGGGCAGATTTGTATTGCGATCAATTCTAGGGATGTTTTAGAGTGCATTATCAGTACTTTAAATCCACTTTCATTGACATAGGGAAAGATGTCATTTTAGGTAACGCAGAATCAGGTTTTGATACCGGTTGTATGGGTATCTAAGCAGATTAGTTGTAAGACCTATTTAAAATAAAGTGTGAGTTTATACTGCACCACAATAAAACAAAAATGATGATAAGAATGCAAGGATTGAGGCATGACCACCTATATTATGATTGGGAGTTTCCTGCTCTTCTGTGTCGTGCTCATGGCATGGAAAACGCTCGGAAATAATTCCAAACCACAAGACAGCGCGTTAAAGCAGCGTGCTATTTTTAACCTGAATGAGCAATTGACCTTCACGCGCTTGAAGGAAGTATTACCTGAATATATTGTTTTGGCCCATGTGTCCTATGACGCCTTAATGACCACCAAATTTAACCGGACGCGACATAAATATCGCAACCTGACTGCAGATTTTGTGATTATGGATCAACAGCATCAGATTATAGCCATTGTGGCTGTGGATGATCCTTTAATCTTGAAGCGTCCACAGCAGACTGGTTTTCAGGATGCCTTGTTGAGTATGGCCGGTTATCGGGTGATTCGCTACGATGATGTGCCGGAATATTACCAGTTGCGGCAAGATTTTCTGCAGGAGCAAGCGCAAATGAAGAAAATGCCCAAATATACGGTCAGCAATGATCTGAAAAAGTATTATTTATATTCAGATTTAGAGCGCAGTAAAATCAAAGCAGTAGGTTAAAATAAAAAAGCATGCCATGAGCATGCTTTTTTATGCATATCGATTTTGCCACATTATTCTGGTTTGACGGCCACGACTGTCATTTCAACCAAAACCCGTGGATCATAAAGTTTTGCCTCGACACAGGTACGAGGTAATGCTTCGATATCAGCCACCCATGCATCCCAGATTTCATTAAATGCCGCATAATCTTTTTCAATGTCTTTTAAATAGATGGTCACCGACATGATGTGACTTTTGTCTGTACCGGCATCTGCCAGAAACTGGTCGATAATATCTAAAGTTTGTTGGGTTTGACCTTTGATATCCAGCTCAACATCTGTGGCCAGTTGCCCGGCAAGATGTACCAGATTGCCTGCAATGGCAATTTCTGAAAAGCGTTTCGAGATATGTAAGCGTTCCACTGTCATATTATTCATCCTGCGTTTTGGGCACCAGGGCTGCGACCAGTGCGGTCAGCAAGCAACCCACTGCCAGATAGAGGGCAATATAATGCCATGAACCGTCTGCCCAAATCACCCGTACTGCTGCAATAAATGGGGGTAAAACCACCACCAATAATACTGCCCATCTGATAGCCAACGCCGGCACCGCTGTAGCGATATTCGGTACCGAACAGGGAAGTGAAAATCGGTTGATGAGCCCTGACCACCCTGTCGTATGCAACATTTGCCAGTAAAATTATGTCGACAATGATCATTCAGGTGTTTTGTGCATCGAGTGCCATAAAGAATGAAAAGGCCGAGAGCGCACCAATCAAACTATTCTAGCCACACATTTTTTGATGATGAAATGTATCCACCCGTCAGGCAAAAAACGGAATGCTGAAACAGCGGATTGCACCGACCATCAAGGTGATATTCCAGAAGAACTGTTTGTCCATGCCCAAGTAATTGCTAGAAATTCCCATCAGGACGACGGTTAAGACCTGCATTTTCTTATGGCCAAGCTAGTGACCAACGTGACCAAAGACCATGCCATCTAAGGGCAAAACAGAAAGCCAACACCAAAAGTGGCCAATGCCGCCAGAGTGTCCATATTCTCACCAATGCTGTGGAAACTGATCTTTAAAAATTAAGGTTGCAACAATGCCGTAAAGGAGAAAATCGATACCAATCGACAACAGCACCAACAAAACTAGACAGCGCAGCTTTACGCGTGTTGTTTTTGAACTACAGAAGATTTACAGAAGACATGCAGGAAGGAAGTCCATGAGTTACATCAGAGTTGCCCTGTAATATTCGGATTTGATCGTCACGCCAATCACAGGACAGCATGCTGAAAGTAAAGGTGATTTTCAGCATCTCAGCATATACATGGATAATGCATTGCGCAGATAGAGTACTCTAAAAAATCAAAATATAAAAATAAAGTTGCTGTATTTTTAAACTGATGTTCAAAACATGAACAAAAGTCGTTTAGAGCAGTAATAATTGGGTTTCAGTCTCGGGGGCGCTGAGTTGATAGACGCCGACACCGATCAGCCGGAATTGCATCTGCGGCGCGATATGCAGATCATCCAATAGTAAGTCTAAGGCTTGTGCTAATTCCTGCGGACTGCGCAAGAGCTGCTTAAAACTTTTACTGTGTTGCATCACCTGAAAATTCTTGAGCTTTAATTTGACCGTAACGCCGCGAGCCGAAAGCTGCTTTTTTTGCAAGCTTTGCCACAGTTGTGTAACTAAAGCTTCCCAATAGGGATGGCACTGATTTAAATAAAGATCATCATCAAAGGTGGTCTCTTTGGAAATCTGCTGGCGTTCCCGTTCTACTTCGACCGGTCGTTCATCAATGCCTTGCGCATATAAAAACAGCCGCCGTCCATATTTACCAAAATGCTGAATCAGGATAGCTTCATCTATCTGTTGTAAGTCACCCAAGGTATCCAGATTCAGGCTTTTCAGTTTTTCCTGGGTGACTTTACCCACCCCGGGAATTTTCTTCAGCGGCAGATTCTGAATAAAACGCTGCACCTGTGAGGGCTTGATCACACAGATGCCATTCGGTTTGTGCCAGTCCGAGGCAATTTTGGCCAGAAATTTATTTGGTGCCACGCCGGCAGAAGCAGTCAGTCCAGTCACTTGAACAATATCCTCCCGAATCCGCATGGCGACCTCGGTAGCACTCGGAATCTGCTGTAAATTTTCTGTGACATCCAGAAAGGCTTCATCTAGCGATAAAGGCTCAATCAGGGCAGTATATTGCTGGAAAATTTGATGGATCTGTGCAGAGACCTGACGGTATTTGGCAAAGTCCGGCTCAATCACGATGACCTGCGGACAGAGCTTGCGCGCCTGTCCCATCGACATGGCAGAACGTAGACCATATTCGCGTGCCGGATAGGAGGCAGCCGCAACCACCGCCCGGGGATGATGCGAGGCAATCACCACAGGCAGGTGTCTGAGTTCTGGACGTTCACGCAGCTCGACCGAGGCATAAAACGCATCCATATCGATATGAATAATTTTGCGCATAGCCGCTATCTTAAGGGGCTTTAATCTGCTTGGGAAGAGACCGCTTCGCGGAGTAAGTAAGGCTGTGGGCCGCTGAGCAGGATGACTTTAGTGCCTTGTGCCTCGGCGGCCTGAATCAGCAGATTTAAACTTTTTGGCGTGTCATCTGCAAGGCGGGGTAAAAATTGTAGCGGCTGGCTTAAAGGCTGGAAAAAATCATCCCAATGTATCGGGATGACCACTTTGGGTTTGAGCGTTTGCAGGGTTTCAGCCAGATAGTGCTACTGATAGTCATTGGATTGTCTGGAGAGCTGGGCAATACCCAAAAATAACGTATCGACCTGCAGGTTTTTAAATTGATCCGGGATAAATCCGGTACTGGCCTTGACCAGAATCTTGTGTCCTGAATGCTCAATCAGGTAATCAAAACTGCCGCCTTCCTTAAATTCGGAAAATTTGGCCGGCAGGGCTAAAGGTTGGAATAACTCTTCGCCTAGGTCATCATTTACCGCTGTGGCTGGCGTATGTTGTGAAGGAATTGCGGTTACTTGAAATTTGTTGACGTGCTGTATTTGCTCAGGCGTGACGGAGTGTAACTGCTGCGGACTTACTTTGGGATTTGCCCGGGCGATATTCAGGCTAGTGGGTGAACCGATGACAGCGGTTTCAGGAAGCATTTCCAGTAAAGCCGGTAGATCCAGAACATGATCATAATGCGAGTGACTGACCAGAATGGCTTTGGCCCGGTGCAGTTCATGCTCTTGAATTAGCTGCCTTAATAGCACGCTATCACTCTGAATTGGACCGCTAAGCACTTGCGACAACGACGGCCGGCTAAAGAAACCATCTATCAGGATCTGATCCTGACCATCATCCAGCAACAGGGTGGAAACACCGAAAAATTTAACGTTTAGTCCAGAACGAGAGGAACTGCTTTGCGGCTGCCAGTTCTGAAAGTCACTGAGCTTGCCTGAAGGTTGCAGCAGATAAGCCAGCACACCCACGCTGAGCAGCAGAACAATCACCAGACCGAGTAAAATACCTTTAATCCATTTCAAGATTTTTATTTCCTTATTTTTCTACTTTTATAAAGCGCTTGTTTTCAATCGATCGATTTTATTTGGCCTGATGAGTAGATGATGGTACTGCAATTGCATTCATTCTCAGAAAATCCAGCCACTGCTGTTCTGAGCCATAGAACACATTCAGATCCACAGTTGTACTAATGCCGGGAATTTTACCCTGATTGCTATGTTGCCAGAAGGTCCATTTGGGCTGATTGTTTAAATCGGGCAGGCCCTTATACTCGCGTACCCAGAGTGGCACTTCGGGAAAATATCCTGCCAATACAATATTATAAAATGCTTTAGAAATATAGAAAACTGGCTGTTTGCCATAATGCTTTTGCAGGGCATCGTGCATGATCTGGATTTCGTTTAGAAGCTGCTCTTTGGAATAGGTATTGATGCAATTGCTGTCATATTCCAGATCAATCACCGGCGGTAAAGCATTGGCTTGCTTGGGGACGGAGTCGATAAAGTTCTGTGCCTGAATGCTGCCATCGCGACAAAGCCGATAGAAATGATAGGCACCAACCAGAAAGCCGCGTTCCCGGGCCTTGAGCCAGTTCTCTTGAAAACGCGTATCTTTAAAGTCACCACCTTCTGTGGCTTTCAGATAGACAAAACGGTATTTTTCCGGCGAAATCTGCTGCCATTGAATTTCTTTTTGATGATGTGATACATCGAAACCC
This sequence comes from Acinetobacter sp. YH01006, assembly GCF_013420445.1. NCBI lineage: Bacteria > Pseudomonadati > Pseudomonadota > Gammaproteobacteria > Moraxellales > Moraxellaceae > Acinetobacter > Acinetobacter sp. YH01006. The sequence goes on along the minus strand of NZ_VOYB01000006.1, from coordinate 160,491 downwards.
TGGATCGGATAATCTGCTGCATGCGCAGAAGGGGCTTTAATCAGGCAAAGATAAATCATGGCGATAATCATCACGGCGATCAGAATGCCAAGCCCGATGAAAAGCGGCTGTTTGAATCTGTTCAGAGCCAGATTTTTTTGCATTTTCAGTTCTTACCTGTATCTAAACCTGAGCTTAAAGGCTGCATTCGCCTGGCGTTAATATATCGTATTAAACAGGGGTGTTTTTAGGAATATGCCAGAAAATATAAGCCGCAATAATATTGATACCGCCCAAACAGATCAGTGACACATGAAAAGCAGCCACCAGATTGTCAGCGCCGTAATAGGCACTCAGCATGTTGACCAGGGTGCCTGCCAGCGCCACCCCGATACTCATTGACAGCATCATGATCATCGACAGGAAACTGTTGCCGCTACTGGCATCCTGCTGGCTTAAGTCCTTTAAAGTCAGGGTATTCATCGATACAAATTGTAGGGAATTTAAAATGCCGAAGATAAAGAAATGAATTGCACGCAGCCAGATCGGGGTGTCCGCCGTGGTCAGGGCAAAACTGGCAATACACAGACCCACCAATAAGGTATTGACCAGCAAAACCCGACGATAACCAAAACGCTGAATGATTTTTCGGATAATCGGTTTAGACGCCAGAGAGCCGAGTACGGTTGGAATCATCAATAGACCGGTAATAAAGGGCTCAAAACCAAAGGCGACTTGCAGCATAAGGGGGAGTAAAAATGGAATCGAGTTACCGCCAAGACGGGCAAAAAAATTCCCCAGAATGCCAATCGCATAAATTTTATTTTTAAAGAGCCGACTGCGGAACAGGGCGTTGCTATGCGTATGCGAATGATAGGCATACATCAGGGCCGCCAAGATTCCGGCCAGAATCAGACTCAGACTCCACCACAGCGAATTTTGTGGACTGGCAAAATTTTCAATTCCCAGACAGAGTCCCACCATGGCCACAACCAGCAAGACAAAGCCCCAATAATCAAAGCGAGCGACCAGCGGTTCAATGACATTCGGCATGGCCTTAAAAGTAATCAGCGCTCCCAGTAAGCCAATCGGCAGATTGATCAGGAAAATCCATTGCCAGGACAGATATTCCACCATCCAGCCCCCAAGAGTTGGACCAATCAGGGGGCCAATCAGGCCGGCCAGACTCATTAGGCTCATGGCAGCCAGAAACTGGGTACGGGGAATGATCTTGAGCATGGCCAAACGGCCGACGGGGAGCAGTAAGGCGCCACCCATTCCTTGCAAGATCCGATAAGCCAGTAATTCATTCAGACTATCTGACCAGGCACAGCCCAAAGAGGCCAAAGAGAAAATAATAATTGCAGCAAAATAGATATTTCTGACGCCGAAACGGTCTGCCAGCCAGCCACTCAAGGGAATACAGGCTGCCACAGACAAGACATAAGCCACCACAACACTGTGCATGCGTAAAGGATCGGCCTGTAGGTTATGTGCAATCGCGGGCAGAGCTGTATTAATAATGGTGGTATCCAGCCCCTGCATAAAAAATCCGATCGATACCAACAAGACCAGCAGTCTGAATTCGGGATCTAAGGCTTGATGCATAGGCGTGGCATTCATAATTCTGGAAAACTGAAAATTTTGAATAGTTTAAAGGAAGAGTAAGGCACAGGTGTAGTGAATACGTGTGAACTTTTTTTCAAGATATAAATCAGTTATAAGTGTAAAACTCATAACAAAGTGAGTATTTATCAGATCGGTGCCTCATATCTGTAAAGAGCGATAAAAATAAAATTAAAGCAGTACTTTTTGTTTATAAACAGCTTTCTCTGTCATTTTCATCTTTATCAAATGAAAATATGACAAAATTGTCATGAAAATGAAATAAAACCGTCATAATCTTGGGCCAACTTTTCAGCAATGCTGAAATCTCCTCGCGTATAGGTTTGTTTTTATGACAATCGAGATTTTGATGGTGATCGGCTTCTGTTTAGCCGCTTATTCTATTGTCGGAAATGATGTGCCTCAAACCTTAGGGACATTTATTTCCTCGAATTCACATCGTCCATGGTGGGTGTTGTGGATTTATATCAGCTCAATTTTAATTGTCGTATTGGTCTATGGTTGGTATGCATCCGGGGTGGGTGATGCCTCATATGGCCGTTTAGAAACGATTCCTTTCCCTGAAGGTGGCATTACCTGGCTGTACATTGTGCCGCCTATTCTCCTGTTAATGCTCACCAAATACGGGATTCCAGTCAGTACCACCTTCCTGGTTCTTACGATTTTCTCTCCTGCCAGTCTAGGCTCGATGATGGTGAAATCGATGATGGGCTATGCGGTGGCCTTTGTGGTGGCGATTGTCATCTATCGTTTTGTGGTCAAGCAACTGGCACGACATTTTGCCAAGACACGTCATCAGGAGCACTCCAAGGTCTGGATGGGCTTGCAGTGGGTCTCTACCGGTTTCCTGTGGAGCCAATGGCTGATTCAGGATCTGGCCAACATCTTCGTGTATGTGCCGCGTCAGGTTCCGTTTGAATTCCTGATGTTTGCCATTGCGGTATTTGTGGTCTTGCTGGGCGTCATTCTGTATCAACGTGGTGGGGCAATCCAGAAAATTGTCGATACTAAAACCGGCGTGACTGACATTCGTGCTGCGACGATTATCGACTTCCTGTATGCCATTATCCTGTTGATCTTTAAAGAATGGAGCAACATTCCAATGAGTACCACCTGGGTGTTCCTTGGGTTACTCGCAGGTCGTGAATTTGCCATGTCGATGATTCTGGATGAAGTCAATAAACATCGTACGTCACGTAATGTCAGTGCAGATGCGATGAAACTGATGTTCGGTCTGGCCATGTCTGTGATTCTGGCGACCACATTGCCGGTGTTCTATGATTTTGTGACGAATTATGGTCAATAACTAGCAGCCATAATCCATAAAAAAAGCGAGCCCAGTGCTCGCTTTTTTACTTTGAATGCTTTAAACCACAAATCTTTGTGGATGGCCCAAATTGGTTAAGGCCGTATAAATTTCATCTTCATGTTCGCAAATAATCAGTTTAGCCCGGTGCTGGGGAGGTAAAAAGCCATCTTCGACTGCACGATCCAATTGGGCAATCAAGGCATCATAAAAACCGTTGACGTTATATAGCATCATGGGTTTCTGGTGCTGGTTCAGCTGGCCCCAGGTAGCAATTTCCAGGATTTCCTCAAACGTACCTAGTCCACCTGGCAAGGCTACAAAGGCACAAGCCCGATCCGCCATCATGGCTTTGCGTTGATGCATGCTGGTCACCACATGTAATTCGGTCAGCTGGTTATGGGCAATTTCATAGTCCAGCATAAACTCGGGAATCACCCCAACGGCTTCACCACCATGCTGGATCATGGCATCCGCGACCTGTCCCATCAGGCCAATACTGGCGCCACCATAGACCAGCCCGAAACCATGTTCTGCCAGTCCTTGCGAGAGTTGAATCGCCTTTTCTAAATAAATCGGTTTGTTGCCGGCACGTGAACCACAATAGAGAGCCACTAAAGGGCGTGTTGTTTTTGGGGAGTTGTCTTTAAAATAATCTGTCATTTGAATTACGCTTTGCATTTCTTTTCTTCACCTTATCATTTTTCTTTCTTGTGACTACAGCTTAATTAATAAATATGACAATTCTGTGAGCAGGTACCATTTCACCATAAACAGGCAAGTGAAATTCATCGACAAACAGCCATGAAAACAGGTGAATTTAGATTTGATCTTGATATACTGAAAATTGGTTTCACAACAATAGAACGAAAATGGGTAGTGGTAGTTGGCCGTGTAACGCTATAAATCGCCATCAAGTAATTGGTATTGTTCAATATCAAAAATATTATGCTGTTTCATTACAGTCTCGGTTCATTCAATGCAGCAGTCCTGAGTTTCAGGAGCCAAGCGTATGATCTTTGAATGGATGTCTGACCCCTCAGCCTGGGTCGGTTTACTCACATTAATTGTTCTTGAGATTGTACTCGGGATCGACAATCTGGTTTTTATTGCCATTCTGGCGGAAAAACTGCCACCAGAACAACGTAATACTGCACGGGTTGTGGGCTTAATGCTGGCCCTGGTGATGCGTTTGATCTTGCTGGCTTCGATTGCCTGGGTCGTAACGCTCACCGATCCACTGTTCCAGATCTTTGATCATGCTTTCTCGGGCCGGGATCTGATTCTATTGTTTGGTGGGGTATTCCTGCTGTTCAAAGGCACCATGGAACTGCATGAGCGTCTGGAAGCCAAACCTGTGATCAAGGAAGAAAATCCGGTCCATGCGGTATTCTGGATGGTGATTGTCCAGATTGTGGTACTGGATGCGGTATTCTCGCTCGATAGCGTGATTACTGCGGTGGGCATGGTCAAAGACCTGTCTGTGATGATGATTGCCGTGATTATTGCCATCGGGATTATGCTATGGGCATCCAAAGCCTTGATGGATTTCGTCAATAAGCATCCGACCGTGGTGATTCTGTGTCTTGGCTTCCTGATGATGATCGGTTTCTCGCTGGTGGTAGAAGGCTTTGGTTTCCATATTCCGAAAGGTTACTTATACGCAGCGATTGGCTTCTCTGTCATTGTCGAGTTTATTAACCAGACCATGAAACGCAATCAGGAAAAAATGGTGACCACCACGGATATGCGTTACCGAACTGCTTCTGCAGTGATGCGGATGCTCGGTGGTAAACCTGCTCAGGACAATGATTCTTCGGAGCCGGAAGATGTTCTGGCAACCCGTGCCTTTGCTGATGAAGTCTTTAATGATGACAACGGCATCTATCACAGTGTCATGGTGCAGGGAGTTTTGGGTCTGTCTGAACGTCCGGTAAAATCGGTGATGACGCCGCGTCCCGAACTGGAATGGATCGATCTGGACAATGATGCCGACAGCATCAAAGCACAATTGTTGCAGATGAGCCATTCGCGTTTGATCATCGCTCGCGGCGAACTGGACAATATTGCCGGTGTGGTGCTGACCCATAAAGTCCTGAATGAATATATTGAAACTGGGGTGCTGGACTTTGAAAAGCATTTACGTGAGCCAGTCATCGTACATGAAAATGCTCAGGTACTGATGGTGATGGATCAGTTGCGTCAAGCTCCCTTACAGATGGCGATTGTGCTGAATGAGTATGGCTCAATTGAAGGGATTGCCACGCCGATTGATATTCTTGAAGCGATTGCCGGTGAATTTCCAGATGAAGATGAGCTGCAAGTGGCAGCAGAAAGTCTGGATGATGGCAGCCTGATTCTGGACGGTTCCACCGATATTCGTCACGTTTCCTTGCTGCTGGATCGTGATCTGGTCAATGAAACTGAAGAATATTCGACCCTGTCTGGCTATGTGTTATTCCATATGGCACGTTTACCGCACAGCGGTGAAAAGTTTGAAGCAGACGGGCATATCTTTGAGGTGGTGACCATGGACGGTCATAAGATCGATAAAGTGCATATCATTCCGCAGCTTCCTGCGCAGGACTAAACTATAGTCAGCGTTGGGTTGGTAAAGTTTGCTAAAATAGCCCGCATTGTCGGGCTATTTTTATGGAACTGAAATGTCAGAAGCATGTCCATGCGGACAAGGTGAATATCATAGCTGCTGTCAGCCCTTACATACTGGACAACAGGTCGCAGAGACTGCGCAGCAACTGATGCGTTCCCGTTATAGTGCCTTTGCCAAGCATGAAATCGATTACATCAAAACCACGACTGCGCTGGGTCAGCAGCAGGCACTGGATTTGCAAGCCATTAGTGATTGGAGTAAAGCCAATCAGTGGTTAAAGCTTGAGATTGTTCAAGCCAATGAAAAATTAGATAAAAATCACGCCTTAGTCGAGTTTAAGGCGCATTTTCATGATGGCAAGCAGGCACAAGTGCATCATGAAGCTTCGCATTTTGTAAAATTTGAAGGCCACTGGTATTTTCTGGACCCGACCACGGAGCAGAAACTCAGCATGAAACAGGTTTGCATTTGTGGCTCGGGGAAAAAATTTAAGCAATGTTGTGCGGGATTTTTATAACTTTCACATAGATTTAGCTTAGAATAAGCGCCATCTCAAAGCCTCAGGTGGAAGCAGGGCGATGTTACTGACCGTCATCTATATTATTGCAATTACCGCTGAAGCGATGACCGGGGCACTGTCTGCTGGCCGGCGCAGCATGGACTGGTTTGGTGTCATGATCATTGCCTGTGTTACGGCATTGGGTGGTGGTTCGGTCCGTGATGTTCTGCTGGGACATTATCCTTTAACCTGGGTCAAACACCCCGAATATCTGGTGCTGACCTGTTGCGCTGCTTTCGTCACCATCCTGATTGCAAAATGGATGCGCCAGTTACGTAATGTCTTCCTGGTACTGGATGCCTTGGGTCTGATTGGTTTTACCATTATTGGCTGCCAGATTGCTCTGGAAATGGGACATGGTTTTGTGGTGAGTGCCGTTGCAGGTGTCTTGACCGGTGTATCCGGCGGGATCTTGCGTGACATCCTATGTAATGATGTACCTTTGGTTTTCCGTCGTGAACTGTATGCCAGTATTGCTTTTGTTTCAGTGATCTTTTACTGGCTCTGTAGCCATTACGGCTTGTCGCAGGACCTGACCATTCTTTCCACCCTGATTTTCGGCTTTAGCTTGCGTTTGATCGCCATCTATTTTGGACTGGAAATGCCAAAATTCATTTATAAAGAAGATGATGGACACTCGGCATCTTCCAAAGACGAATCCTGATTTGTAATCGTCATGAATGCGGCTATAAAAAATAGCCGCATTCAGCTTAATTCATAGTATAAAAAATACAAAGCAGCCTACCTGTTGAGAAAGCAGCATCTCCCGTTCCACCTGATCAGAGATTTTTGTTATGGATTTAGTTTCTCGCATACAACGCTTACCGATTGGTCGGTTTCATTACACCTTGCTGGTGGTGATTGGACTCGGTTGGATGTTTGATGCCATGGATACCGGATTGATTTCGTTTATTCTGGCAAAAATGGCTGAAGACTGGCAGATGACTGCGGATCAAAAAAGCTGGGTAGTGTCGATTGGTTTTGTTGGTATGGCAATCGGTGCAATCTGTTCAGGTGGTCTGGCAGACCGTTTCGGCCGTAAAACCGTATTCGCTGTGACACTGGTGATTTATAGCTTGGCTACAGCGGCCTGCGCTTTTGCACCGAATTTGACCTGGTTGTTGGTGTTTCGTTTTATCGTCGGTTTAGGTCTGGGTGGACAGTTACCCGTGGCAGTGACGCTGGTCAGTGAATATATTCCTGCGCATGTGCGTGGCCGTTTTATCGTATTGCTGGAAAGCTTCTGGGGACTGGGCTGGTTGGTTGCGGCTCTGGTATCGCGCTTTGTCATTCCGGATTTTGGCTGGCAAACCGCTTTCCTGATCGGTGGTCTGCCTGCGCTATATGCGATTGTGATCTGGAAAATGGTGCCGGAATCTATTCCATTTCTGATTAACCGTGGCCGTGTAGAAGAAGCTTCGGCACTGGTGAAAAAGATCGAGCGTCAATGCGGCGTTGAAGTTTATGAAATCTTTGAAGTGAAGCCGGTCGCAGAGAAACAGTATATTTCATTTACCCAGTTGTGGTCGGGTATCTTTGCGCGTCGTACCCTCATGCTGTGGCTGATCTGGTTCGGTATTATATTTTCTTATTATGGCATCTTTACCTGGTTGCCAAGTTTGCTGGTCAAAGAAGGCTATAGCATCGTCCAGTCCTTTGAATACGTGCTGATTATGATTTTAGCGCAGTTGCCCGGTTATCTGGTGGCAGCATGGCTGGTCGAAAAACTCGGTCGTAAACCGACCTTGGCAGGTTTCATCGGCATGTGTGCCATCTCGGCATATTTCTTTGGCCAGTCGGGCAGTGTCACCGAAATTGTGATCTGGGGCTGTCTGATGTCCTTCTTTAATCTGGGTGCTTGGGGCGTGCTTTATACCTATACACCAGAACAATATCCAACCAATATCCGTGCTTTTGGTTCAGGCTGGGCTGGCGCAGTAGGCCGAATTGGGGGCATCGCAGCACCTTTTGCTGTCACCCATCTGATGGGCATGCCAAATGGTTTCAGTTATGTCTTCACCATGTTTACTGCGGTTCTGGTTGCCGTTGCAATCGTGATTCTGGTTTTGGGTGAAGAAACCAAAGGCAAGACCCTTGAGTCGATGGGCTTATAAACTTGATGAATTTTTAGTTGCTTAGGGTCTATAAAGTGGATATTTTTAGGCCATAAGACACAAATTGTCGCGCTGAGGCATTTGATGCTCTTGTGTCATCCCCAGCCGCGACATAGCATAAGAAACATTGATACAAAAACGAATTATTTAGGACTATAGGTTGTTATGACAAGCCTTGCGCATCATGCGACAGAAAACCGCTCCGTAGCAGAATTTACCGAACAAGCTTATCTGAATTACGCCATGTACGTGATTATGGATCGGGCATTACCGCACATCAGTGATGGCCTGAAACCGGTACAGCGCCGTATTGTCTATGCCATGAGTGAGCTGGGCCTGAAATGGACCAGCAAACCAAAGAAATCTGCACGTACCGTCGGTGACGTACTGGGTAAATATCATCCGCATGGTGACTCGGCCTGTTATGAAGCCATGGTGCTGATGGCACAGCCGTTTAGCTATCGTTATCCGTTTATTGAAGGACAGGGCAACTGGGGCTCACCCGATGATCCGAAGTCTTTTGCCGCAATGCGTTATACCGAAGCCAAACTGTCTCAGTACAGTGAACTGTTACTGTCTGAACTGGGTCAGGGTACCTGTGACTGGCAGGACAACTTTGACGGTTCGATGAAAGAGCCGGTGAACTTGCCGGCACGTGTACCGAATATTCTCTTAAATGGTACAACGGGAATCGCCGTCGGTATGGCCACCGACATTCCGCCGCATAACCTGCGTGAAGTGATTAAAGGCACCATTGCCCTGATTCGTAACCCGAATCTGACCGATGAAAAAATCTCAGAATATATTCCTGCGCCGGACTTGCCGACCAAAGCAGAAATTATTACCCCACCTGCTGAACTGTTAAAAATTCAGGTCACAGGTCGTGGTAGTTATCGTATGCGCGCGGTCTATACCGTCGATAAAAATGAAATTGTGATTACCGAACTGCCATATCAGGTCTCAGGCTCCAAAATCATCACCCAGATTGCCGACCAGATGCAGGCCAAGAAACTGCCTTTGGTCAGCGATGTACGGGATGAATCGGATCATGCCAATCCAACCCGTTTAGTGATTGTATTGCGTTCTAACCGGATTGATGCCGAAGCGGTGATGAGTCATTTATTTGCCACCACTGATCTGGAATCGAGCTACCGTGTCAACATGAATATGATTGGTGCTGATGGCCGTCCACAGGTGAAATCGATTCGTCGCATTTTACTGGAATGGATCGAGATCCGTAAAACCACGGTGACCCGTCGTCTGCAATATCATCTGAACAAAATCGAAAAACGCCTGCATATTCTGGGGGGGCTGATCATTGCCTACTTGAGTATCGATGAAGTGATTCAGATTATTCGTGAACAAGATCAGCCCAAGCCCGTGTTAATGGAACGCTTTGGCATTGATGAGATTCAGGCCGAAGCCATTCTGGAGCTAAAATTGCGTCATTTGGCCAAGCTTGAAGAAATGGAAATGCGCCGTGAGCAGGAAGAACTGGAAGCGAAGGCTGCGGTGATTCGTGAACAGCTGGCCAATCCGGAATCTTTAAAAGCGCTGATCATCAATGAACTGAAAGATGATGCCAAGAAATTTGGCGATGATCGCCGTTCGCCACTGGTGCAACGTGCCGAAGCTGCTGCGATTAATGAAAATGAGATGCTGCCAGCCGATCCTGTGACCGTGATTTTGTCAGAAGCCGGCTGGATTCGCTGTGCCAAAGGCCATGATGTCGACGCTGAAAATCTGAATTTCCGTGCCGGTGATCAATATCTCAGCCACGCACAGGGCAAATCCAATCAGCGTGTCTATGTATTGGATGAATCGGGACGTAGTTATGCCTTGCCAATCAATAACCTGCCATCGGCGCGTGGTCTGGGTGAACCTTTAAGTTCAAAATTATCACCTGCCAGCGGCATCGGTTTTAAACAGGTCTTTGTTGCAGAGGATGAGACGGAAGTCCTGGCGCTGAGTAACAAGGGCTATGGTTTTAAAACGCAGGCCAAACAGCTGGATACCAATGCCAAAGCAGGGAAGGCCTTCCTGAACTTATCCGATGGGGCGCAAGTCATGAGCCTGCAGCCACTCGAAGATGCCACGCATGTTGCACTGCTCAGTTCAGCAGGACGCCTGTTGATTGTCGATTTAGCAGAATTGCCTGTATTGAACAAAGGTAAAGGAAATAAATTGATACAACTTGAAGGTGGTGATCAAATTTTGTCCATGACAATATTGAAGCTTGATGAAATAATTCAAGTGCTTGCAGGACAACAGCAGTTAAAATTAAAAGGGGATGATTTGCAGAAATATATCGGCAAGCGCGGTGCAAAAGGACAGCTTTTACCACGCGGATATCAAAAAGCAAATAAACTGTTGATTCAAAGATAAGACTAGCATCCATCCTGTAAAATACGTTATATATGAACAACGATTCAACAAGATGGATGCAATATTGCACATATACAAGTCTAAAAATGGCGTGTGATATTGAAAAAAACAGTTGAAAACACTAAGGATTATGATTGGAGAGATGGGCATTATGGAAAAAATTTGGTTGGCTGAATACCAAAAGACAGGGATTCCGGAAACAGTAGAATTACCGGCAGAGAATACTTCTCTAGTCGATGTTTTTGAACGTAATTTCCAAAAATTTGGTTCGCGTGATGCCTTTATCTTTATGGATAAGGCCATGACTTTCAATGATCTGGAAGAGGCGAGCCGTAAGTTTGCAACGTATTTACAAAGCTTGGGGTTGGCAAAAGGTTCACGTGTGGCGGTGATGATGCCAAACGTTCTTCAGTATCCGGTCGTGGCACTTGGGGTTTTCCGCGCAGGGTTGGTACTGGTCAACGTCAATCCACTTTATACTTCGCGTGAACTTGAGCATCAACTTAATGACTCAGGTTCTGAAGTCCTGGTGATTATTGAGAACTTTGCCTCTGTTTACCAAGCGATTCTGGGTAAAACCCCGGTAAAACATGTGGTTATTGCTTCTGTAGGCGATATGCTGGGTGCTTTGAAAGGAACTCTGGTGAACTTTGTCTTGCGTTCTGTGCGTAAGCAGATTCCAGCTTGGGACATTCCAGGCCACGTGAAATTCAATACGGCATTAAATAAAATTAGCCCGAGCAATTACAAACGTCCTGAGTTGAGCCTGAGCGATACCGCGGTTCTACAATATACTGGTGGTACTACCGGCGTATCGAAAGGGGCTGAACTGACACATCGTAACCTGGTTGCGAACATGTTGCAGTGTGACGGGATCTTCCAGAGTAAGTTTGGTGCACAAGATGGCCAGCCAGATGACCGTATTTTCTGTGCCTTGCCGCTTTATCATATCTTTGCATTCATGGTGTGCGCACTTTATGGCATGTATAAAGGTCAGGCCAACGTCCTGATTCCGAATCCGCGTGATCTTCCTGCGGTGATGAAGGAACTACGTAAATACCAGCCGACTTTCTTCCCGGCAGTGAATACACTATTCAATGCGCTGGTGAACAATGAAGAGTTCAAACAGCTTGATCATAGCAAATTGAAAATGGCGATGGGCGGCGGTATGGCGGTACTTCCTTCTACAGCAGCAGCGTGGAAAAAGCTCACTGGAACCAATATTGTTGAAGGTTATGGCTTGTCTGAAACCTCTCCGGTTGCAACGGCAAACCCGCCTGCTTCTGAAGAATTCAGTGGCACCATCGGTATTCCATTGCCATTAACTGAAGTGGCGATTCTGGATGATGACGGCAATGAAGTGGCACTGGGTGAGCAAGGTGAAATTTCAATCCGTGGTCCTCAGGTCATGAAAGGCTACTGGAACCGCCCAGACGAAACTGAAAAAGTCATGGTTAATGGCTTCTTCCGTACTGGTGATATCGGTGTCATGGATTCACGTGGTTATGTGAAAATCGTAGACCGTAAAAAAGACATGATTTTAGTGTCTGGTTTTAACGTGTATCCATCTGAGATTGAAGAAGTTGTTGCAACCCATCCAAAAGTACTGGAAGTGGCTGCGATTGGTGTGCCAGATGAAAAATCTGGTGAAGTACCGAAACTGTTTGTTGTGAAAAAAGATCCGTCTTTGACCACAGAAGAAGTCTTGGCCTTCGCTAAAGAAAATCTGACCGGTTATAAACGTCCACGCTATGTGGAGTTTATGGACGAATTACCGAAATCGAACGTGGGTAAAATCCTGCGTAAAGATTTACGTAAAACAGCTTAAACTCGATATTAAAAAAAGCGCCTGATGGCGCTTTTTTTATTTGCAGGTTTTTATTTTTTCATGAGCCAGCGGTCAAAATAAGGACGTCCTACACCGACTACTCCCAGAAAAATAAACATGGTGCCAAATTGGCGGGTAAATCCTGTCTGGTTAAAGTTGCCATAACTCAGAATATTGTCGACCACACAATAGACCAAAATGGCTACCACCCAGTGCCAGATTGGCATGCGCTTGATGCCGACGGCATAAAAGGCAATCCATAAAATGGCAAAGCTAAAGATCGGCGACCAGATATTCATATTGGCACAAATCACGGCCATCAAAAAAGCCACAATCGGCAGCACGATTTTTAATACGCGATCCACTTGACGTTGATGCTGGCGCTGTTTATCGAGGACATCGAACATTTCATTTTGCTCAGGCGCGACCATAGTGAATCCTTCTTAAGTAATAAAAAACACTCTATTTAACAAAATTTATTCACGAAACACCATGCTATGATAGATATAAAATTTTCATGAGAAAAAACAGATGCACAGCATTAGTGGGGTGATTTATCTCATTTTAGCCGCTTGTCTTTTGCCTTATGTATTTACTTTGATTGCAAAGAAATCGGCAGGCTTTAGCGCGAAAGACAATCAGAACCCACGAGAGTTTTTAGCAAAATCAACCGGGCTCTCGAGCCGTGCCAATGCGGTTCAACAAAATAGTTTTGAAAGTTTACCATTGTTTATTGCCGCTATTTTAATGGCTGAATATATGGTGGTTCCTCAAACCCTGGTCATGACCTTCGGGATAGCCTATCTGGTATTTCGTGTGTTGTACGGCATTTGTTATCTGGCCAATTGGGCGACTTTACGTTCGATCGTCTGGCTACTTTCAATTTTATGTCCTGTGGCTTTATTGCTGCTGATCATCAAGATCGTTTAAGCAATCAATTACAGTTCGCGGACATATTTACAGTTCGATATTTTAAAATCCAAAAATTTCTTTAAAAACCGTTATAATTGTCGCGGTTTTTTAAAAGATATAACTTGTTAAAGAGTGATGCTATGAGCTACAGCAATATCCCAGCGGGTAAAGATGCGCCAAACGACATCTATGTCATTATCGAAATTCCTGCCAATGCAGCACCGATCAAATACGAAATTGATAAAGATTCTGATGCATTATTCGTAGACCGTTTCATGGGTACAGCAATGTTCTACCCAGCGAACTACGGTTATGTACCAAATACACTTTCATTGGATGGTGACCCGTTAGACGTATTGGTCGTAACACCACATCCAGTAGAGCCAGGTTCTGTGATTCGTTGCCGCCCAGTGGGTAAATTGAACATGGAAGATGACGGTGGTATTGATGCGAAACTGGTTGCTGTTCCGCACGAAAAACTAACCCCAATTTATAAAGATGTTCAAGAATATACTGATCTTCCACCATTGTTGATCAGCCAAATTGAACACTTCTTCCAACACTATAAAGACTTAGAACCAGGTAAATGGGTGAAGTTAAGTGGTTGGGAAGGTGCAGATGTTGCAAAACAAGAAGTATTGAACTCAATTGAAGGTTATAAAGCAGCAAATCCATAATTTGCGCTTAGCCTGCTAAGCTTTTTATTTTAAAGCTGAGATAAAAAAACCTGCACAATTTTTGTGCAGGTTTTTTATTGGGTTTCTATTCTGAGAAATTAGAATAATTTCACAGGAATATCTAACCAGATACGCCATTCATTGGTTGAGCCAATACCTTCGCTGTTATTCACTTTTTGGTTATTGTAGCTGCTACTTGAACGCAAGTACGAGTAGCGTAAGCGTAAGCTCGCATCTTTGAAGGCACCAGATTGAACCGTGTATTTCACTTGGTTGAAAAACTCATGTTCTTCAGCTTGATCAATAATTTCAGTTTGGTTGTCGCGTTCCGCAACATCAATATCCCAACCGTAAACAAATGCACTTGTCCAGTTCAAGCCAGGTAAACCGTGGTTTTTAAAGTTGTAGTTGTATTGCAAACCTACTGATTTTTCATCATTACCGTTGAAATCAGATAAGTATGAATTTGGTACATAAATACTTTGTAGACCATCTGCATTGTATGCATAGTCATAACCTGTATTGCCAGCATTATCTTGATAAGCCAGCATTACATTGTGAACATCTTTATTGTAGGTTGCCGAAACTCCCCAAATAGTGTTTTCACGGTCTGCAAGGTTATCTGTAGTATGTGAACCTGTGGCTGCGCCAGCTTCCCATTGTGTGTTATAGGCGACAGCATCTAAGGTTACATTTGCATCGTTTGGTACAGCAAAGTTGTAATTTGCATTGGCATAATGGCGTTCTAATTTATCTTTAACGTCTACCCCATAATAAGAGGCATTAACTTGGTCGTTAAACTTGTATTTTGCGCCCCAGAAAATAGCACTGTCCAAATTTTGTTGGTCTGAGCTGATATCATTAGACCATTGGTTTTTAGTAAATTTACCGCCAATTAAGGTCAAGTCTTTAATTTCATTACTTTCAATATAAAGACCAGTGTAGTACTCAGGGGTTAAACGAGCAGTATTGCTTGCAATTACTGGAATTTCAGATACTTGTGTACCATATTTAGCTGTGGTATTCGATACACGTGCTTTTACATAAGCACCGCCACGTGCCCAATGATCATAGGCATCTTTAGTTCCATCGGCATTATCTTGACTATGAGTTGGGATCATTTGGTTACCAGTATGCCCATTTTTACCGAGTTTAAATGAAGCATCCCCAATAATCCCTGCACCAAAACCAATTACACCTTTAGTAAAGCCTGAATCTAAATTGACAATTGCTGTTTGGGCAGCAGAACTGGTGTCATTAGTGAGACCATCTTTTTTATCACGATGTAAAAAACCTGTACGGAATAAAACCGAACCGTTTGCGTCTTCTACAAAGCCTTTAGATTCACTTTGTTCATTTGCATATACAGATGAAACCAAAGCAGCCTGAATCAAAACTGCCAACATTAATTTTTTTGAATTTTGCATTGGGGAGAGAGCCTTATACAAATTGATCGGAATTTTTAGGAATTGTATAAGAATTGCTGAAAAAATGTCATTTTTTATTGAGCATATTCCACTAAAGTTAAGATTTTTTACAGATTACATAAGAATCTGATTGAATATTAAGTGGTGTATTTTTTTATCTATCATATAAAATTTATTAAAAACAATATTATATTTAAATATCAAAATAATGAGCTTAAGCATCTTCATCCTAGAACTGTTCAGTCTATTTACTTTTTTAAAGTTAAAATTCTACAACAAGATCAAGAGTGGTGATGATGCACTGTTTTTTAGCATAAATTTTAATCAATATGGAAATGGGGTTAAAAAGAGGCAATATGTAAATAAATATATATTGTTTAAAAAAACAATAAGAGAGTATTGAAAAACATTTTGAGAATGAATTATCCAGCGTAAAGGTATTTTAAATATTCTATTTTTTAATTTTAAATCAAATGCTTAAAGTGGAAAGTATTTTTCTATTTTTAGCTCATTTGTATTTCTTTCTCGATTGGCATAGCTTTTGCAAAGTTTATCCCGAGTGCAATAAATGATCATAAAAACGTCTGAGGACGGTCTTGGGGAGCCATATAATGAAACTAATTTTAAAAGCCTTATCCGTTGCTGTATTGGGTGCGGCATCAACGTTAAGTTTTGCTGAGGAACCTACTGCTGAACATACGGTTTCAGGAAATATCAGCGTGCTTTCAAGCTATAACTTGCGCGGTATTACCAATGCTCCTGAAAATAGCGGAGCGACCTTGCAAGGTGGGCTGGATTACAACCATGCATCAGGCTTCTATGCGGGCTGGTGGGGATCAACATTAGACTATGGCGATGATTTGCCAAATGCCTTTGAAAATGACTTTTATGCAGGTTATAACGGTTCAATTAATGAGGATTGGGGTTATACAGCAGGTTTAGCTTATTATTACTATTATGATATTGGCAATACCGGTTCAAATGGTTTTGAAACCATGCTCGGTCTGACTTATAAAGATTTTGGTGTTACTGCTCAAACATTACTTGAAGATCTTGATTGGGGTAATGCAGGGGATACTTATCTAAAAGGAACCTATAGCTACGCACTGCCAAAAGACTTTAGCCTGGATACCGCACTTGGCTTATATATCTATGCAAAAGATGGGGATATAGAAGGTACGGAAAACAGTTTCGGTTTTCGTCATTTCGATATAGGTCTCAGCAAGCCACTGGGTGACACAGGTGTGACTGCAAGCATGAATTATACGGTTGGAGGTTATGATCGTTTTGAAGAAAAACAAAAGAATAAAGTGGTATTTGGACTTGGCTATAGCTTCTAATTCTATTTAGATAAAAAAGGCGACCTGAGGTCGCTTTTTTTATCTGTTTTGGTTCAGATCTGTTGCTGTCCCCGATAAGATAAAGCTTCCGACAGATGCTGACTTTGAATATCCGGACTTTGATTTAAATCAGCTATGGTTCGAGCAACCCGTAAAACGCGATGATAGCCGCGGGCGGACAAATTCAGTTTTTGCTGGGCCAGTTCAAGCATGTTCTGAGCAGGCAGATCTAATGTCGCATAGCGTTCTAGCTGTTTGGGGCTGAGGCTCATATTTAACGTATTTTGTCGTTGCATCTGAATGTCATAGGCGGCGATCACTCGCTGTCTGACTGTTTCCGAGTTTTCCGCGGGTCGATTATCCTGTAGCTCGTGGGCTTGCAAGGGGGGGACATCGATATGCAAGTCAATCCGGTCCAGCAGCGGGCCTGAAATCCGGCTCTGATAGCGTTTAATACTTTCAGGTGAACATTGGCAGCGAATATCCTGATTAAAAGCATAACCGCAGGGACAGGGATTCATGGCAGCCACCAGCTGAAAATTGGCTGGAAAGGTAATTTGGCGTGACGCTCGGGAAATGACGATTTCTTTTGCTTCCAAAGGCTGACGCAGAACTTCCAGTACTTTGCGGTCGAATTCTGGTAGCTCGTCCAAAAATAAAACCCCTAAATGTGCCAAGGTAATTTCTCCTGGCTTGGGGTGTGAGCCGCCACCGACCAGTGCCACCGCAGAAGCAGTATGGTGTGGTGCTCGAAAAGGCCGTTGTCCAAAAGGGTGATTGACATTCGCCACCGAATAAATACTCGCCACTTCCAGATTTTCCTGCGTCTTTAAGGGCGGCAAAATACTGGCCAATCGAGAAGCCAGCAAGGTTTTGCCTGTTCCAGGTGGGCCTCGAAACAGCAGGGAATGACCACCTGCCGCGGCAATTTCCAAAGCACGCCGTGGTCGCAATTGTCCTTTTACATCCGCCAGATCAAACTTATAAAAATGGTCTGTAGCGAGTGGACTGGCTTCTACTTGCAGCAAGCGCTGCACCTGGGAAAGATGTTCACACACTTCTTTTAAATGATGGGCTGCAAAGACTTTAAAGTCTGGGAGCTGACAGGCTTCCTTTGCATTTGGGCCAGGCAAAATCAGTTGATGCTGGTCACTTTGACAGGCAATGGCAATACTCAAGGTGCCGCTGACAGGACGTAATTGACCATCGAGGGCCAACTCGCCAATAAATTCCAGATGCTCGGTGCAATTTTCAGGCAGTTGTCCGGAGGCCACTAAAATCCCTAATGCAATCGGTAAATCCAGACGTGAACCATCTTTCGGTAAATCTGCTGGTGCCAGATTAATGGTCAGACGTTTGGTGGGGAATTGAAAGCCGCTATTCAAAATAGCCGACCGTACCCGGTCTTTACTTTCACGTACCGCCGCTTCGGGAAGCCCCACTATAGTGAGCGAAGGCATGCCCGAACTCACATGAACTTCGACTTCAATTAAAGGCGCATGCAGGCCCAGCAAGCCTCGCGTATAAATTTTGGCAAAAGACATTATTATTGTTCCAATTTGGTGCGTTATTTTTATAGTTCTGGTGTCTTTTGTGCACTGTAGTTGTGCTTATTTTTTATTCGAAATTTTCTCTTCTAATGCTTCTACCTGTTTCAGCAAATCATTCAAGCGATGATTGGCATTATTTAGGGCAGTACGCTGACGTTCTATTTCCTCTTTAGACACCAAATCCATTTTTGCCACAGCTTCATTTAACAGGGCACGGATATTATGTTCCAAATCTTTCTTAGGTTGTTCGACTTGCTGCAAAATTGCTTGTAATAAAGTTTCAATCATCGTCTGATCCATCGCCGTAGAAAGGAGCGCACAGTTTAGCATTGCTAAAATGCAGACTATAGTATTTCAGACAAAATATAGACTTATTCAATTAAAGATATTGTAAAAATCCACATAAAAAATGTCTATTTTTTGAAGATTCAAAGCCTTTATCCGTATAAAATAAGGTATAAATAAACCACATGCCGGGCTTTCTAATTTCCCCCGACCTTAGGAATCTTGGCATGAAATTTGAACGTAAAACCTTACTGGTGAAATAAGCCGAAGGAAAACAAACATGAAGCTCGTAACTGCAATTGTAAAACCTTTTAAATTAGATGATGTTCGCGAAGCATTGTCTGAAATTGGTGTTCAAGGCATCACTGTAACTGAAGTGAAAGGCTTTGGTCGTCAAAAAGGCCACACTGAACTCTATCGTGGTGCTGAATACGTTGTAGATTTCTTGCCGAAAGTCAAAATTGAAATCGCGATTAGCGATGAAATGGTAGACGCGGTGATTGAATCTATTACGCGTGTTGCTAGCACTGGAAAAATTGGTGACGGAAAAATTTTCGTGACGAACTTAGAACAAGTCATCCGTATTCGTACAGGTGAAACAGGTGCAGACGCTGTTTAACTTGGCACGAAGTTTGCTGAGTACCTAAGAACTCACAAAAACTTGGTTGGGGGATACGAATGAAAAAAATGCTACTTGCGTTCGGCATGGCCGGCGCACTTTTTGGTGGTTCTGTTGCATGGGCTGAAAATGCTGCAACAGCAACACCACCCGCAGAAGACATTGTGCTTGTTGAAGAAACAGGCGAAATCACACTGAATAATACGGCAGATACTCCAGCAGCAATTGCTGAAGCAGCGCCAGTTGAAACAGCAGTACCTGCAGAAGAAGAAGCAACATTAGATACAGGTGATACTGCTTGGGTTTTAACGTCCACCGCATTAGTTTTACTCATGACCATTCCGGGTCTAGCACTCTTTTATGGCGGTATGGTCCGTAAGAAAAACGTCCTGGCGACCATGGCGCATAGCTTTATTGCCGCTGCAGTCGTCAGCATTGTCTGGGTGATTATCGGTTATACCCTGGCCTTCGGGGAAGGGAATGCCTTCATTGGTAGCTTGGACAAATTTATGTTGGCCGGTATTACCACAGAGGCGCTTTCAGGCACCATTCCTGAAATTCTGTTTGTCATTTTCCAAATGACTTTTGCCATCATTACTGTTGCAATTATTAGTGGTTCGATCGCAGAACGGATGAAATTTGGTGCTTTCGTTGCTTTCATTGCACTTTGGGTGGTGATTGTCTATGCGCCGATTACTCACTGGGTCTGGGGCGGCGGCTGGTTGGGTAATGACGGTGCGCTCGATTTTGCTGGTGGTACAGTGGTTCACATCAACTCGGGTGTTGCCGGTTTGGTAGCAGCGTATATGCTGGGCAAACGTATGGGCCTGGGCCGTGAATCGATGGCGCCACACAACTTGACCCTTACTGTGGTGGGTGCATCTTTACTTTGGGTGGGCTGGTTCGGTTTCAACGGTGGTTCTGCCCTGGGTGCGAACGGCTCTGCAGGTTATGCGCTGGTGGTGACTCAAGTGGCAGCGGCAGCGGCAGCGATCTCTTGGCTGATTACTGAAAAACTGGCACGTGGCAAAGCATCTGTATTAGGCGGCGTATCGGGTGCAGTTGCTGGTCTGGTGGTGATTACGCCAGCCGCAGGTTTCGTGACGGTCGGTGGTGCATTGGCGATGGGTTTGATCGGTGGTGTGGTGTGTTTCTGGGGAATCACTGCGCTGAAACGTGCCTTGAAAGCCGATGATTCTTTAGATGCGTTTGGCCTGCATGGTGTAGGTGGTGTGGTCGGTGCAATTTTAACCGCTTTTTTTGCCAGCGAATTCATTATGGGGGATGCTGCACCAGCCAACATGATGAGCCAGCTTTGGGTTCAGGTTGAAGGTGTACTGGCGACCATCGCTTACTCTGCCATCATGACGTTCATTATCCTGAAAGTGATTGACTTGATCATTGGTATCCGTGTCGCATCTGATGATGAGCGCATGGGTCTGGATTTGAGCCAGCATGGTGAACGTGTCGAATAATAATAAACACACAATAATCAATATATAGTGCAAAACAGCCCAAATGGGCTGTTTTTTTTCTATATGTTGCGTAAGACTCTACAAAGTTTGCAATTTTTGCTACACTCGGAATCCATCTGGATTTGTTCAATTAAACCGCTATGCATTGCCCATTTTGCAATACTGCAGACAGTAAAGTGATTGATTCACGCCTGGCAGCTGAAGGCTGTCAGATTCGTCGTCGCCGTGAATGTGTCAGTTGTAATGAACGTTTTACGACTTTTGAAAGTTATGAAGTGGTGATGCCGCGCGTGATTAAATCGGATGGCAAGAATGAACCCTTTGATGAAGCCAAATTACGTCGTTCCCTGATGCATGCCTTGCAGAAACGTCCGGTAACCCAAGAGCAGATTGAAACAGTTTTGAGCGATATCCAGTTACAGATTCGCCGTTTGGGTGAGCGTGATGTGAAATCGCGTACCATCGGTG
The DNA here is from genome assembly GCF_013420445.1 of Acinetobacter sp. YH01006. NCBI lineage: Bacteria > Pseudomonadati > Pseudomonadota > Gammaproteobacteria > Moraxellales > Moraxellaceae > Acinetobacter > Acinetobacter sp. YH01006. The sequence goes on along the minus strand of NZ_VOYB01000006.1, from coordinate 139,330 downwards.
AAATTGTCATGCAGTCTTTATTCGCACTCGATCACGTGGCCTATGTGCGTTTCGCTTCGGTTTATCAGGATTTCCAGGATGTTGAAGCTTTTCGTCATCAAATTGAACAGATGCAACAGCGAGAATCACAAGAATAAGCATGTCTGAACTGAATCAAGATCAAGTCTGGATGCGCCGCGCAATTCAGCTTGCCCAGCAAGGTCAATACTCGACCAAGCCCAATCCGAATGTCGGCTGTGTCATTGTCAAAGATGGCGTCATTATCGGTGAGGGTTTTCATCCTCAAGCAGGGCAGCCGCATGCTGAAGTATTCGCGCTGCGTCAGGCTAGTGAGCAGGCACGTGGTGCAACCGCGTATGTCACTTTGGAGCCGTGTGCGCATTATGGGCGAACGCCGCCATGTGCCAAGGGTCTGGTTGAAGCTGGTGTGGCTAAAGTGGTCGTGGCCTGTCCTGATCCAAATCCGCTGGTGGCGGGCAAGGGTGTACAGATTTTAAAAGATGCCGGTATCGATGTTGAAGTCGGGATTGGTCAGGAACAAGCGCATCAGCTGAATCAAGGTTTCCTGAAAGCCATGGCGACCGGCATGCCGTATGTGCGACTTAAAATTGCATCCAGTCTGGATGGCCGTACGGCGATGGCATCCGGTGAATCGAAATGGATTACCGGAGCCGAGGCGCGTCAGGACGTGCAGTATTGGCGGGCCATTTCCGGTGCAGTCATCACTGGGATTGAAACAGTTCTGGCCGATGACTGTCAGCTGAATGTGCGGCAACTCGATGGCATTGAAGATATTGAAACAGTAGTACAGCCCAAGCGTATCATTTTGGATCGTCAGGGGCGTTTGCCATTAACGGCGAAAATTCTAGCGCAAGCCGACACCGTGTTGGTGATGGGACCTTTTCGGCAAGAGCTGGCCGATCTGGGTGTGTTACAATTGCCGGTACAGCCTTTAAAACAATTATTGTCCCAGCTGGCTGAGCAGCATCAGATTTATGATGTCTTGGTGGAAGCAGGGGCGACCTTATCTACGGCATTTTTACAAGAACAATTGGTTGATGAACTGATCAGTTACGTTGCACCGACCTTATTGGGTCAGTCTGCACGTACTATGTTTAATGCAGAATTCAGCCTTATGGCAGAACAACTCCGATTTAAGCTGCGCGATGTGACCCGCTTGGGTGATGACGTGCGCTTCAGGTTAATTCCTTTTCAAGAGACACTATGAGTTCAGAGTCTACGGTTTATCATAAACGTCGCCATGCGGCACGTACCACCGATGAATATCTTTTCCATCAGCTGGTTCCTTATCTGGGCAACAAACGCCGTTTATTACATTTGATTCTGGAAGCACTTGAAATTACAGGAACTCTGAAGCGTGAAGATGGCCGTGCGCCGATTTTTGCTGATTTTTTTGCTGGTTCTGGTGTGGTATCACGCTTAGCCCGTCAAAATGGTTATCGCGTGATTGCCAATGACTGGGAACCCTATAGCCATGCATTGAATCATGCGGTGCTGGCCTGTACTGAAGCACCGGCGTTTAAAGAATTGGGTGGCTATCAGAAAGCCATTGATTATCTGAACCGTCTGCCGGAAGTGAAAGGCTGGGTCACGCATAACCTGTGTCCGCGCAATGATGAAATTTATGATCCCGCCCGTGACCGTTTGTTCTTTAAACGTCGTAACGGCATGCGTATTGATGCGATTCGTCAGCAGATTGCAGCTTGGCAGGCCCAAGGTGCCATTGACGATGTAGAGATGTCTGCCTTGCTGGCACCATTACTGTATTCAGCCAGTTTTGTCAGCAATACCTCGGGCGTTTTCAAGAGTTTCCACCACGGCTGGGGCGGAAAAACCCAAACGGCGCTGGAACGGATTGAATCTTTACTGTGGCTGACCCCAAGCCGCTTTTGCGAGTCGGATCAGAAGAAAGGTATGGCTGCCGAAATGTGGTGTGTCGATGCCCAGCATCTGGCCAATCAGATGAGCGGTTTTGAAGTAGATGTGGCTTATCTGGATCCACCGTATAATCAGCATGCCTATAGCAGTAATTACCATGTCCTGAATGCTTTGACCTTATGGGATCAGGCCGATTTACCGACGCCAGATACCAAGGGCTTCAAGAGCGGGATTGACCGGGCATGGCGCAAAGAGCGTCCGAGCCAGTACAACTCTTCCAAATATGCCAAAGAAGCCTATGAAAACTTGTTGGCGACCATCAATGCGCGTTTCATTCTGACCAGTTATTCAACGGATGGTAATATCAGCGCCACTGATTTATTGCAGGCCAACCTGAAACGTGGCCGGGTGACCTTGCTGACTCAGGATGTACCACGTTATCGGGTCAGCAAACAGCGCCAATCTGAACGTGCACGCGTACTGGAATTTATTGTGATTACCGATACCCATGCCAGGTCAGGTCCACCGATCCGTCAACTCCTCAGCCAGTTGCATCATTATGCAGAATTGGGCGGTGTGGATACCACCGGTGTCAGTACCCAGTTGGCACTCTGGTAAAAGAATAGAAAAGGAAATAAAAATGTTTACAGGTATTATCGAAAGCCTCGGCAAAGTAGACAGTCTGCGAATTGTGGGTGGTGATGTACGTTTACGTATCCAGACTGACCTGGACATGTCGGATGTACATCTGGGTGATTCTATTGCTACAAATGGCATCTGCCTGACAGTCATCGACTGGGGCGAAAACTGGTATGCAGCTGATGTGTCCCGTGAAAGTCTGAACCGGACGACACTGGGCAACTGGAAAGCCGGTCAACCTGTTAACGTCGAAAAAGCCATGTTGCCGACCACGCGTTTTGGCGGCCATATTGTTTCAGGTCATGTCGATGCAGTCGGCGAGATCACTTTGGTGCGTGCAGATGCACGCTCGATTTATTATGAAGTCACTGCACCGGCTGAAATTGCCAGATATCTGGCAGAAAAAGGTTCGGTCACAGTCGATGGTATTAGCCTGACCATTAATCACTTGCGTGGCTGTGTGATTAGTCTGAACTTGATTCCGCATACGGCTGAACGTACCAATATCGGTACCTGGAAAGTGGGTAGCAAGGTCAATCTGGAAGTGGATGTGTTGGCACGTTATATCGAGCGTTTATTGCTCGGTGATAAAGCCGCAGATACCACTGAACAGTCTAAGATCAGCATGGATTTTCTGGCTGAAAATGGCTTTTTAAAATAAGCGGAATGCTTAAATACTGAACAGTCTGATTGAAAAATTAGACTGTTTTTTTATTTTTCGGGATAATCAGCAATTCAATTTGCAAATATTGCCTTGGTGGACGGGTCGAATGCTCGATTTTTTACTCAACTTGGAACAGTCATTACCGCTATTGCTTGATCAATATGGGGTATGGATCTACGCGATCCTGTTTCTGGTGATTTTTGCGGAAACCGGCTCAGTATTTTTCTTTTTTCTGCCCGGTGACAGTTTATTGCTGGCTGTAGGAGCTTTATGTGCCAGCAGCGATATATTGACCCTGCATTCGATGGGATTACTGCTCTTTACTGCATCGGTACTCGGCTACACCGTGAATTATTACACTGGAAAAGTGCTGGGCCTAAAATATTTTAATCGGCATTCACGCTATTTCAAGCCAGAATATATGGTGAAAACCAATCACTATTTTATGAAACATGGCGGTAAAACCATTCTGATTGCCCGTTTTATTCCCTTTGTTCGTTCATTTGGTCCTTTTGCCGCCGGTTCAGCCCATATGAGTTTTGCCACATTCAGCTTTTATAATATTACGGGTGGTATTCTCTGGATTGGTACTTTATTAACTATTGGCTATTTGCTTGGAAATGCTGCCTTTATGCTGGCCGATGTGCTCTAAAAGATCAAACTAAAAAGCCCGAATCAGCCGAATGCCAGTCAGTTAAGCAATTGACTGGTATTTTCTTTTTTAAATTCATAATTATATTTGATGGATGGAAAGGTCATCCGCAACTGTCTGAGGCATGCGGTGAATTGCACCGCAAGATGTCCTCCTTGCGAAGCTCCGCTTCTCATTTGGGCAAAACCAAATTAACCAATAATTTACAGATGTTTGATGTAAAACCTTAAGGCTCCATCGTGAACGGCTAAACAGTTAAAGCATCTATTTCTAAACTCCTTAACTGATCAGCATTACCGAATGAGCGGGCTTTTTATATGAGTTGGGATTTTTAATCAGGTCTCACTTGCTCGGAAAATTCTGAATTTTTCAGTATGTAGTCGATTTCTTCTTGGGCCGCCACACGCATTTGTTCTCTTAGTGCATTGATGGTCTGTTCAATCACCGTTTCTGCCTCCAGTTCCAGACGCAAACGCACACTCTCTAATTCGGATAAAATGGTGTGGTCTTGAATCTGGATACGACCTTGGGCAAAGTCAAAACTATGCTCAGGATTTTTCTGATAACGGGCAACATAGTGCTGCATTTCTGTCTCTAGACTGAGGTTTATGTCAGCGAGGGCTTGGGTCTGCTCAGCAAATTTACGCTGTTCATCCTGATATAGCTGTGCAATCGCAGCCTGCTCTGCGGCACGTTTATCGGCCAGAGCCTGTTCGAGTGCCAGCTGTCTGCGAATACGTGCAGCCTCAATCAATTCAGCCTTGCGCTGCGCATAGGCTTCTTCAATCTTGCGTTCAGATTCCTGCTGTAAGCGCTGATCACGAATCTGCCATTCTTCTAAAGAGGTTTCAGGCTTTAAAATGTCACAGATCCGAGAGAGGTCATCGATAAAGGTCTGACGTACAGCTTCCGGCACATTTAACCAGCGCTGTTTAAAATCTGGACCTACATTTAATGCCACATGCCTCTCCTTGTGGGTGATATCGGTTAAAGCTTATGGGTGTTGGGCTCAATACCTAAACGACGATATTGTTTGAATTTTTCACGACCCAGCTGTTTAGCCGTTTCATGGTTTTCAATGATCTCAATAATGTGACTAAATTTTGCGTAAGGTTCAAGTGCTTCTGGATTAAAATTGAAAATAATCCAGTCGGACTGTTCAGGCAATGTTGCCGAAATACACACGCTAGCCTCAGGCTGATCAATACCATGCGGAATAAAACTCGCGCGATCAAAGCTCCACAGGCGTTCATCCAGCTGCTGTTGTAACGCTGCATCGGCACATAGTAACCAGATCCGCGCCGGCTGGCGCAGAATCTTGCGGCATAAACGACAAGCACTTTCGACTTGTCGTTCAGGACTTTTTTCAAATAAATAAAAGCTGACCTTAGCCATTCGTTTGAACGCGGTTGGCCAGGAACTGCATCAATAATGGCACTGGACGCCCAGTTGCGCCTTTATTGGCACCTGAGTTCCATGCTGTACCTGCAACATCCAGATGTACCCAGCGATATTCACGGGTAAAACGTTGCAAGAAGCAGGCTGCAGTGACAGAACCAGCTTTTGGGCCACCGATATTGCCAATATCGGCAAATGGTGAATCGAGTTGTTCCTGATAGTCATCTATGACCGGCATACGCCATACCCGGTCAAATGAATGCTGGCCGGCAGTTTCCAGTTCTGCTGCCAATTTATCATCTGGTGTGAACAGACCTGTCAGCACGGAACCCAAAGCCACCACACATGCACCGGTCAAGGTCGCAATATCAATCACCAGAGCAGGGTTGAAACGTTTCACATAGGTCAGGGTGTCACATAACACCAGACGACCTTCGGCATCGGTATTCAGGATTTCAACCGTTTGACCGCTCATCGTCGTGACGATATCACCTGGACGAGTGGCTTTACCAGAAGGCATATTTTCTGCTGCGGCAATGGTTCCTACCACATGCAGAGCTAAGCGGGACTCACACAATGCACGCATGGTACCCAGTACAGAGGCCGCACCGCACATGTCGTATTTCATTTCATCCATACCTGCGCCAGGTTTGAGTGAAATACCACCGGTATCAAAGGTAATGCCTTTACCGACCAGTACCACTGGCGCTTCACTACGCTCTGATTGATATTCAATGCTGATAATACGACCCGGACGCTCTGAACCCTGGCTGACTGCAAGGAAGGCACCCATGCCTAAATCTGCCATCTGTTGTTCATCCAGTACCGTGACTTTCAGTAGATCCGGATATTCAGCAGCCAAGGCGATGGCCTGATCTGCCAGATATTCCGGGAAACAGATATTGCCCGGACGGTTGCCCAGATCACGTGCCAGGTTTTGCCCGCTCTGTACTGCTTGAACCAGTTGCAGCTGTTCTGTCGTTAAAACGCTATGTGTGGCAATCAGGTCGATCTGTTCAAGTACAAATTCATTCTTTTTCGACTTATATTCATCATAACCATAGCTGGCTTGGGTCAAAGCCAGAGCAAACAGATAATGCAATTCTTGTGGAAGTTGTGTCAGGTCTACAGAAATCTGTTTGAATTTTTTTTGAGTGGCCTGAATAATAGTCTGGGCAATTTTTGCGAGTTTTGCTGGTTGCAATTCAGCGACTTTGCCTAAACCGATCAGTGCTGCATGGCTGGACTGGCTGACTTGGCCAATCAGACTCAGACTTTCAGCCAAAGCTGCTTTGAACTGAGATGCTTCAATTAATCGGTCTAAATTGTTGATTTGATAGGTTGAGGTGGTATTTTGAAGTTGTTCTGAGTCAACTAAAATCAACAAAGATTGACTTGATCCATTCTCTGGGAATGACGTATTAATTGTAAGTTTCATATTCTGTTTTCACGCCTGTCTAGATTTGTAAATCATTCAGTCATTGAACCATTTATCTGAATAGAGTTTCAATGGGTAGGGCCGTCTAGGTTTTATATTTTTGCTATTCGGGTAAACTAGCACTCGTTTTATAGACCTTATTTTGGAAGAATTAATTTGATTATTCGGCGTTATCTGGTCAAGCAAGTTGTCTCGACATCTTTGGTGGTGATTGCCTTATTGACCTTGATCATGATGGGTGGCCGACTGATCAAGTATTTTGGTGTCGCAGCGCAAGGCCGTCTGGATGCAGGCATTTTATTTAGCATCATTGGCTACCGTCTGCCTGAGTTTTTAACCTTGATTCTTCCGCTCGGTTTCTTTATTGGCCTGATGCTGGTATTTGGCCGTTTATATGTCGACCATGAAATGGCGGTGATGAATGGCAGTGGTGTCAGCCGGCATCAATTGGCGCGCCTTCTGGTGCCGATGACCTTGGTGTTTCTCATTGCCCAAGCCGGCTTGATGCTCTGGGCAGCGCCATGGGGAATCCGCCAGTTTGAAGCGCTGACCACCAGTCAGGCGGTACGCACCGGCTTTGATCTGGTACGACCCAAAGAATTTATTTCCTCTGGCCCCTATACCATTTATGCCGGTGATCTGTCTGAAGACCGCAAGAACTTAAAAGATATTTTCTTCTATCAGCGGGCAGAAAAACCCGGTAAACCGGATGTGATGATTCTGGCCCAAGAAGCCACCCGCATCGAGGTGCCAAATGATGCGGCCAATGTGGTCGATCTGGTTCAAGGTCGCCGTTATGAAATTTATCCGGGCACTCCGCAATATACCCAGGCTGAATTTGCAAGCTATCGTCTGCGTTTAGAAAATGATGAGGAAGCACAGTTTGCCAGTGCTGAAGTTGAAGCCCTGCCAACCTCGCAATTGTGGCAGAACCGTCAGGATCCTGTGGTGGCCAGTGAATTAGGCTGGCGGGTATTTGTACCATTTGCGATTCTGATTGCTTTGATTCTGGCCGTGGCCTTGTCTGAAGTGAGTCCACGCCAAGGTCGTTATCTCAAGTTATTTCCGGCGCTCATGATTTTTGCCAGTCTGATTGTGGCGTTAATGGCCGTGAAAACCCGGATCAGTAAAGAGGAAATGGGGATCTGGGCTTATCCATTGATCCTGATTGCTTATGCGATTGCGGGTGCCTTGTTCTCACGTAAACAGAATTTGGCCCCGAAAATCAAGAAACAGATTCAGCGAGTGAGGTCTTAATAATGTTGGCACGTCGTATAGTTGCAAAACATGTGACCCAAACCACTGCGCTGGCGATGCTGGGTGCAACCGCTGTGTTGGCGGGTTTACAGGTGTTATTTACTTATCTGGGTGAGCTGGGTTCACTAAAAGAAGGTTATGGCGCCTGGGATGCCTTGAAATATGTGCTCTGGGGTGCTCCGAATTATCTTTATGAAATTCTGCCGATCTCGGCGCTGATCGGTGCGGTTTTAGGTTTGGGCACATTGGCCTCAAATAGTGAACTGATTGTGATGCGCTCGATCGGGATCAGTCTGTGGCGGATTGTTGGCTGGGTGATCCGTTCAGCATTACTGCTGGTGGTCTTGTCATTTGCCTTAAGCGAGTGGGTGATTCCCTATACCAATGAACAGGCCAAGAGCGTAAAAAGTTCGAGTAAAGCCGCACAACTGGGCGAAGTGCGGGGTTACTGGACCCGGGAAGGGCAGCGCTTTATTTATATTGATTATGCCAATTCGCAAGGTCAGCTGAAAAATGTGCAGATGCTGGATTTTGATGAAAATTATCGCTTACGCGGCACCTTGCAAGCGGATCAGGGTGAATTCGTCACAGATGGCTCCTGGACATTAAGCAATACTGAGCAGTTCGATATTCTGCAAAATGGTAGTGCTACCCTGATCAAGCAGGAACAGCAACCTTTGGCACTGGCATTACAGCCAAAATATGTGCATATGGTCACCATCGATCCTGAAGACTTGTCACCGAGCCAACTGATCAGTTTCACAAGTTATATGCATGAATATAGTCAGGTGCCAAAAACCTATCAACTGGCTTTCTGGCAGAAACTCGGTTCTCCTTTTGCCCTGATTGCACTGGTGGTGATTGCCTGTTCATTTATTTTCGGGCCGCTGCGTCAGCAATCCATGGGTTTTCGTCTGGTGATTGCCTTATTTGCCGGTCTGGGCTTTTTCTATCTACAGGATTTCCTCGGCTATGCCAGTCTGGTCTATGCGCCATCTCCGGCATGGTTTGTCTTTATTCCGATTCTGATCATGTTCGGTATTGGGGGTTACCTGCTGCATCGGGCACGCTAAGACCCAGGAAAATAGAACAAATCAATCGCGATGAGCGGCTTAAACCATACTCTGGTCATGGCCTCTTTTTGCAAACTTCGCTAAAATAGAGCGATTAATTCGTAGACGAACAGAGTATTTCATTATGACGGATGCAACTGCTGGCAAAATCCCTCACGTTTTGGTGATTATGGATGGTGTGGGTCATCGCGAAGCGGTCGAAGACAACGCGTTTTTAGCAGCTAAACGACCAAATTTAACTGCAATGCAGGACAAGCATCCGCATGGTTTGATCTCGGGTTCAGGCGAAGATGTTGGTCTGCCAGATGGCCAGATGGGGAACTCGGAAGTCGGACATATGAACCTCGGTGCAGGTCGTGTGCTGTATCAGGATTTTACCCGGATTACCAAAGACATTCGTACCGGTGATTTCTTCAATCATGAAGTACTCGTCGATGCGGTGGAGAAAGCCAAAGCTTCAGGTGGTGCAGTGCATTTGCTCGGCCTTTTATCTCAAGGCGGTGTGCATTCGCATGAAGACCATATTGTTGCGATGGCTGAACTGGCACTCAAACGTGGTGTCAAAGTTTATTTGCATGCTTTCCTGGATGGTCGTGATACGCCGCCACGAAGTGCCCAACCGTCATTGGAAAAACTGGATGCGCTGTTTGCACAATATCCGGGTCAGGGTCGTATTGCCAGCATGATTGGTCGTTACTTCGCGATGGATCGTGACAACCGTTGGGATCGCGTCGAACAGGCCTATCGTTTATTGACTGAAGGCGAAGCGGCCCGTACAGCTGCCACCGCAGTTCAAGGTCTGGAACAGGCTTATGCCGCAGATGAGTCGGATGAGTTTGTCAAAGCCACCCGCATTGGTGAGCTGGCAAAAATTCAGGATGGTGATAGCGTGGTCTTCATGAACTTCCGTGCTGACCGTGCCCGTGAAATTACCAAAGCCTTTGTTGAAAAGGACTTTGCTGGATTTGCACGTAAAGTGGTGCCGAACTTAGCCAAGTTTGTGATGTTGACGCGTTACCAAGCAACGATTGATGCGCCTGTGGCCTATATGCCAGAAGCGTTGGTCAACTCGATTGGTGAATACCTGTCAAATCTGGGTAAAACCCAATTGCGTATTGCTGAAACTGAAAAATATGCACACGTGACGTTCTTCTTTAGTGGCGGTCGTGAAGATGAATATCCGGGTGAAAAACGTATCCTGATTCCATCGCCAAACGTAGCCACTTATGACCTCAAACCGGAAATGAGTGCTTATGAAGTGACTGATGAGCTGGTGGCTGCGATCAATTCAGGTGAATTTGACCTGCTGGTCGTGAACTATGCCAATGGTGATATGGTCGGTCATACTGGCGTATTCGATGCTGCGGTGAAAGCAGTAGAAGCGGTTGATACCTGTTTGGGCCGGGTTTACGAAGCCGTGATGGCGCAAAAAGGTCATATGATTGTGACTGCCGATCATGGTAACGTAGAGCAGATGCAGGACTATCACAGTGGTCAGGTACATACTCAGCATACCACTGAACTAGTTCCATTTATTTATGTGGGTCCAACTCAGGCCACGATCGCAGAAGGCGGTGTACTGGCAGATGTCGCACCGACTTTATTAAGCCTGATGCAAGTTTCGGTACCTGCTGAAATGCAAGGTCGTAACCTGATTCAGCTTGATGCATAATTTTCGATAAAATTCTAAAAAAGGTCAAAGAATGGCAAGAACACGCTGGAAGTCTGTTGTAATACCATGCTTACTGATGTGTTTGAGTCATTCAGCCTGGGGGGCGGGTTCAAATGAGCCGGCATTCGATGATATGGAAATGGATGGGCAGGTCTATTCTGAAATTCCCGTAGCATCCATTCAGGAATTTGTGCAAATTTATGGCATTGTAAAAGACAATTATATTCAAGATAAAAATGACGATGCCTTATTCCAACAGGCCATTCAGGGTCTGGTCAGTGGCTTAGACCGCTATTCCCGCTATTTGTCGCCTGAAGATTATAAGCAGCTGCGTGAATATACCGAAGGTGATCTGGCCAGCATTGATTTTGATCTGCAATTTGACCCGCGGATGAAGCAATGGGTGGTTCAGGGCTTGAATGCCGATGCAGATTCAGCCAAGCAGGGACTGCGTAATGGCGTCACTGTTTATAAAATTGACGATCAGGTATTAAGTAGCCTGAATCAGGAACAAGTCCGGCAGTTATTGAGCGGAGCAGTTGGCTCTACGCTCACGATCCAGCTTTCCCCGCAAAGTCCGGCCGTTCGTCTGGTCCGCAATACCAAACTGGATACTGAAATTAAATCGAGCTTGCACAATAATCAGGTACTGGTATTGCAGGTCAAGGTTTTTCAGCAAGATACTGCCAATGAAATCAAGCGCCTGATTGAAAGTTATGCCGACAAGCGCCTAAAAGCCGTGCTATTTGATTTACGCAATAATCCCGGTGGCTTACTCTCGGCCGCAGTTGAATCTGCCGATTTATTTTTGAATCAGGGCGTGATTGTCTCGACCCAAAGCCGTTCGGAAGGCAATCAGCAATTTCAGGCGCTGCCAAGTTTTGAATTTCAGAATCTGAAAGTGGGCGTTCTGATTAATAACCGTTCAGCTTCGGCAGCTGAAGTCTTTACGGCAGCATTGAAAGAACATAGCCGGGCTTGGGTGGTCGGTGAGCAAAGCTATGGCAAAGGTGTGGTACAAAAGCTATTTCCACTGAGTAATGGTTCTGCTTTACAAATGACAGTGGCACAATACTTCAGTCCGAGTGGTCAGATGATTGAAGGGCGGGGCGTGCAGCCACATTTCAGTTATCCGTTTAAGCAGGAAATGCGTGAGGAGAGCTATCTGGAACACGTCACAGACCTGCTGCTCCTGCAAAAATAATTATTCGTCTTCCTCAATATCCAGTCCGAACTTTTTCAAACGATAGCGTAGGGAGCGGAATGACATACCGAGCTTTTTCGCGGCCAGTGTGCGGTTCCAGTGCGTTAGATTCAGCGCATTGAGTAGAACTTCTTTTTCAATCTTTTCTAAATATAGCTCTAGGCCTTCTTCTGGGAGCTTTCTCGGGGCAATCAGGGTGTCAGTCGCAATGATCTCGCTCGTGAGCGTATTCATCTCCTGAGCGCTGTTAAGAGCCTGACGTAACGGTGCACTTTGCAGGTGCTGAAGATCAATCCGCTCTTCATCACTCAAGGTAATTGCACGTTCCATAATATTACGCAATTCACGTACATTACCCGGATAATATTGTTCCAATAAAAATTCTTTACTGCGTTCTGTCAGTTTTTTATTGGCAATGCCCCATTCCTGGCAAATCTTCTGAATAAAATGTTCGGCGAGTAAGAGAATATCCTGACTCCGTTCACGCAGCGGCGGTAAAGTCAGATCCATCACATGAATACGGAAATATAAATCCTGACGGAATTTGCCTTGTTGTACCAAGGCTTCCAGATCCTGATGAGTGGCACTGATGACGCGGAAATCCACATCAATTTCAGTATCTGAACCGAGTGGACGAATACGTTTTTCCTGTACGGCACGTAACAGTTTGACCTGCATGGAAAGTGGCAGTTCTGCAATTTCATCCAGAAACAGGCTGCCACCATGTGCCGATTGAATCAGCCCCTGTTTGTCCTGAGCGGCGCCAGTAAAGCTGCCTTTCTTATGCCCAAACAGTTCGCTTTCCATCAGTTCAGTGGGAATCGCACCACAGTTAATTGCAATAAAAGGGCCTTCATTACGGTTGCTCAGGCGATGGACCAGATTGGCCACCACTTCCTTGCCAGTTCCCGATTCGCCAGTAATAAAAACCGGTGCCTGTGAGCGGGCAATTTTTTGTAAGGTAATACGTAAGTGCTGAATCGGTATCGATTGCCCAATCAGCATTTTATGTTCTAAAGCATCATTTGGATTATTATGGGAATAATCCACCGGTTTATTCAGTGCTTTTTGTAGCAGCTGTTCCAGATGTTTCTGATTGATCGGTTTGCTGACAAAGTCAAAGGCACCGGCCTTGAGTGCAGCAATCGCGATTTCCATGTTGCCATAGGCGGTCAGAACTGCGACCGGAAGTGCAGGGTAGAGATGGCCAATCCACTCCAGTAACTCCAAACCATTGCCATCGGGCAAGTTCAGGTCAGTTAAACAGGCATCATATTGATGATCTGCAAGACATTTTTTAGCATCTTGCAGACAATGTGCGATGTGCGTACGAATCCCCATCCGCAGCAACGACATTTGCATGAGGGTGCATAAATCTTCTTCATCATCCACCAAGAGCACCAGTGGCTGTTGTTCCACACTCATTTCCCTTAAACCCCTTTATACCGTAATACGTTGGCAGCTAATGCGAAAGCATGCGCCCTGTTCTTGTTGTATATAGTTTAATTGTGCCTGATTTGCTTCACAAAAACTATGTGATAAGTACAGTCCTAATCCGGTTCCACTAATCGAGGTGCTGAAAAAAGGTTGAAATAATAGGGCCTGGTCGTGTATGGCTACACCTGAGCCGAAATCCCGGATATCAATCCAGACCCGATGTTCATAGGGATGTATATTCAGCTGAATGTAATTGGCATCTGCTGAATTGTGACGGATGGCATTGCGAAGCAGGTTAATCAGGACTTGACGAAATTGTGCTTCATCGAACTGAATCAGCAGCGGCACATCAATATTAAATTGAATCTGATCGCAAATATCGGCCAAATCTTCCTGGATAAATAACGGGATAAATTCATTGAGATGAATCGGCACCGGATGGGTTTCTTTATTTTTGACCATATTCAGCGTGTCCTGAATAATCCGGTCAATCCGGGTCGCCTGTCGGCCAATCATCTGGTTGAGTACTTGTTGTTGTTCATTGTCAGAGTCATGATATAAATCATTGGCCTGCACAATAGCTGCCAATGGATTACGAATTTCATGCGCAATACTGGCTGAAAGCTGGCCCAGTGCAGCAAGCTTGAGTTGCTGCACCTGTTGATTGAGTTTTTTGGCATCCTGTAACACCAATAACATCAGGGTTTGATGCGGCACAATCAGCTTTTGTACCTGTACATGAATGTTATAGCGACTTTGCTGTGATTCAAACTGAAAACGCTCGCCATTTTCCAGCGTTTCAAACTGGATCAGTTCAAATAAATCTGGTTGTGACTGGTAGAGGGTAAATTTCTCATGTGCAAATTTTGCTTCGATCCCGAGCAGTGTACAGGCCGCAGGGTTACTCAGGACCACATGATAATTTTCATCCAGCACCAGATAGCCAGTTTCGATCTGTTCCAGAATATAACGGTTAATATTCTGTAAGCGATAAAGTTCCAGAGATTGCGAAAAGTTCAGGTTTTCCAGAATCTGAAAACGGCGCACCGCAATTTGCCCGGTTCCATAGACCACAAAGAACAAAAAGGCCAGCAGGGCACTATTACTGATATTGCTTAAGGAAGAAAATGCAAAAATACTGCCGATAAAATGTTGATATATGACACTAATCACAGCAATCAGCGTGACCACCAAAGCTTTTTTTGCATCCAGCAATAACGATGCGGAAAAGATGGTAATCACAAACAGCAAACCAATTTGCAGATTAGGCCCGTCACTTGCCAAAGTCAGTAAACTTAAGACGCAGACATCGCTAAAGAAAATCATAATCAGCTGCGGCTGGATCAGTCGTCTGATCCATTTCAGCGCGAACATCTGCGCTGTATTAATGGCAACACCGATTCCCAGCGCATAATAATACAGCTGTGGATATTGATAATCGCCGGTTAGCTCGGGGTAGGTCAGCAGAAAAATCAGCAGCAGGCCAGTGCTGATCAGCAGGCGATACGCGCTATACCAGATCCCTAAATGATACTGATTGAGTTCAGAATAATTGGGTTTTTGTGCCATATGCAGCGCGACTCGCCAAAGGCTAAGGTTTAATCAGCCCATAGCGCATGGCCAGATGCGTCAGTTTGACATCACTATCAATATTCAGTTTTTCAAAAATACGATAACGATAGGTATTTACGGTTTTGACGCTGACAAAGAGCTTGTCAGCAATTTCCTGAGCGCTGATACAGTTCACCACCATCATCGCCACTTGCATTTCACGTTCTGACAGTGCATCAAAAGGCGATTGCTGTGTATCAGAAAGGTAAGAACTCGCTAACTGTTCTGCAATGTCGGCACTAAAATATTTACCGCCTTGCATGACTTTATTGATGGCGCGAACCATTTCTGAAATCGGCGCCCCTTTGGTAATATAACCTTTGGCTCCGGCTTTTAATAACAGCGAAGGATAGGGTTCTTCTGCCAGACCGCTGACAGCCAGCACTTTGGTTTCAGGGGCACTCTGAAGCAGGCGGCGCGTGGTTTCCACGCCACCAATGCCCGGCATATTCACATCCAGTAAAACCACATTCGGATGATGCTGACGAACCAGAGAAATCGCTTCTTCACCAGATTCAGCCTGTCCAATCACCTGAACCTCCGCATGGTCTTCCAGCATTCTGCAAATTCCAGTACGTACTAATTCATGGTCGTCCACAACTAAAACTGTGATCACCTACGCTCTCCCTCTGTTAAAAAAATCATTTTTTTGTTACATAAAGCAAAATAAGCTTGCAATGAAAGTACAAAATTAGCAATCCTATTCGCAAGATAAAATCTGAAACTTATCACACAGTGTCAAGATCAAAAAATGTTCTGCAATGTGTTTAAATGTAAGGCATATTAGAGGTAATACGCAAATCAATCTTACCTCTGTTAGTTGAGTGAAGAAATAGTGAAGAAAATAAACAAGTCTTTAAGGCATGTATTGGGCCTGTCCGTGTTAGTCAGCATGAGTGCGACAAGTTTTGCTGAAATCATTATGAATTCTGGCACGACAGAGGGCGGATCCAGCATTAGTTGGTCTTCTGAGGAAGTCAATCAGCTGATGAGTGATGATTTCCGTGTGGCTGCTGATGAGCCTTCGCCACCCGGTTCAGCCACCGTGACCACGACCTTGCGTCAGAGTGTACCGAGCACCCAGCAGTCGGTCAGTGTTCAGCAACCAGCAAAAACAACACAGATTTTTGATACAAACAGTTATAGCAATCAACCCTCTGTAAATGCCCGTGCTGCATTGGTTATGGATGCGCAAACTGGTGAGGTGCTGTTTAGCAAAAACACCAATACCGCTTTGCCGATTGCATCTATTACCAAATTAATGACAGCTGTGGTGATTTCCGATGCACGTTTAAACATGTCTGAAAAAATCACGCTGCAACAGGCTGATTTCTCTTGCGCAGGTTGTAAAAGCTCAAGCTCGACCTTACGTGCTGGCGATAGCATGAACCGTGCCGAAGCTTTATTGTTTGCTCTAATGAAGTCTGAAAACCCGGCAGCTGCAGCCTTGGCGCGAACGTATCCAGGTGGTCGCAGTGCATTTATTGCAGCGATGAACAGTAAGGCCAAGGCCTTAGGCATGAATTCATCCCGCTTTATGGAATCAACCGGCTTACACCCTGGAAATGTGGCATCAGCACGTGATTTGGGTATTTTAGTGAATACCGCTTCTCAATATGGTTTGATTCGTCAATTCTCGACCACACCAAGCTATGACTTTAACTTGGGTTATCGTGTACTGAAATCGAATAATACCAATGCACTGGTGCGTAACGGCGGCTGGAATATCAATATTTCTAAAACCGGTTTTATTAATGAAGCAGGGCGCTGTGTCGTCATGCATACGACCCTGAATAACCGTCCGGTGGCAGTGGTACTGTTAGGTGCAAATAGCTCACAGGCGCGTACCAATGATGCGACCCGTTTGATGAGCTGGGTGAGCCAGCAACCAAAACGAATCTAATCTCTGCGCTCATAAAAAACCCTGCAAATGCAGGGTTTTTTATTCTGGCTGAAATTACATGTTCGACAGAATAGAGTCTTTTACCTGAGCCATGGTTGCGTCGATAGACAGCATCACCGCATCGGCACATTGTTTGATCGCGGTATCTGGATCTTTTAGACCATTACCGGTTACGGTACATACGATTACTGAACCTTCAGCGATTTTACCTGCTTTGATATCACGGATTGCACCGCCAACAGACGCAGCAGATGCAGGTTCTACGAATACACCTTCATACATCGACAGCAGACGTTGCGCTTCAAGAATCTCAGCATCCGTCAGTTCATCAAACCAGCCGTTTGAATCACGAACGACAGCTTTGGCATGATTGAAGCTTTGCGGATTACCAATACGAATTGCAGTTGCAACAGTTTCCGGATTTTCTACTGGACCACCACGCAGGAACGGAGCAGCACCAGACGCTTGGTAACCGGCCATGATTGGCAAGCCAGCCGGTTTAGGACCAGTGAAAGCATCGGTTTCAGCATCGTAAATCACTTGCTCAAATTCTTCTTTCGACTGATTGGCCACCGCTTCGGTATAGCCCATCCAGTGTGCAGTGATATTACCTGCGTTACCCACTGGCAGGCAGTGGTAATCCGGGGCACGACCTAAAGCTTCAACGATCTCGTAAGCAATGGTTTTTTGACCCTGCAGGCGGTACGGGTTGATTGAGTTTACAATCGTTACCGGTGCCTGATCAGAAACTTCCTTCACCAGACGCATGCCGTCATCGAAGTTACCACGAATTTGCATGGTGATTGCACCATACATCATCGCTTGGGCCATTTTACCCATGGCAATTTTGCCTTCCGGGATGAGCACGAATGCTTTGATACCGGCACGAGCAGCGTATGCAGCCGCAGCAGCAGAAGTATTACCAGTGGATGCACAGATGATGGCTTTAGAGCCTTCTTCAACGGCTTTGGTCACTGCCATAGTCATACCGCGGTCTTTAAATGAACCAGTCGGGTTTAAGCCCTCGTACTTCACATAAATTTCAACATCTTTACCAATAATGCGTGGAATATTCTCAAGCTTGATCAGTGGAGTATTACCCTCACCCAAAGAGATCGCACGAGTAGTTGCAGACACTGGTAAACGGTCGCGATAGCGGTCAACTAAACCAGTATAACGATTGGCATTCGACATGATGATGTTCCAATTGTGTGTAGAGCTTGGCAAGGGGAAATACTCCCCTTAACCCGATTAATTATCAAGCGATTCTAAACGAATTCGTACAATTTCGCCATGAATGACGGGTAATGCTTGAATTTGTGAGAGCGCTGCATCCATTTTTGATTCGACGATAGGATCGGTCAGAATCACGATCGGAATAAGGTCTTTTAAGCGAGGTTGCTGCATGATGGCATCAATACTGATTCCGGCACGACTGAGGATCGTGGTGACATCGGCAAGCACGCCCATTTGATCTTCGGCATTAATACGGATGTAATAGCCGGTGGTCATTTGTTCACGACTCAAGATCGGTAAATCGGTCAGGGCTTCAAAGGCCAGTTGCGGAATGGTTCCGGCACCGTCTTCGGTATAAATGATATCACGGACAATATCCACCACGTCTGCGACCACAGCAGAAGCCGTTGGGCCTGCACCCGCACCTGCGCCGTAGTACAGTGTTGGGCCAACCGCATTGGCTTGTACCAGTACGGCATTTTTCACGCCATTGACGTTGGCAATCAGTTCTTCTTCAGGAATCAGGGTTGGATGAACACGGAGTTCAATCCCGGCATCGGTGCGGCGTGCAATTCCCAGGTGCTTGATACGGAAACCGAGGTCTTCTGCATATTTCACATCTTGTGCAGTGACTTTGCCAATACCTTCAGTAAAGACTTTGTCAAACTGTAGCGGAATACCAAAGGCACATGAAGCCAGAATGGTCAGCTTATGTGCAGCATCAATACCTTCCACGTCAAAGGTTGGATCGGCTTCGGCATATCCGAGTTCTTGTGCTTCTTTGAGTACGTCTTCAAAAGTACGGCCTTTTTCACGCATTTCGCTGAGAATGAAGTTACCCGTACCATTGATGATGCCCGCCAGCCATTCAATCTTGTTGGCCGCCAGACCTTCACGAATCACTTTAATAATGGGAATACCGCCAGCCACTGCCGCTTCATAGGCAATTTGCACGGCATTGTCTTCAGCCGCTTTAAACAGCTCATTCCCATGTTCAGCCAATAGCGCCTTGTTGGCAGTCACAATATGCTTGCCATGTTTCATGGCTTCCATAATAATTTCAAAAGCAGGATGAATCCCGCCCATGACTTCGACCACCACGTCTACGTCAGGTTGACGCACGATGTCCATCAAGTCTGCACTTTGTTTCACTGATGCAGGTAGGTCCAGATCAGGACGTGGACGACGGGTGCCTACATAGGTAATTTCAATTTCACGACCGGTGCGACGTTTAATCTCAGCAGCATTTTCTTTTAATAGTTTCAAGGCACCACCACCTACAGTACCAAGACCGAGGATAGCCAGACGAACTGGTTTCACGTCACACTCCAAATAAACAGTTTTTTACGAGAACCTAGATCATAGCTAAAAAAACGCCATGACTCTAGGGTCATTTCAGAATATCTTTATGTATAAAATAAAGTTAAATAACGTATTAAAATGAGTTATTTAAGTCGCTTCAATAATTCAGCGCTAGACAGATATCCGCCGAGGTAAACCCCTTCCGAACTATAAATGGCAGGGGTGCCATTGACGCCCATATTCAGGCCCATGTGATATTGATCTTGAACAGGATTTTCACATTTCTCTGCACTAATCTGTGCGCCGGCAATGGCCTGATCAAAAGCACTATGACGGTCAGCACTACACCAGATTGCTTCCATGGCCGGCATATGCTGTTCACCACGCGGCCAGGCGATATAACGAACCTCAATACCTTTACTATTCATTTCATCCATTTGTTCATGGAATTTATGGCAATACGGACAGCTGACATCGGTAAAGACATAGACCACATGCTTGGCCTTGCCTTTGGCCGGATAGATCAGCAGATCTTCTGCTTTCAGTTCGGCAAAGAGTTTGTTGTTGATTCCGGCTTGCAGGTTTTCACTGACATTATGCAGCTGTTTATCACCGAGTCGGATCACGTCGCCCTGAATCAGGTATTTACCATCGCTGGTGACATAGACCGCAGACATACCTTCCAGACTGACCCAGAACAGGTTCGGTACTTCGGTGGTTTTAATATCGATAATTTTGGCACTGATCCCCGCAGTTTTGAAATGCTTTTCCAAGGTAGAGACCAGACGCTGTTGTGCATTGCGTTCGGTCAGGGTAGAGGCTTCTCCCGTTGCTGGCGCACTTGCAGTCAGTGTATCTTGCTTTTTAGTGTTGTTATCGGAATTGGAACATGCGCTAAGCCCCAAACCAGCAGCAAGTGTACAAGCCATAAAAACTTTTGAGCGGGCAAATGTCATAAATAACCCTTTTCTTCTTGGACTAAAAACAGAGCATTAGCATAACAAAAAAAAATACAAACACGTCAAACTTCTCAGTTTATTCCATATGTAGATGTTTTAAGCCCGTGGATGATGCGCTGCATGCAGCTGCTGCATCCGCACTTGCGCGACATGGGTATAAATCTGGGTGGTCGACAGGTCACTATGTCCAAGCAGCATCTGTACCACACGTAAATCTGCGCCATGATTGAGCAGATGCGTCGCAAAGGCATGCCGCAAGGTGTGCGGTGACAGCTCGGATGCAATCCCGGCCTGTAAAGCATAGCGTTTAATCGCATACCAGAAATTTTGCCGGCTCATGATGCCGCCATGCTGAGTCAAAAACAGATAATCGGTTGAGGTCTTATACAGTTGTGGACGGGCTTCATTCAGATATTTTTCCACCCATTCACAGGCCATGTGTCCCATCGGTACCAGCCGTTCTTTATTGCCTTTACCGACGATGCGTAAATAGCCCTGTTTTAAGTTAATCAGTTCCAGACGTAAGTTAATCAGTTCAGTGACACGTAAACCGCAAGCATACAGCACTTCAAACATGGCACGGTCACGCAGGCCTAAAGCAGTATTGATATCGGGGGCATCAATCAAGGCCTCAACATCGGCTTCAGACAAATCTTTGGGCAAGGCACGGCCAAGCTTCGGGGTTTTATGCGCTGCCACCGGATTATCACTACGCAGCTTCTGTTCACGCAGAAATTTATAAAATGAACGCAAGGCTGACAGACAGCGGGCAATTGAGCGTGGGCTTTTTTGCTGTTTGGTCAGTGCAATCAATACATCGGAAATATCGTCATGGGTCCATTCTGGCAAAGGCTTGCTCAGACATTCTGCACATTGCAGCAAATCAGATAAATAGGCATTTCGGGTGTGTGGACTAACCGTTTGCGCAATCAGATAATCACGAAAACCCTGTAAATAGCTCAAGGCTTCAGGAATTTGAACCGGGGCGGGAATACGGGGTTTTTTATTCAGCATAGGGTGCAAGGATCTGATCTGAAAAAGCGATGAATTTAATAGGTATTCTCCACTGTAGTTTAATTTCACCAGACTGTCGATGTGATATAAAAACTAATTCAGCATGTAATCAATCTTATTTGTTAATTATTCTCATTTGTTTGTATACTGTACAAAATAGTTCAGGAATTTCACGGTGCGTTTGTCTGATTTAAAAGCAAAACAAATTGCCATCATTCGAAAAGTGAGTCGAACAACTGATGGTGAAAGTGCTCTACACGATGTCGTCGCGAGTCGTTTGGAAACTCTAGGCTTTGTGCCGGGTACGAAGGTACAGGTGATTACGAAAGGTATTTTTGGTGGAGATCCCATTTTGATTCAAGTT
The DNA here is from genome assembly GCF_013420445.1 of Acinetobacter sp. YH01006. NCBI lineage: Bacteria > Pseudomonadati > Pseudomonadota > Gammaproteobacteria > Moraxellales > Moraxellaceae > Acinetobacter > Acinetobacter sp. YH01006. Next base: position 117,608 of record NZ_VOYB01000006.1, on the reverse strand, counting down.
GGATTTACCCGTTTTGCTTTGCGTAAATCAGAAGCAGCCAAAATTGAAATCGAACAGGCGGTGTCGGCATGAGTGATACATTACGTATTGCCCTTGTCGGTAACCCTAATTGCGGTAAAACTTCATTATTCAACCATTTAACCGGAACACGCCAAAAAGTTGGTAACTATGCGGGTGTCACGGTTGAACGTAAAGTCGGTACGTTTCAGCTTGCTTCAGGCAAAGCGGTACGGGTACTGGATTTGCCAGGGACTTATAGTCTGGATGCGACCAGCCCGGATGAAGAAATCACCCGTAATGTGGTGCAAGGTAAAATCGCAGAAGAACAGCAGCAGGATGCATTCTTATGTGTGGTAGATGCCACTAACCTGAAACTGCATCTGGGTCTGGTCCTAGAAATGATTGCTTTGGGTCGTCCGATTCTGGTTGTACTCAACATGATGGATGAAGCACGCCGTCGTGGGATGCAAATCAATACCCAGAAGCTGTCTGAACGTCTCGGCGTGCCCGTGGTGGAAACTGTAGCGGTACGCAGTTCAGGGATTGAAAACCTGAAGAATGCCCTGGATCAGGGAAAATTCTCGGTACCGCAGACTGAACTGAGTGGCTTAAAGGGTGACCCGCATCAGCAGGTAGAAGTCATTCTGAACGACGTGGTCAATTTCGTCGATCAGGAAGACAAACGTACTGATTTTCTCGACAGGATTTTTTTACATCCGGTACTGGGTCTACTCAGCCTGGCTGTAATGATGTTCGTGATTTTCCAAGCGGTATTTGCCTGGGCTGCGCCGTTTATGGATGGCATCGAAACCTTCTTTGGTTGGCTCGGTGAATTCCTCGGTGAATATATTGCTCATCCCTTACTGAATAGTCTGGTGGTGGACGGGATTATTGCTGGTGCCGGCGGGGTGGTGGTATTCCTGCCACAGATTCTGATTCTGTTCTTCTTTATTCTAGTCTTGGAAGAATCAGGTTATTTACCACGAGCAGCCTTCTTGCTCGATAAGCTGATGTTTAAAGCGGGCCTGTCAGGCCGTGCCTTTATTCCGTTATTGTCCAGCTTTGCCTGTGCCATTCCGGGCATCATGGCATCGCGTACCATCAGTGATCCGCGAGATCGTTTAACCACGATTTTTGTGGCACCGCTGATGACCTGTTCAGCACGTTTGCCGGTATATGCCTTGCTGATTGCAGCTTTCATTCCACAGCAAACTGTCTGGGGTTTTATGAACCTGCAAGGTCTGGTGTTATTTGGCCTGTATATGGCGGGTATTGTCAGTGCTCTGGCGGTGTCTTTTGTACTGAAATTTTTCCATAAAGATAAATCCCAGCACATGCTGTTGATGGAGCTGCCAAGCTACCGTTTCCCGGATCTGAAAAACGTCTGGATCGGCTTGCTGGATCGCGGCAAAATCTTCTTGAAGCGGGTCGGCGGTATCATCTTTGCCTTATCGATTGTACTCTGGTTCCTGTGTACCTTCCCGCAACCCCCAGAAGGTGCGACTTTGCCGGCGATTGATTATTCACTGGCAGGTATGCTCGGTCATCTGATGCAGCCAATCTTTGCACCGCTCGGTTTTAACTGGCAGATCTGTATTGCCTTGATTCCAGCCATGGCAGCACGTGAAGTGGTGGTTGCTGCATTGGGCACTGTCTATGCACTGTCTGCCGTAGATGACGATGCAATGTCCGAAGGTCTCTCTTCACTCATCAGTAGTGGTGGTGATCTGGGCTGGTCAGTGGCGACAGGTCTGTCTTTACTGGTGTGGTTTATTTATGCACCGCATTGTCTGGCAACTTTGGCGACAGTCAAACGTGAAACTGGTTCCTGGAAAACGGTCAGTATCATGACGGTTTACCTGTTTGGCTTGGCATATTTCATGTCATTCCTGACTTATCAAATTGCTTCATATTATTTGGGCTAATCTCAGGTTGGCCTCGGCCCGTTGAGCTTGCCTGAGTATATGCATGGGAGATTGAGATGATTGAAATTTTGATTGTGGCGGCACTGGTGCTGTGGAGTGCGCTGGTGGTATTTAAAAAGGTGTTTCCGAACACCTCTCACTCAGTCTTCCAGAAGCTGTCTGATGCCTGCGCAGCAAAAGGCTGGACGCGTCTGGCCAAATGGCTGCAACCGGGTATGGCTGCAGGCTGTGGTGGCAACTGTGCCTGTCCGGTGTCGGAGCAAAGTGCACAGGAAAAGCCGGCCCAGCAAGCGGTCAAATGGAAATAAGTTCCTTTTTGGCTGTGATTTTAAAAACCGTCATGAGCATGACGGTTTTTTTACGCATGGACACAAAAAAAATATGCAGAAAGCTCAATCAGAAAAGGCATTCAAAACAGCAAAGTGCTACCATTTCGTCAGTTTCAAAATAGACCAAAATATGGGGCGAAAATGTTAATACAACGTGGTGGGTTAAAAGTCGTTGCAGGACTCGGAATATCAGGTGTTGCAGCAGTCAATTTCTTACATGACCAGGGCTACCGCGTTGCAGTAACGGATTCTAGAGCCACCCCCCCGGGACATGACCAGATTCCGGCCGAAGTCCAGACCAGTTTCGGCCAGTTTGATGCCGAGCTGTTGCTGTCTGCAGAAGAAATCGTGATCAGTCCGGGACTGGATCCAAAATTGCCAGAAATTCAGGCGGCGATGGCGCAGGGTATTCCTGTGGTGAGTGAAATCCAGATTTTACGCCGTGCTACGGATAAGCCCATTGTCGCGATTACCGGTTCCAATGCCAAAAGTACAGTGACCACTTTGATTGGCTTAATGGCAGCCGATGCTGGCAAAAAAGTCGCCGTCGGTGGCAATCTGGGCCGTCCTGCACTGGATTTAACCAAAGATGATCCTGAATTCTATATTTTAGAATTATCCAGTTTTCAGCTGGAAACTACTTCAAATCTGGCGGCTGAAGTGGCGGTGGTACTGAACATGAGTGAAGATCATCTGGATCGGCATGGCGATATGATGGGCTATCACACCGCCAAGCACCGGATTTTTCAGGGTGTGAAAAAAGTGGTGTATAACCGGGATGATTCTTTGACCCGTCCTTTGGTGCCAGATGTGACGCCGATGCAAAGTTTTGGCCTGAATGCACCCGATATGAACCAGTACGGGATTCTTAAAGATACCGATGGTGGCATCTGGTTGGCGCGTGGTCGTGAACGTCTGTTAAAAAGTACCGAGATGTATATGCAGGGCACGCATAATGTTGCCAATGCCCTGGCTTGTCTGGCACTCGGTGAAGCGATTGGTTTGCCATTGGACAGCATGCTAAACACTTTAAAAACCTTCAAAGGTCTGGAACATCGCTGCGAATTTGTCAAAGCAGTGCAGGGCGTACGTTATTATAACGACTCCAAAGGCACCAACATCGGTGCAACCTTGGCGGCTCTCGATGGTCTCGGTATGGCGATTGAAGCCCAAGGTGGCAAAGTTGCGATTATTCTCGGTGGACAGGGCAAAGGACAGGACTTTAAGGCTTTGCGTGAATCATTGAGTAAATATGCCAAGATTGCAGTGCTGATTGGTGAAGACCGTCCGATCATCGAAGCAGCGATTAGGGGCACGACTGAGCTGGTTCATGCAGAGAGTTTGCAGCAGGCCGTAGAAATCTGCCAAAAGCACACCCAGGCAGATGATGTCGTGCTATTGTCTCCTGCATGCGCAAGTTTTGATATGTTCTCGGGTTATCCTGAGCGTGGTCGCAAGTTTGTTGCGTATGTGAATGAACTCAATTAAGAATAACAAGGATTCGTGATATGGCTGGGTTTGCTCAGACTACGATCAATAAACTAAACCAATTTTATAGCCAGTGGGTACCCAAGCTCCCCGCTGAGCTAAATCCACGGAATGTACTAATTTTCTGTGTATTGGCTTTACTGTGTATTGGTTCGATCATGGTGGCATCGGCCTCGATGCCTTATGCTGAACGTATGCATGAAAATGCCTTTCATTATATTAGCCGCCATGGCATTTCGATTTTTGTGGCAGCAGTAGCCGCCTATCTAACCTATAAAATTCCCTTAAAGGTCTGGTTTAATAACACCTTCTTTTTGTGGATTATTACCATTGTACTGTTGGTGGCCGTGCTGGTGGTCGGGACTGAGGTCAATGGTTCCAAGCGCTGGATTCGGGTGGCCGGATTTACCTTGCAGGCCTCGGAAGTGGCGAAAGTGATGATGGCGATTTTTACCGCGGACTATGTGGTACGCCGTGCGGAAGAAGTCCGGAACAATATTAAAGGTTTGGTTCGTTTAAGTGCGATTATGGGTGTGACCGTCGGTTTGATTATTCTTGAGCCGGACTTGGGGGCAACCGTAGTAATTACCTTGACCATGCTTGGCGTGTTTTTCCTCGCGGGTGCGCCGTGGATTCAGTTTGGTGTGGCCTTTATGACCTTGGTCGGTGCATTTGCCGCAGCGATTTTATTAGAGCCTTATCGCTTGCAGCGTTTGATGTCTTTTTCAAATCCATGGGAAGATCCACTGGGTAGCGGTTATCAGCTCTCGAATGCACTAATGGCCTTCGGCCGTGGTGAGTGGGCCGGGGTTGGATTGGGGCACAGCATTCAGAAAATGTCTTATCTGCCTGAAGCGCATACTGATTTTATGCTGGCGATTTTAGGTGAGGAATTTGGTTTCTTGGGTATTGCGACCATCCTGATCCTGTCTTTTACCATGCTGGTCTGCTGTATCCGGATCGGACATCGTGCCTTGCAACATCAATATCTACGCGCCGGCTATCTGGCCTATGGGATCTGTATCATTTTCCTGTTACAGATTCTGGTGAATGCCGGTATGAATATGGGCGTGTTACCGACCAAAGGTTTGACCCTGCCATTTATTAGTTATGGGGGTTCATCCTTAATTGTCTGTGCGGTAATGATCAGCCTGATTCTGAAAATTGATTCAACCACACGACAGGTCAATCCAAGCCGGGAAGAATCAAGCTTCTAGACTGGGATTACGCTGAGGTTCAGGCTGAGCATGGTCAAGCACTGTGCTCGGCATTGCAGTTCCGCAATTGGAACAGGTCACAAAAGCAGTTTTAGGCTTGGAAAGTGGAATCAATGGAATAAAAAACAAAGAAAAATAATGACGTTGCTGTTTCAGCTCATAGCCTGTACGGGTTCGGCAGACTGGACACAGGAACTGGCTCTTTTCAATAGTTTTGGTTTTAGGGCCGAATCCAAAAATAAAAAACATCTGCTTTTCCTCTCTGATTTTAATTCTAGAATTCTAGCTTAAGCCAAAACAGGTTTTTATTGATAACAACCTTGTAGCGCTGTTGTATGTGGAATCCGTTCAATGTTCCATTGCGCAACCGCCTGTTGCAGCATGCATTGTGGAGTATCTAGATCAACTTCAGCCTGATGCAAAGCATTAAGTGCCTGTTTTAAGAGTTGTGGGGCCTGACTTAAATCCAGTGCTTGGGCCAGATTCTGTTTTGAGAGTTTTTGTCCCTGATCATTCATCGCCAGGGGTAGATGCATATAATTCAGACGCGGATAACCGAGCAACTGCCCCAGATAGATTTGCCGTTCGGTATTGTCCAGCAGGTCAGCACCACGTACCACATGGGTCATGCCTTGCAGATAGTCATCGACCACTACCGCCAGCTGATAATTAATAATCCCGTCACGACGTTTTAAGACAAAGTCTCCCAGATCTTTCTTCAGCTTTGAGCAGTGTCGACCTTGTAATTGATCTTCAAAACAGATTTCGATATCTTCGACTTTTAAACGGATCGCTTGATTGTCGAATGCCAGAGCTAGGTCACGGCAGGTATCCTGATAGATATGATTGGAACCGAGCATTTTACGGGTACATTGACAGGCATAAACCAGACCCTGCTGACGTAATTGTTCGATCACATCTGCATAAATATCTAAACGGTCTTTCTGGAAAATGATTTCGCCGTCTGGCTCAAGCTGAAAGGCGTCCATGGCACGCAAAATATGCTCTTCACTGCCCGGATAAATACGCGGAATATCGGTATCTTCCACCCGAACCAGCCATGTGCCGTGGTTGGCTTTGGCATCGCAATAACTGGCAACTGCGGTAATGAGGGAGCCAAAATGCAAAGGGCCGGTTGGCGATGGCGCGAACCGACCCACATAAGCCATCCTATTGTCCCCCTCCTTTTTTAAAGGAGGGGTTAGGGGAGGATTATTCAACAGCATCATTAACCGTTATTTTGCTTCTCTTTGATTTCCGCCAGGGTTTTGCAGTCAATACATAAAGTAGCCGTTGGACGGGCTTCTAAACGACGCAAACCAATTTCGATGCCACAAGTTTCACAGAAACCATAGTCATCATTCTGTATCGCTTCGATTGACTGTTCGATTTTACGGATCAGTTTACGTTCACGGTCACGGGTACGCAGCTCAATTGCAAATTCTTCTTCCTGAGTGGCACGATCGTTGACATCAGGCAGGGCAGTATTCTCATCTTGCATCGTATTCAGCGTACGATCCACTTCTGACATCAACTCGGCTTTCCAGGCCAGCAAAATTTGGCGGAAATGCTGAAGCTGACCTTCAGACATGTATTCTTCATTTTTTTTAGGTTGATAAGGTTCAATACCAAATAAGCTAGCAGTAGAACCACCGTCAGTCGTTTTAGGCTTAGATTTGCGTACGCGCTTTGCAGCTTTCTCTTCTACAACTTCAATTTGATTGTCTAAGACTTGATTTTGGTTGTCATTCGCCATTTAGGGCATTCCTCATCATATGCGTATGATTGCTACGCAAAAAATATGGTGATATGCAATTTTTATCCACCCTGTAGAAGGATTATCCTCCTGTGGGGGCCGTCATCATATAGACTTTTTATGCTTATTGATAGTCTTTGATGTCTGGACTATGCATATCACATTTCCTTTGGTTGCAATAAAGTAATGCAAAAAAAACAAATTGAAAAGTTAATAACCTGAAATTTCAGTATTAATATTTTGCTGACTCAATGCCACCCGTTCAATATAGGTATCAAACTCACCATTTTGTTGCAAATGTAATACACGATAACCGGGCGCCGCCTGATCTAGCGCGAAATCCTGGCTTTTAGGTTTGAACTGCACACTGGTCGATGGCGTGGATAAAAAATAGATACCATGCCATTCATTACAGGAATCCTGATGCACATGACCAAACAAGACCAGCTTTATATTCTGGTGCCGTGCCAGGACATCTTTCAGAGCTTCGGCATTTTTAAGCCGGTGCTGGTCAATCCAGTGCGATTTCATCGCAAAAGGGTGATGATGACAAGCGATGATGACATGCTGATGCTTAAACTCAAGCAATAATTGGTTCAATTGATCAAGCTGAGCTTGTTCCACCCAGCCATCAACCTTGCCTTGAACCGCACTATTCAACAAAATCATGGTCCAGCTACCAAAATGAATCGCATGTACCTGATTGGCATTCTGATGAAACGGAAAGATCCGGGTGTCATCATGATTACCTGGAATTTGATAATGCGGCACGTTTAAGAACTGGATAAAGTCTAAATAACGCTGATAAGTTCGTTCCACCGGCACCTGCGCCAGATCACCGGTATGAATCAGCGCATCCATTTTGGGAAAGCGCTGCTGAATCTGCTGCATCACTTCATGAAAACTCTGCTCCGGATTCATCCGGGCAAATTCCAGCTCTTCCCGATCCATCAAATGGGTATCAGAAATCTGGATAATGGTCCAGTCGGGCTGTTCGGTTGTATTTGACTGCGAAAAACTCATGTCTTTCCCCTTAGACATATCCCTGCAGTATGAATATGTTGTTGCAACCATTGCAAGGCCATAATGACCGGTGCATTCCTTAAGCGCCCATTGCTGAGTAGTGCGGAAATATCTGCATAATCCAGAATATGCAGCTGGATATTTTCACCTTCATCCGGCATACCAAAAATACCGCCCTGTTCAGGCAATTCGGTCTGGGCCACATATAAATGAAATAATTCGGAACAGGCACCTGCGGAAGGGTAGAAGCTGAAAATGTGCTGTAGCTTATCCAGGGTACAGCCTGATTCTTCGAGTGCCTCGCGGCGGATACATGCTTCAGGTGCTTCATTGCCATCCAAAACGCCAGCAATCACTTCGAGTTGCCAAGGAGAATCGACATCGTCCAATCCACCAATCCGAAACTGTTCAATCAGGCCGAATTTCTGCTGTTGATGGTTGTACATCAGTACACCCGCTGCTTCTGGCCGGTGAATCAGCTCACGTTGCAAAATAGGCGTCGAGCTGTCCTGCTGGAATAAACGGTGTCGCAGGCTGACTTTTTCCACCTGAATAAATCCCCGGTACAAAAACTCACGTGCCTCTATGCGAAAGTCTTTTTTATTATAAGAGGCCTGTTTAATAATATTCATATGCTCAGATAGAATGAGTTGATTTATTTTCATCCTATCTGAGTTTTTTTTGAAGACAACTGTTTTTTTTAAAGTTTTATAGTTTGTGGTACAGATTTTGGCCAGACTTATGGAAGCTGGCTTTCATCTGATCCATACCTGCTTCAATTTCGGCCTGAGAGCTTGCCGGCTGATCAGGCTTGGCCTGCTGATTGGCATAGTCTCGAACATTCTGGCTAATCTTCATTGAACAGAACTTCGGTCCACACATGGAACAGAAATGTGCAGATTTATGGGCTGCTTTGGGCATGGTTTCATCATGCATGCTGCGGGCTGTATCCGGATCCAGACTCAAATTAAACTGGTCTTCCCAGCGGAATTCAAAACGTGCCTTGGACAGCGCATTGTCCCGGGCCTGTGCGCCTGGATGCCCTTTGGCCAGATCGGCTGCATGTGCTGCAATCTTGTAGGTAATAATGCCGTCTTTGACATCTTTTTTATTTGGCAAGCCAAGATGCTCTTTCGGGGTGACATAGCACAGCATGGCGGTGCCATACCAGCCAATCATTGCGGCACCAATCGCTGAAGTAATATGGTCATAACCCGGGGCGATATCCGTAGTTAAAGGGCCAAGGGTATAGAAGGGCGCTTCTTTACAGACTTCCAGTTGCAGGTCCATATTTTCCTTGATCATGTGCATCGGCACATGGCCCGGACCTTCAATCATCACCTGTACATCATGTTCCCAGGCACGATGGGTCAGTTCACCCAAGGTTCTCAGTTCAGCAAATTGCGCTTCGTCATTGGCATCCTGCACACAGCCTGGACGCAGGCCATCGCCGAGGCTGAAAGACACATCGTATGCTTTCATAATTTCGCAGATGTCATCAAAATGGGTGTAGAGAAAGTTTTCCTGATGATGCGCCAGACACCACTGTGCCATGATCGAACCGCCACGCGAAACAATGCCGGTCAGACGGTTGGCCGTGAGCGGTACATATCTTAAAAGTACACCGGCATGAATGGTGAAATAATCCACGCCCTGTTCCGCCTGTTCAATCAGGGTATCTTTAAAGATTTCCCAAGTCAGGTCTTCGGCTACGCCGTTGACTTTTTCCAAGGCCTGATAGATCGGTACGGTGCCAATTGGCACGGGAGAATTGCGGATAATCCATTCCCGGGTTTCATGGATGTTCTGCCCGGTTGAGAGATCCATAATGGTATCTGCACCCCAGCGTGTCGCCCAGGTCATTTTCGAGACTTCTTCTTCAATCGAAGAACCCAAAGCCGAGTTACCAATATTGGCATTGATTTTGACCAGAAAATTGCGTCCGATGATCATCGGTTCCAGTTCCGGATGATTGATATTGGCCGGAATAATCGCGCGGCCGGCAGCGACTTCCTGCCGTACAAACTCCGGGGTGATTTCAGTCAGGTTTTTAGCACCGAAATTTTGTCCCGGATGCTGGCGCATATCGACACCCTCCAGTTGACGCAGGTTTTCACGAATGGCGATATATTCCATTTCTGGCGTAATCATGCCTTGTTTGGCATAGTGCATCTGGGTGATGTTCTGGCCGCGTTTGGCTTTGCGCGGTTTTTGAATATGCGCGAAACGGATGGCCGCAGTACGGATATCACGTAAACGTTGTCGGCCAAATTCAGAGCTTAAATCGTCCAGCATTTCTGTATCGTTACGCTGTTCAATCCAGCTGTCACGGATATTGGGCAGGCCTTTATTCAGGTCAATCGTCACATTGGGGTCGGTATAGACACCAGACGTGTCATAAACCATCAAGGGCGGATTATATTCACCGCCCAAGCCGGTCGGGGTTTCACTGAGGGAAATTTCCCGCATCGGCACCTGAATATCAGGACGCGAGCCTGGCAGATAGACTTTACGTGAAGCGGGTAGAATGCGCGTTAAATCACGTGCTTCCTGTTCATGAGCGGAGAGAGAAGTTTCAGAAGAAAGATTCGTTAACTGGTTCATGGCTATGATCCTTATGAATGACATCAACGAATCAAGCACGACCAAAAACGCGGGCAGATTTATCCTGAGCAGATAAAGCAGGGGCTGGGTTTTTAGCTGGCTTGATTCCTACGCAGGTATTAACCTGATCAGGTTCAACGGTACCCATGCTCAATTCCTGATAAAGATAAAAGGAATCACATGATCTCAGCGAGGGATTACTCGCGCTCCGTCAAGCGAGGCTAAAGCTTAGCTCAGTTTATGCCGAATAAACAGGTCTAAATCTCTCAACTTTAGCGATGGTCTCTTCAGGCAGGGGAAGCTGGACTCAAGCCAAATATTTCTAGCTAGATACAGAATGCATCCATAAAACAGTCTTTATCATATTTTTGTGAGGGTGGGCTGATCTTGGCATAATACAGAATCTGTTCAGCATCCGAACGGTTTCGATAGTCGGCAGGCAAGGCTTGCTGGCGCTGTTGCGGATTCATGTCCAGAAACTCCAGAAATTGGCGAGCCTGGGTCGAAAGCGTTGATTTCTGACCACTGGATAGACCAATAATGGTTTCCAGATGACTGGTATCGACTGCATAACGGTCGCGATAATCCTCAGAAACGGGAGATGCTTCGGTGCCTCTAAACAAAAAATAGGTATATTGTTTCAGCAGGTATTCGGCATCCCGCTTATAGCTGCTCTCAGGATAGGTCTTGAGATAATCTTCCCAAAGCAGACTGCGGGCTGCAATGTCAGCTGCTTCAATTTGCAGGCGTTTTTCCACCAGTACCGGCTGCATATTCTGTTCAGCCAGATGTTCAATAAAGGCTTTTTCAGCGTCGGGTAAATAAGGCGCAAAAATGCGGGCCAGATATTCCGGACTACGACGATAATGTAAGTTGCCATCGCCAAGATCCAGCAGTTCGACATAAGCCTGACCTTTGTGTTTTAACAGGTACTGGTCACGTGAGGTGAGCTGCTGAAAATGGGCTTGCTGAATGGTCGGATGCTGGGCCATTTCCAGCGCATACTGTTCAAAGGCGCGTTGCTGGAACTCGGTACGGTCGACGGCTAAAAAGCGCTGATACATTTCAGTAGAACGCAGCATCAGATGCTTCTGCTCCGCCAATTCCATCAGGGGCAGACACACTTTAAGATCCTGATTAACCTGTTCCAGCGCAAAAGTGGTGCGCTGGTCATTAATCTGGGACATATTTTTTTCAATATTCTTGCACATCAGGCTAAAGTCATTGACTGGACTTTGCTTCTGATTGGTCTCAGTCTGTTCAACCTGGATCTGTGGTTCCGACGGCTGCTGACAGCCTGCCAGAAACAGCAGGCTGCCGGAAATTAGACAGGCTTTGAATATCGACGGGAATGGCATTAACACTATGTTTCAGGACTCTGTATAGGTGAATTCAGAAAATAACGGCCTTGCTGGGAGATATATTGTATAGATCAAATAAAAATACTATGTTTAGTATTGTGAATTGCTTTGTTACATTGCGGGTATAGATCTTGAAAATTGAATTAATCGTGGATAAAACCCGAGAGTTATATTAAAAAGTTAATAAAAATCATACGCAAAAATGCAAAAAATCTCTTTAGTATGGCTTAGCTTAAAGCGCCAGAATTTTTGATCTGAATGGCTGTTAGGGGTTAACACTATAAAATGAAACTAAAACTCAGTGTCATGGCCGGTTTATTGTGCAGTAGTCCGGCGATTTTTGCCCTGGATCTGCAACAAGCCTATGCGCGCGCCCAGCAAAACGATCCGAACTGGCAAGCGAATCTGTTGCAATATCAGGCCGATCAGCTCAATCTGGGGATTGCCAGCGGCAATTTACTGCCGACCGTGAGTCTTTCAGGAAATATCACCCGTAAAAACCAGTCTGTTGATGCACCTGCCGATCCACAGTTTTCTAATTTCATTACTTCCAGTAATACCACCCGTCAGGTGGCTTTAACTGCACGCCAGCCTTTATTTCGCTGGGATGCCTGGCAGGGCTATAAACAGGTCAAAACTTCGGTCGAACTCAGCGAAGTCAATCTGCGTCTGCAAAAACAGCAGCATATTTTACAGGTGGCAGAAGCCTATTTTAATGTCTTGCGTCAGCAGTCTTTGACCACGGCATATTTGCAGGAAGAACAGGCTCTATCTGAGCAGCTGCGCATGATGAATGCCAAACTAAAAGAAGGTCTGGTGGCACGTAGTGAGGTCAGTGAAGCCAATGCCCAGTATCAAAGTGCCCAAGCCAACCGGATTTCGACCCAAGTTCAGCTGATTCTAGCTCAGGAGCAACTGGCTCAGCTGATCGGGCCTTATCAGGAAAATCTGGCGGTATTACGCAATGACTTCCAGTTTCAGAAACCGATTCCAAGTGACATGCAGTCCTGGACAGATTTGGCACAAAGCCAGAATCTGAACATTCTGCAAGCCCGTCTGCAAAAACGCTATTCTGAAGATGCCAAACGGGTTGAGCAGGCCGCCCTCTATCCGCAGGTTGAAGCGGTCGGCACCTATGGCTATCTGAAACAGACACCAGAAACGATTATGTCCAGCAATGGTGATTTCGACCAGATTGGGGTGGAAGTCAACTGGAACCTATTTAGTGGTGGCCGTACCCAGAAAAGTATTCGTCAGGCTGGGGTCAATGTACAAAAAAGTGCAGCCCAATTAGACGCTGCGATCCGCAAAGCCAATACCGATGTGAAGCAGTCCTTCATGCAGGTAGAAACCGATCAGGCCAAACTGAATGCGCGTAAAGCGGCGATGGAATCTTCGGAAATGGTTTCACAAGCCTCCAGAGCCCAATATCAGGAGGGCTTAAAGACCATGGTCGATGTGTTGCTGGCCCAGCGCAATGCTTTTTCTGCCAAAACGGATTATCTGAATGCCAAATATGATTATCTGCTGCATGTACTACAGTTACAGGCTTCAGTCGGGCAGCTGACCGAAAAGGAGCTGGCAGAGCTGAATGCCTGGCTGATCGAATATGATTCACCTCAGCCCAGATGACGCTACGATTGTCATCAAACTTTCATCATAAATATGCTTTAATGTGCTTTATTATTGATCATCGCTATATGCCGTTTCAGGAGTAGACTTCCTTGTGTCCAAATAATCCTGTGTTAAGTCATCACATTTCTTCGCAATTTAATGAAGAGTTGCAGGACGTCAATACCAAATTCATGACCATGGGCGGACTGGTGGAACAGCAGGTGGCCAACGCCATTCATGCCTTACTGGATACCGATGTCGCCATGGCGATTGATGTGCAGTTTCAGGATAATGTTGTCAATCAGATGGAAAGAGACATTGATGAAGCACTGACCCTGATTCTGGCACGCCGTCATCCTGCTGCGATTGATTTACGGATGGTACTTGCCATGTCCAAGGCCAATACCGATCTTGAGCGTATTGGTGATGAAGCGTCTAAAATAGGCCGGATTGCACAAAGCCTGAGCGAAGAGGGTAGCTCGCCGCGCGGTTATATGGAAACCCGGCATATTGGCAACCAGGTTCGGGTGATGATTCATGATGCACTGGATGCTTTTGCACGTCTGGATGTAGATCAGGCCTTGAAAGTGATGTTGGCAGATGCGGATATCGACCGTGAATACCAGTCAGCAACGCGTACTCTCATGACCTATATGATTGAAGATCCGCGACATATTAGTCGTGTTATCAATGTGCTATGGGTGCTTCGTTCACTCGAAAGAATTGGCGACCATGCCCGGAATATTTCTGAACAGGTGATCTATATGGTCAAAGGTTTTGACGTACGTCATACCAGCGTCGAAGAAATTGAGCAAAAAGTTCAGCGTTAAAAACAATTATCTCTCAATAAAAGACCTCCCGCTCGGAGGTTTTTTTATTGGCTTGGAAGAAGCCCTAACCATGGGTTTCTTCCTCGGCATCATCCTCAAAAGTCTTGGCGATTTTTTCAATATTCAGGCTCTTGGCCATGGCATCAAAAATTTCCTTATACACGCCTTGCTGATGATAAAGCTGAGCGTGCTCACCATGTTCGGCAATCCTTCCCTCTTTCATCACATAGGTATAATCCGCGTCAATAATTTGCGACAGGCTATGTGAAATGATGATCACGGTACGGCCTTGCTTGATTTGATCCAGACTTTGCTTGATCTGTTCGGTGGCGATGGCATCCAGACTCGCCGTCGGTTCATCCAGAAAAATAATCGGTGGGTTTTTCAGGAACATCCGCGCCAAGGCAATGCGTTGCTGCTGTCCGCCAGAGAGCATGAGGGCATCACTATCATAGCCATCCGGTAACTGTAAAATCTGCGCATGAATCGAGGCTTTTTCTGCCGCCTCAATGATATCGTCCATCGAAGCCGTAGTTTTGCCATAACGGATATTCTCAAAAATGGTGCCTTGAAAAATATGATTTTTCTGCAACACCAGACCAATATGATCACGCAAAAATTGGGTGTCATAGTCTTTCAGGTCAATGCCATCCAGTTTAATCTGGCCTTGTTGCGGCTCATAAAATTTATCCAGCAGGCTGATCAGGGTAGATTTCCCCGCACCGGATAAGCCGACCAAAGCCGTGATCTTATTCGGACGAATTTCCATCTCAATATCTTTCAGGGCATGATGGCCATTCGGATAATAAAAATTCACCCCAGTCAGTTCAAATTTACCAGTCACTTGCGGTTTTTGTTGACCACTTTGTTCAATTTCCTGATCCGCTTCCAGAATCTTAAAGAAGCTTTCTGAATAGATCATGGCATCATTTACTTCATCATAAATCCGGTGCAGTGAGCGAATCGGGGCGGAGACATTATTAAACAGCAGCACATGAAACATGATCATACCGATACTCATCTGGTCATCCAGCACAAAATAAGAGGTCAGAATAATAATCAGCACAATGCCGATCTGTTCCAGGAACGTTTTCAGACCATCAAACAGGAAACTGGTCTGACGGGTTTTCATCTGGTTGTCGGTCAGTTCGCGTTGCAATCCTAACTGCTTTTCCGACTCAATCGCTTCCCGGTTAAAGGATTTGATCACGGTAATTGAATTAATAATACTGAGAATACCTTGACTCTTTTTCTCGCGGCCATCTCTTAAACTGCGGCGCCAACCACCGAGCTTTTGTGCCTGTTTATAGGTCAGCCAGAAATAGATTGGGACAATGGCGGTGGCCACCAGACCAACATACATATTGGCATAGTACATTAGGCCCAAAGCCACAATTGCGCTGGTAAATAACGGTAAAATATCAATAAAGAAGATCTGTACCAGACGGGTCAGTGAGCCGATACCACGATCAATTCGGGTCTGTAATTTTCCGGCCTGATTATTTTCCTGATTAAAAAATTCCAGACGATATTTTAAGAATTTTTCAATAATTCCTTGGGCCAGATCCTGAGAAACAAAAATCCGTAGCTTTTCTCCATAAAACTTCTGGCCGAACTGGACAAAGGCATTGATAATCTCTTTACCGAGCAAGATCGCTGAAATCGTAATCAGAATATGCCAGCCCTGCTCCAGTCCCTGACCTTGTTCCAGCAGCGCATTGATACTATCGACTGCATATTGCAGGGTTAGCGCATTGACCTGTGCGGTAAAGGATCCGATCAGGGTCAAAATCAGCGTGGCAATGACCAGCACCCGATAGGGCTGAACAAAAGGACGAAGTTTCTGAAACAGCTGCCATAAGTTCATAAAGGATTATTTTTATTGTGAAAGTTAAATTCAGTTTAGGCAGGAACAGGACAAGTCACAAGAGCAAATCTTGTAGTCATTTGTGAAATCCGGTTGTACTTTTTCAAAGTCAATGTCAGTATTTTCAGTAAGATACTGGGTCTAATTGAGATGACTTTAGATTTATTTGCGCCCCAACCTGAAACGAATATCTTACCCTTTGATGGGGTGGTGGAGGACTATGGTCTGATTCTGGAGCAGGCACAAAGCCAGCAGTATTTGCAGTATTTTCTGAGCCAGTTGGCCTGGCAACATGATGAAGTACGGTTGTTCGGCAAGCACTATATCACAGCACGCAAGGTGGTCTGGTATGGCGATGCGCACTATCAATATCGCTATTCGGGGACGCTCAAGCAAGCTCAGTTGTGGCCCCCGGGATTATTGCGTTTAAAGCAGCATATTGAACAGCTGGTGGGTCATCCCTTTAATTCCTGTCTGGCCAATTTATATGAAGATGGTTCACAAGGCTTGGGTTGGCATAGCGATGATGAGCCTGCTTTATATACAGGAAGTTCTCGGGAAAATGTCATTGCTTCTCTGAGTCTGGGCGTGACCCGTAAAATGAGTTTTAAACATAAAACCCACGGGGATAAAGTCGAGTTGCTGTTACACAGTGGCCAACTGATTGTGATGCGCG
Source organism: Acinetobacter sp. YH01006 (assembly GCF_013420445.1). Lineage (NCBI taxonomy): Bacteria > Pseudomonadati > Pseudomonadota > Gammaproteobacteria > Moraxellales > Moraxellaceae > Acinetobacter > Acinetobacter sp. YH01006. The sequence goes on along the minus strand of NZ_VOYB01000006.1, from coordinate 100,918 downwards.
GCCAGACCCAGCAGCACTGGAAACACAGCATTGGTAAAAGCAGCAAAGTATTAACACCCAGAATTAACCTGACCTTTCGTTATTTTTACCCTTAATAAATATTCCTAGGTATGAAAAAGCATCCCAAAAGGATGCTGATTTTAAAATTTCACCAGCAGTTTAAGGGGTGATTCCGGCAGGATGGCGATACCAGCTTTCAATCAATAAGGCTGCGGCGATACTGTCCGCAGACAACTTTTTGCCGCGACCTTGCGCCTGATAATGATCCAGCTCATCGCGTGCTTCACGGGTGGTCAGACGCTCATCGACCATCAAAGTTTCAATATTGGTCTGGTGCCGTAAACGGCGCGCAAATTTACGTGCCCGTGTCGAAAGCTCCGATTCACTATCATCCATATTCAGTGGCAAACCGACCAGAAATAGATTCGGTTGATGGCTTTTCACTATTTTGAGCAGTTCATCCCAGTTCGGAATACCATCTTTCATGGGAAATAAAGGTAGGGGACTGGCACTTGCAATCAGGGATTGTCCAACAGACATTCCCATTTTTTGTGTACCAAAATCAAACGCCATAATGGTTTGTGGCGTGTTTACATCAGGCATGTCCAATCTCGGAAGATAACCAGTTGCGGTCGACGCCCATCTTTTTATAGGCAGCATCCCAACGGTCGTTATAAGGTAAGTTAAAAATCAGATCCATATCAGAATCACAAATCAGCCAGTCACCGTGGGCAATTTCCTGTTCTAGCTGGTGTTTGCCCCAACTGGCATAGCCAAGTGCGATCTGATAGCGACCCACACCTTCATTATGCGCAATTGCATCCAGAATATCTTTGGAGGTGGTGATACAGACATTTTCACCCACCGCAATAGAGGAATGCCAGGTCGGCTGACCGGTATGCAGCACAAAGCCGGCCTCAGGGCGTAAAGGGCCACCTTGCAAGACTTCATGTGGATTGACATTGTCTGCTTCAATATCAAGATCATTCAGCAATTCTTTAATTTGAATACCGGCAGGGCGATTGATGATGATGCCTTGTGCACCATCTTCATCATGGCGAGCCAGATAGATCACCGTCTGGGCAAAAAAATCATCATCCGCATGTGGCGGCGCAATCAGACAACGATGTGTCAGAAACTGTTTGGTCACCTGAGCAGTTCTCCTTAAAATCAATTTCTTTGCAAAGAAATCGTATGATCCTAACCGCTACGTTACTCGAGCTTTATGGATTTACCAACTTTTATTTGTCTGGATTGTGATATTTAAACCTGCTGAAATTTCAACTGACGTAACTGACGGGCATGTTGTAAAGTCGTTTCACTGATTTCAACACCACCGGTCATGCGCGCGAGTTCATCAATACGTGCATCTTCTTGCAAACTCAGAATGGTGCTGCTGGCCGGGTCGGTTTGCTGCTTTTTCACCAGTAAATGCTGGTCAGATTGTGCGGCCACTTGTGCCTGATGGGTAATACACAGAATCTGTACATGCTGGGCCAAACCTGCCAATAAACGCCCGACAATCTCTGCTGTACCGCCACTGATCCCGACATCAATTTCGTCAAAGACCAGTACTTCGGCTTCGGTTTTTTCTGCATTCATGACCTGCATCACCAGTGCAATACGCGACAGCTCACCACCTGATGCCACGCGAGCCAGGGGTTGTGCTGGAATGCCTTTATTGGCAGTAAATAGGAGTTGAATAAAGCTGAGGCCTTCACTCGATGGCTGTTCCAAAGCTTCAAACTTAAACTCGAAATGGGCTTCTGGTAGTGCCAGTTGTTTAACCTGTTCTGTGAGCTGCTTGGCCAGAGGTGCTGCGGCTTCACGGCGAATCTGATCCAGGTGTTGGGCTTTCTCCAGAAAATCCTGATAAGAGACTGCAACCTGTTCAGCCAGTGTTTCTGGGTCTTCCAGTTGATGCAGCTGTTCTAATTCGGTTTGCCAGGTTTCATATTCTGCCTTGAGCAATTCCGGTTGAGTACGATATTTACGAGCCAGACGGTGGAAAACCTCTAAAGTTGAATTCAGTTCTTCCATGCGTTCCGGGTCAAAACTCTGACGATCCATAAACTGACGTAAATTCGCCGCAGCATCTTCAAGTTCGCTTTGTGCATTTAATAAGGAATTATAAATTCCGGAAAGCTGCTCACTACGACCGGCATGCGATTCGACCCGACGCATAATTGATGCGAGTTCCTGGGTCATGTTCTGTTCAGCCTCATCGAGTACATTCAGGCTATAGACACAATCCTGCATGATCGCTTCATGATGGGAAAGCCGGTCAAATTCCTGCTCAATCTCCTGATAATCAGTCTGAACGATGTCTTCCAGTTCTTCCAGTTGCAGCTCAAGGGTTTCGATACGCTGTTTACGGGTGGCTTGTGCATCCAGTGCTGCCTGATGCTGGCGGATATTTTTCTGCCAGGTACTGTAGGCATCCCGTACCGCTTGCGCCGGCGCATAAAAATGATAATAACGATCCAGCCAATGCTTCGGATAAGGGGGTTCGAGTAGTTGTTGCTGACTGTGCTGGCTATAGAGTTGTACCAATAAACGCCCAATTTCTTTTAGTTCGGACAGGCTGCTCGGTCGTCCATTGATCCAGGCTTTGCTGCGACCGGTGGCAAAAATTACCCGGCGTAAATGGATTTCACCTGATTCATCATCCAGCTCATGTTCTTTTAACCACGCGGCTTCAGGACTATGTTCCTGATAGCTAAAGCTTGCAGTCACATCGGCTTTTTCGGAACCATAACGCACATAATTGGTATCGGTTCGCTCACCCAGACAGGCAGACAAGGCATCTAACAAGAGGGATTTACCTGCACCAGTTTCACCGGTTAAAACGTTAAAACCTTTATCAATATCAATAGCAAGGTGCTCAGCTAAAGCAAAATTGATCAGAGTTAAATGTGTCAGCATAAACGCATCCGGGCTGCGAAAAGTTTGAGTGAAATAGCCTGATGTTGGATTGGGGTCACAACACGGCTGTGATTATAAATCAGGATGAATCAATTTCATTCTATCTTAAATTTTAGCGATTCATATATGCTTATTTCACTGTATTTTCGAAAGAAGCTGACTCAAAAGCCGGCAAATTCACTGCTTGTTTTCATAGTTTTGACATTGTCAAAGTTTAAGCTAGAAACCAAATCTGGCGGGCTGAATATACCATCAAGCCAGTAAACAAGCGGCCTGAATACCCCTTTCGCAACAGGCATTCAGGCGAGATAGAATATTTCACCGCTGCCGACAAACTTCGATTGATTAGTTGAGAGTGCACATTTAAACTACAGCAATCAAAATATTACAAAATGCTTTATCTGGAGAAATCGCATGTCAGCTCAGTTTGATCATGTATCTGTACTTAAAAAATCAAATGTATATTTCGGCGGTTTATGTATCAGCCATATTGTTCAATTTGAAGATGGCACCAAAAAGACTTTGGGGGTCATTTTACCATCAGAAAATGCCTTAACCTTTGAAACGCATGTGCCTGAGCGCATGGAAATTGTTTCAGGTGAATGTCGTGTTCAGATCGGAGATAGCGAAGAAAGTGAGCTGTTCCGTGCAGGCCAGTCCTTCTATGTGCCGGGTAATAGCCGTTTTAAAATCGAAACCGATGATGTGCTGGACTATGTCTGCCATTTTGAAGGTTAAGTACAGCGCAAGATCAGTGCAAACCGGGCAAGAAATTTCAGTGCGAATCGGTTAAACTAATCATTCTATAGAAATCCTGTGAAGTCAGCTTTACGGGATTTTTCTTTTATATATAAATTTAATTTAGAGGTCGTTCATGGCAAAACCTGAATATTTTTATGGCGTACATTCAGTGGAGTCATTGTTAGAGCTTGAGCCTGAACGTGTCTTGACATTATTCACTCTCAAAGGACGCGATGATCAGCGTTTAAAACGTGTACTGGAACTGGCTGAGCCGTTTGGCATCAGTGTGCAGCAAGCCAGCCGTGACAAACTGGAAAAATTGGCCGGTCAACCCTTTCATCAGGGTGTCGTAGCAGCCGTTCGTGCTCATCCGGTCTTGAATGAAAAAGATCTTGAGACATTATTGAGCGCAAATCCGCAAGCCTTGTTATTGGCCCTTGATCATATTACCGATCCACACAACCTCGGCGCATGTGTACGTACTGCCGCCGCGATGGGGGTTGAGGCGGTGATTGCACCACGTGATCGTTCTGCAAGCTTGACTCCGACTGCACGTAAAGTGGCTGCTGGTGGTGCTGACAAAGTCAAATTTATTCAGGTGACTAATCTGGCGCGTACCTTGGGGCAAATCAAAGAAGACTTTAATGTGCGAGTCGTTGGTACCATGCTGGATGAAAAAGCGCTGCCGATTCAGGAGTTTGATTTCACCGGTACTGGTGTCTGTGTGGTGATGGGTGCGGAAGATACCGGTCTACGTCCAATTACACAAAGCCAATGCGATCAGACGGTGTATATCCCGATGGCGGGTAATCTACAAAGCCTGAATGTCAGTGTTGCAACAGGTATGGCACTGTATGAAGCTTGCCGCCAGCGTAACCTGTAATTGATGATGGCATTGTCAGATCGTACACAAGGTTATGTCTTTCTACTGACGACTATGTGTATCTGGGGCGGTTTTACTTTAACCGCCCGTCTGAATGCGCTTTGGAACATCAGTGCCTGGGATATCGTGGCTCTGCGGTTTTCTCTGGCTTTTCTGATTCTGATGCCGATCTTGCTCTATCGCAAGGAGGCGGCTTTTTTACTGAAAAAAGAACCCTTTATTCTGGCCATGATTGGCGGAGTAATTTACTGTCTGTTTGCCTATAGCGCCTTTCATTATGCGCCTACCGCCCATGCCGCGATTTTCTTGAATGGCTGTATTCCGATTTGTACTGCAATCATGGCTTTTTTCCTGATGGGGCAGGCTTTTGATAAGCATACCTGGGCCAGCCTGATTATTATGATTGCGGTGCTCTGTATCATGAGTCTGTTGATGTATCAGGAAACCGGGGTGGCATTCGGGGCAGGGGATGGGCTGTTTTTTATCAGTGCAATACTCTGGGCAATTTTTACCGTGTTATTGCGGAAATATCAGTTAACTGCATGGCAGGCAATGAGCGGTGTCGCGATCTGGTCAGCAGTGGTTTACGTACCTGTTTATCTGCTGTTTTTACCCAAAAATTTGAGTGTGCCAGAACCCCAGCATTTATTGTTTCAAACCATCTTTCATGGGGTTTTTGTGGTAATTATTGCCACTTTAAGCTATGTCGAAGCAATCAAGCGTCTCGGTGCATTTAAAGCCGGTAGCATTACCAATCTTGCACCATTTATTGCTGCGATTCTGGCGGTGCCTTTATTAAATGAAGCGCTGAGCCTGGCGATGATCTGTGGCTTGGTGGGGATGGCAATTGGGGCCTTACAGCCTTGGCGCTGGATTGGCCGTAAAGATAGTTTAGAAGCACAACTTGCAGCACAGAAAAAGCAGTCTTAATCGGACTGCTTTTTTTATACCTCAGGCAGCTGCCATGTTTAAATATTTTTCATGCAATGGGCGGAGATGGGCATAAAGATGATCCAGATGACCATCATTCAGCACAATATCATCAGCCATGGCCTGTTTCTGTTCACGTGACATTTGTGCGGCAATAATGTTTCGGATTTGCTCAATATTTTGACCATCACGTTGTGAGGCACGTTCAATTTGCAATTCGATTGTGGCATCAATCAGTAAGCGATGCTGAGTGAGCTCATGTTGATTGGTCTCAAACAGGAGCGGTGAAACCAGAATGGCATAGGAACTTTGCGCAGCATCTAACTGCTGAATAATCGAAGTGCGAATTGCTGGATGAGTAATATTTTCCAGGGTTTTACGTGCTTCAGGAGACTGGAAAATATATTCGCGCAAGGCACGACGATTCAGTGAACCATCTTCAAGCAGTACCCAATCCCCAAAAGCCTGCTGAATCTGGGCGAGTGCAGGCTGGCCAATCTCGACCACTTCACGCGCCACCACATCGGCATCCACAACGACAATGCCTTGTGCTTCAAACCATTGACTGGCCGCAGACTTGCCACTACCAATCCCGCCGGTTAATCCGAGTATAAATTTCACTTTATTGACCTAAATACACTTTCATAATCTGCTCGCCCCACAGAAAAGCAATCCAGCCGGCAATCGCGATATAGGGACCAAAGGCAAAAGGCTGATTTTCCTTACGGACTTTCAGCAGGATAATCCCGATAATCGCACCCACTAAAGAAGAAAGGAGCACAATTAATGGTAATAGCAAAGGCCCCATCCAGGCACCCAAGGCGGCAAGCAATTTAAAATCGCCATAGCCCATACCTTCCTTGCCAGTGACAATTTTAAAGACATAATACACCACCCACAAACACAGGAAGCCAATGATATAGCCCCAGATGGCAGAACTCGGTGAGGTATAGAGGGCATAACTATTGACGCCCAGACCCAGCGCGGCCAGGGGTAGGGTATAACGGTCCGGCAATAACTGGGTGTCAAAATCAATAAAGGTCAGTGCAATTAAGACATAAGTCAGAATCAGGCCAAATAACATCTGGACAGTCGGACCAAAAACAGCCACCACCATCAGCGCACAGGCCGCGGTCAGAAGCTCAATAAATGGATAGCGGATACTGATGGGATTTTGACAGTTGCCGCACTTGCCGCGTAAGACCAGCCAGCTGATGACGGGAATATTCTGGTACCAGCGGATTGGCTGATGACATTTGGGGCAAGTCGAATCGGGTTTGCTTAAACTTAATTTGGTCTCATCAATAATTGGCTGTTCCGGATGCAGGAACATTTGGCAATCGGTACGCCATTCCTGCTCCATCATCTTGGGAGTGCGATAAATCACCACATTTAAGAAACTACCAATGCAGAGACTAAAAAGCCCAACTGCGCTATACAGCGCTGTTGGGTTTTGAATGAAATATTGAATAAGATCTTGCATTAAACCACAGAACCCATTTGGAAGATTGGAAGGTACATGGCAATCACCAGACCACCGACAAGTACACCGAGAACAGCCATGATCAAGGGCTCCATCATGGAAGTGAGACCGTCTACGGCATTGTCGACTTCATTTTCATAATGGGTAGCAACTTTATCCAGCATGGCATCTAACGCACCGGATTCCTCACCAATGGCGACCATTTGCACGGCCATAGATGGAAACTTGTTGGTCACCCGCATGGCAAACTGTAATTGCTGACCAGTGGCAACATCTTCGCGGATTTTCATGACGGCATCTTCATACACCACGTTATTGGTTGCGCCAGCAGTGGATTCCAGTGCATCAATCAAGGGTACACCGGCTGCAAAAGTGGTGGCCAAGGTACGGCTATAACGGGCAATAATCGCTTTATACACCAGATCACCGAAAATCGGTGCTTTAAGTGCTGCTTTATCCAGAAAGTCGCGGAATTTTTTACTGCGTTTTTTTGCTTCCAGAAAAGCCGTAATGATGGCCCCAATGGCAATAATGAGCAGGAACCAATATTTTTGCATCCATTCCGACATATTGACCACCATTTTGGTAAAAGCCGGTAAGTCAGCACCAAATGAAGAGAATAAATCCTGGAAAACCGGGACCACTTTTACCATTAGAATAATCGTGACAATCAGCGCGACCACGACCACCGCAGCCGGGTACTTCATGGCTTTTTTAATTTTTTGCTTGAGCAGTTCACTTTTTTCCTTGTAGATCGCGACCCGATCCAGCATGGTTTCTAGCGCACCGGATTGTTCACCCGATTCGACCAGTGAACAAAATAGTTTATCGAAGTATTGCGGGTATTTACGCAGTGCACCGGCAAAGGTATTACCACCTTCCACCTCACCTTTAATCCCCAGAACGACTTCACGCATGGCTGGATTCTCCAGACCCTCTGCAACAATTTCAAAGCCTTGTACTAAAGGTACGCCGGCTTTCATCATGGTCGCGAGCTGTCGGGTGAAAATCGTAATATCCAGTGTGCTGACACGTTTTTTCATTAAGCCTTCGAGAATGTTTTTTTTCTTTTCCCGAATGGTCTTGATACTGATGCCCTGTTTTCTGAGCGTCACTTTGGCCAGTGCCATGTTGCGCGCCGGCAATTCCCCCTTGATCTTTACCCCTTTACGATCAATTCCTTCATAGCTGAAGATCGGCATCATCTGGCCTTTCTTTACTGCTGCCATACCTTTATCCTTATTTTAGATCAGCGCACGATCATTCGCTGGTGACACGATTGACTTCCTGTAAAGAAGTCACCCCCTGCATCACCTTGATTAAACCTGATCGGCGTAAATTGTTAAAACCTGCACGGGCAGAAGCATCGGCAATTTCAAGTGCATTGCCATCTTCCATAATAATTCTAGAAATTTCAGGCGTCACTTTCATGACTTCATAAACACCTACACGACCCTTATAGCCTTCGCGACACTCATTGCAACCCACCGGCTCATAGATCTGGAACTCTGGTTGCTGGAGATCTGCTTCGGTAAAGCCCATTTCCAATAAACTCTGCTGTGGAATGTCGGCAGGTTTTTTACATTGTGAACACAGGCGACGTGCCAGTCGTTGTGCAATGACCAGATTCACTGAAGTGGCAATATTAAAAGACGGCACGCCCATATTGCGCAAACGGGTCAGGGTCTCAGGCGCACTGTTGGTATGCAGCGTTGACATCACCATATGACCGGTCTGTGCCGCTTTAATGGCAATCTCGGCAGTTTCCAGATCCCGGATCTCACCGACCATCACGATATCTGGATCTTGACGTAAGAATGACTTCAAGGCAGCAGAGAAGGTCAGGCCGACTTTATTGTTGACGTTGACCTGGTTAATCCCTTGCAGGTTGATCTCGACTGGATCTTCCGCTGTGGAAATATTGGTATCTTCACGATTCAGGATATTCAAACCGGTATAAAGTGAAACCGTTTTACCAGAACCCGTTGGCCCGGTAATCAGCAGCATGCCTTGCGGTTTATCCAGCGCCTGCATAAACAGTTCTTTTTGTTCCGGTTCATACCCCAGTGCATCGATCCCCAGCATCGCGCTAGATGGATCTAAAATACGCAGTACCAGTTTTTCGCCAAACAGGGTCGGTAGTGAGTTGACACGGAAATCAATGGCTTTGTTCTTTGAGAGTTTCAGCTTGATACGGCCATCCTGAGGAACACGTTTTTCAGAAATGTCCATTTGCGACATGACTTTTAAGCGTGAAGACAGGCGGGTTGCCAACTGCAGCGGCGGTGTTGCAATTTGGCGTAATACCCCATCGACCCGATAACGAACCCGGTAGATTTTTTCATAAGGTTCAAAATGCAGATCCGAAGCACCCATACGAATCGCATCGATTAATAATTTATTGATATATTTGACAATCGGTGCTTCTTCTTCACCTTTGTCTTTTTCATCTTCTTCTTTACTCGGATCAGATGAATCGAAATCTACATCCAGATCAAAGTCTTCATCAAACTCAAAAGTGCTTTCTTCGGTAAAATTCTGCTCGATCAGTTTTTCCAGTTTATTGTGTTCAACAATAATGGTTTCAATATTGAGCTTGGTTGAAAAGCGAACGGCATCAATCGCTTCAATATTGGTCGGATTACTGATGGCAATATATAAAATACTGGAATTTTTAAAAATTGGCAGGATGCGATGCTTGGTAATCAGCTTCTCATCAATGATATCCCGCAAAATTTGCGCAGGATCATAGGCACTGATATCAAACAGCGGCTCACCAAATTCGACTGAAATCGTTTCAGCAATAACGGTTGGGGAGAGCTGTTGCTGGTTAATCAGCTCCGCCACAATATCTATTTTTTCTTGCTTGGCATGTGCCAAAGCACTGCGCATATCTTCAGCCGAGATGACGCCTTCCTCGACCAAACGACGAATAAATCCGGTAAATCTTGGCGACCCCTGTAATGCTGTCATGCTATAAATGCCTATAAATCAAATTTTTTTAATTGCTATATTAAAATTATACGTTTGTTACGTAAAAATACCATAGCTAAGAGTGCTGCTACCTTCCTCATATCCAGTAAAACTTTGAACTGGTTAGAAGAAGTTCCCATTTTTTTAAGTGATAACAAAAAACAACCATTTTGAATAGTCTAAACCTAGAATAAGTGATAAGAAAACTATTCTTTAAATTTTCCAATTCCGTGTAGAATGTGCCCAATTCGAAATATGTAAATAAAATAGGTTAATTATGTCAGTTTCGACGATTACCCCTTGGGTAATAGGTAACTGGAAAATGAATCCGCTGCAGGCAGATGCATTAACACTGGTACACGGTATTAAAAATTTACTGGAAACTGCACCAATCGCCGCAGATAAATGTCATATCGGTGTAGCCCCGATTGCCCTTGCCCTGACCCAGATTCGGACGGAACTGTCATCTGCGACTCGTCCTGTTTACACTGTAGCACAAGATGTTTCACGTATTTCAGGAACGGGGGCTTATACCGGTGAAGTGAGCGCTGAATTATTGCAAGACAGCCAGATTCATTATGTACTGATTGGTCATTCCGAGCGTCGTGAAGTTTTCGCAGAAAACGCAGAAGTTCTGAATGCCAAAATCAAGTATGCATTAACTGCCGGTTTAACGGTGATTTACTGTGTGGGCGAAAGCCTGGAACAACGTGAAGCAGGGCAGGCGGAAGCGGTCGTATTGCAACAGATTTGTGATATTGCAGCGGTAGTGGACGCTGAGCAATGGAAAAATATCGTGATTGCTTATGAACCGATCTGGGCAATTGGTACCGGTAAAACCGCCTCTCCTGAAGATGCGCAAGCCATGCATGCACAAATCCGTCAAGGTTTGAGCCAGATCACCGGCTATGGTGCAACTATGGCGATTTTATATGGTGGTAGTGTCAAGCCGGAAAATGCAGTAGAGTTAGCAGCCTGCCCGGATATCAATGGAGCACTGGTCGGTGGTGCATCACTCAATGCTGAGTCGTTCCATAAAATTGCTCACGCATTTGCAAATACACAATAATTAGGAGTTCAGCATGCAAACTTTTGTGCTGGTAGTACATATTATCTTAGCTGTTTTGATGATTGTCTTGATTTTGGTTCAGCATGGTAAAGGTGCAGATGCTGGTGCCTCTTTCGGTGGCGGTGGTGCGGCGACAGTATTTGGAGCATCGGGTTCCGGCAATTTTATGACCCGTTTGACTGCCATTTTAACGGCGCTATTTTTTGTGACCAGTTTGACTCTGGCTGTTTTGGCCAAGAAAGACAGCACAAATGCCTATAGTTTGGGAACGGTTCAATCTGCGCCGACCATGCCTGTGCAATCGAATGAAACTTCACCAACCGCACCAGAAACGACCGAATAGTTTTAATTAGTCCTTTCTTTTTTCCAGTGATGCGACTAGAATGCGTCACAGCTGCGGTGGTGGTGGAATTGGTAGACACGCTACCTTGAGGTGGTAGTGCTTTCGGGCGTGGGGGTTCAAGTCCCCCCTTCCGCACCAACTTATAATCCAGAAATTTAAGTTGGTGTATGCAGCTGAAAAAACTTCTGTTGATGCGGGATGGAGCAGTCTGGTAGCTCGTCGGGCTCATAACCCGAAGGTCGTTGGTTCAAATCCAGCTCCCGCTACCAATCAATCCTTTTTAAAGACGCAAACTTTTAAGAGGCAGTTTAATAAGTTATTAAGCTGAGAAATATAATTTGCATGTTGTTGCGGGATGGAGCAGTCTGGTAGCTCGTCGGGCTCATAACCCGAAGGTCGTTGGTTCAAATCCAGCTCCCGCTACCAATCTTTTAAAGATGCAAACTTTAAAAGCAGTTTAAGTTTTTTTAAGCTGAATGTTATTTGTACGCTGATGCGGGATGGAGCAGTCTGGTAGCTCGTCGGGCTCATAACCCGAAGGTCGTTGGTTCAAATCCAGCTCCCGCTACCATTTAAATAGTTTGGTAAACGTTATTTATAGATTTAGTTGATTGCTTGTCGGGCTCAACTCTCTATAATCTAGCGAAGGTCGTTGGTTCAAATCCAGCTCCCGCTACCATTTAAATGGTTTGGTAAACGTTATTTATAGATTTAGTTGATTGCTTGTCGGGCTCAACTCTCTATAAACTGGCGAAGGTTGTTGGTTTACATCCAGCACCCACTACCATTTTTTCAGTCACAAATGACAAATATGCAGAATGATGCAGTTTTGATTGAAAAGCTCTCATCTTTTGTATATAATTTTTGCACGTTGATGCGGGATGGAGCAGTCTGGTAGCTCGTCGGGCTCATAACCCGAAGGTCGTTGGTTCAAATCCAGCTCCCGCTACCAAGTTTCTAAAAAGAGGCTCACAACAAGGTGGGCCTTTTTGCACAGTGGGATTTGAAAAAAAATCGCTATTGTGCTTAATTGGGGCGATTTACGCCCTTTTTTATTGGCTATCGTGTAGTGTCGACATTATTTGGTCACTTCTCCATGTTTCACTACTACTATAGTTTGTATTGGTTTGTAGTGGTCAAATAGATCATAAAATCGCACCAGATGACGAGAGTAAATGAAGCTATCAAATAAAACTCAAGCACTTCAGGACTTGATTGCACCGGCAGTTGAAGCCTGTAATGTAAACCTTTGGGGGATTGAGTTCCTGCCACAGGGTAAACGTTCGTTATTACGTATCTACATCGACAAACCGGTCGATGCAAGCGCTGAACCGGCCGTTAATGAAGACGGTGAAGAGGAACAGGGGCGTGGTATTGGTGTTCAGGATTGTGTGCGTGTAACGCAGCAAGTCGGCGCCATGCTGGATGTTCATGATCCGATCTCGGGTGAATATTCACTTGAAGTGTCTTCTCCAGGCTGGGATCGTCCATTCTTCCAGCTCGAACAGATGTCAGGCTATATTGGTCATAGCGTAGCATTACGTCTGATTAGTGCAGTAGATAACCGTCGTAAATTCCAGGCCAAACTGGTTGCAGTCGACCTAGACAATGAAATGATTCAAGTTGAAGTAGAAAAGCAACAGGTATTGGAGATCGACAGTCACAATATCGATAAAGCAAATTTGGTCTTCCAAGATTAATTGAATAAATAAAAATTTAACGAATAGGTGACGTATGGCACGTGAAATTCTGACCGTCGTTGAAACGGTTAGTAACGAAAAGGGTGTACCTCGTGAAGCAATTTTCGAAGCGCTTGAGCAAGCTTTAGTTGCGGCGACCAAGAAAAAATTCTACGAAGGAACTCGCTCTGAAGAAGCACGTTTACGTGTGGAAATTGATCGCAAAACAGGTGACTACCGTACTTTTCGTCAGTGGGAAGTAGTCGCTGACGAAGATCATGAAATGCCAGCGTGTCAGGATGCGATTTCTGATCTTGATCCTGCACAATGGTCAATTGGTGATATTCGTGAACTCGAAGTAGAATCGATTGATTTCGGTCGTATTGCAGCACAAATTGCCAAGCAAGTGATTGTACAGAAGATCCGTGAAGCAGAACGCGCACTTGTGGCCGATGCTTACGAATCTAAAGTCGGCGAGCTGATCTATGGTGAAGTGAAGAAACAAACCAAAGATGGTTTTATCATTGACTTGGGTGATAATGCTGAAGCATACCTTGCACGTGAAGAAATGATTCCGAAAGAAATTCTTCGTCCGAAGCAACGTATGAATGCGATTCTGTTCAATGTGAACCGTGAAGGTCGTGGTGCGCAACTCCAGTTGTCACGTGCCAAGCCGGATATGCTGATCGCATTGATGAAGAAAGAGATCCCTGAGATTTCTGAAGAAATTATTGAAATTAAAGCAGCAGCTCGTCAACCAGGCGTGCGTGCTAAAATTGCAGTAAAAACAAATGATCACCGTATTGATCCGGTTGGTGCATGTATTGGTATGCGTGGTACACGTATCCAGGCTGTTCAACAAGAATTGAACGGTGAGCGTATCGATGTCGTGGTATGGTCTGACGACCCTGCCCAGTACATCGCCAGCGCACTGGAACCAGCAGATGTATCGAGTATTGTCATCGATGAAGATGCCCGTACTGCAGACATCATTTTTGCAACGAGTGATCAATTGGCTCGTGCGATTGGTTCACAAGGTCAGAACGTTCGTCTGGCATCAGAATTGACTGGCTACAAGCTGGACATGATGCTGGAAGAGGAATACTACGCCCGTCAACAAAACGAAGCGCAACAGTATCTGGACATGTTTGTAACACGTCTGGATATCGCGGAAGATTTGGCGATGGCACTGGTAGAAATGGGCTTCACCTCGCTTGAAGAAATTGCTTATGTCCCTGCAGAAACGTTTGATGAAATCGAACTTGATGCTGAACTGGTTGAATTATTGCAAAGCCGTGCGAAAGAAATTGCACTTGCTGATGCATTACAACAGCAAGAGAATATACAAGCGCCAAGTGAAGAACTTGTTGCAATGGAAGGCATGACAGCAGAGATCGCGCAAGCTCTAGCAGCTCGTGGTGTGGTAACAGTTGACGATTTGGCAGATCAGGCGACCGACGATATCGAAGATATTGAAGGTTTGGGTGCTGAGAAAGCCGGTCAACTCATTATGAAAGCGCGCGAATCATGGTTTAACTAGGAGGTAGTATATGACGGACAAGTCGATTAAAGAGTTAGCCCTCAGCGTGGGTCGTCCAGTTGAGAAGCTCCTAGAGCAGGTTCGTGAGGCAGGTTTACCACAGCGTAAAGCTGACGATATTATTACCACCGAACAACAAGATAGCTTGATGAGCCATGTGAAGAAATCACAAGGTTCAGAAAGCCAAGCAGGGCAAATCACGTTGAAACGTAAAACAACCAGTACTGCAAAAGTTGCGAGTACTTCAGGTAAGGCGAAAACGATTAATGTAGAAGTTCGCAAGAAGCATACATTTGTTAAGCCTGATCCAGAACAGATCAAAGCAGAAGCATTGGCGAAAGCCAAGGCTGAACAACAGGCCAAAGCTGCGCCTGAGCAGAATACAGCACAAGCTGCTTCTTCTGCTGAAGCTCCGAAAACTGGCGTAAATAACGCGAGTAAAGCTCTAGAAGCGATGCGTGCTGCTGCAAAACAAACCAGCGACAAGCAAGAAGTTTCTAAAGCGGCAGTCGTGGTAAAACGCAAATCGACCAACAAGCCGATTGTAAAACAGGTTGTTAAACAAACTGAAACGGCTGAACAGAAAAAAGCACGTGAAGCTCAGGCAGCGCAATTAAAAGCGACTGAAGAAGCAGCACGTCGTAAAGCGGCTGAAGAAGCGCAGCAACGTACGCTTGAACAAATGCGTCAGATGGCGTCTAAGTACACCGCTGAAGATACAACAGCAACGATTCGTGTCGTAGATGATTCTCCGCTTGCTGCCGGTCTGGTAGGTCAGGCATATGAAGACTCATTTGCCAAAGAAGACCGCGAGATCAAACGTGGTACCAATACCCCAGCTGCACGTGCACCGAAAAAAGGTGGACGTCGTGGTCAGGAAGAACAGAGCTTCAGCAAACAGCCTAAACGCGGTTTGAAAACCAGCCAGGGCAATAAGCACGGCTTCGAAAAACCTGTGAAGAAACAGGTTTACGATGTTGAAATTGGTGAAACCATTGTTGTGGCTGACCTGGCTGCGAAAATGGCGATCAAGGTTCGTGAAGTTATTAAATCTCTCATGAAAATGGGTGAGCTGGTTACTCAGAACCAAGCCATTGATCAGGAAATTGCAGCGTTAATCGTAGAAGAAATGGGTCATAACCCGGTATTGGTTTCTGATACGCAAGCTGAAGATAACCTGCTTGAAGCGGCTGAAGAAGCACGTGGTGCACAAACAACGCGCGCACCAGTGGTTACCATCATGGGCCATGTTGACCATGGTAAAACATCGCTTCTTGACCGTATCCGCCGTGCCAAAGTGGCGCAAGGCGAAGCAGGCGGTATTACCCAGCATATCGGTGCTTACCACGTTACAACCGACAAAGGTATTATTACCTTCCTTGATACTCCGGGACACGCAGCGTTTACTGCAATGCGTTCACGTGGTGCCAAAGCAACGGATATCGTGGTACTGGTTGTTGCAGCAGATGATGGTGTTATGCCACAAACTGCAGAAGCAATCGACCATGCACGTGCTGCAGGTACACCAATCATTGTTGCAATCAACAAGATGGATAAAGAATCTGCTGATCCAGATCGCGTATTGAACGAATTGACCACCAAACAGATCGTACCTGAACAATGGGGCGGTGATGTACCGGTTGCCATGGTTTCGGCGCATTCTGGTCAAGGTATCGATGAACTTCTAGACCTGATTTCGATCCAGGCTGAATTGCTTGAATTGAAAGCATCGGAAGAAGGTGCTGCACAAGGTGTGGTGATTGAAGCACGTGTAGACAACAGCCGTGGTGCGGTCACGTCTATTCTGGTTCAAAACGGTACCTTGAAAGTGGGTGACCTGGTTCTTGCTGGTTCATCTTATGGTCGCGTTCGTGCAATGACCGATGAAAATGGTCAGCGTATCAAATCTGCAGGTCCTTCAATTCCAGTGGAAATTTTGGGTCTTCCAGAAGCGCCAATGGCAGGTGACGAAGTTCTTGTTGTTAGCGATGAGAAAAAAGCACGTGAAGTTGCCGATGCACGTATGGATCGTGAACGTCAAAAACGTCTTGAGCGTCAATCTGCAATGCGTCTTGAAAACATCATGGCGTCTATGGGCAAGAAAGATGTGCCTATCGTGAACGTGGTGCTGAAAACTGACGTACGCGGTACACTGGAAGCCTTGCATGTTGCACTTGCTGAACTTGCAACGGATGAAGTGAAAGTACGTATTATTGGTTCGGGCGTTGGTGCAATCACCGAGTCTGACGTAACACTGGCTGAATCTTCAGAAGCAGTTCTACTTGGCTTTAACGTTCGTGCGGACAACACTGCGCGTCAAAAAGCCGATGCAGACAGCATCGACATTCGTTACTACTCAATTATCTATCAATTGATTGATGATGTGAAAGCAGCAATGAGCGGTAAGCTGGCACCTGAACATCGTGAAACGATTCTGGGTGTTGCACAAGTACGTGAAGTATTCCACTCAAGTAAATTCGGTGCGGCTGCGGGCTGTATGGTTCTTGAAGGCGTATTGCATCGTAACAAACCGATTCGCGTACTCCGTGATGACGTGGTGGTATTCCAGGGCGAGCTTGAATCTCTTCGTCGCTATAAAGAAGTGGTTGAAGAAGTTCGTGCCGGTATGGAATGTGGTCTTGCGGTGAAAGGTTATAAAGACATCAAAGCACTGGATAAGATCGAAGTGTACGATGTTCAACTGATTAAACGGAGTCTTTAATGGCGGGTAGTCAACGTCTGAAGCGTATGGCGGATACAGTACAACGCGAGTTGTCAGAACTGATCCGTCAGGAGCTGAAAGATCCACGCTTAGGTGGTCTGGTGACCATCTCTGCCGTGAAGGTGAGCCCGGACTTGGGATATGCGGAAGTTTATGTCACTGTTATGGGACGTGAGCTGGGCGATGAACAAAGTGAAGCGGCGAATAAAGAAACTTTAGAGGTGTTAAACAAAGCCTCTGGTTTCCTGCGTCACGAACTGAGCCGTCGTATCAAAACCCGTATTACACCTCGTCTACGTTTCCATTACGACAAGACCAATGCCTATGGTAACTATATGTTTGGTCTAATTGCTGAAGCTGTGAAGGATTTACCTGAAGCTGAAGCAAAAAAAGATGATGAATAAGTCTTAGGACAATAAAAAAGCCACCTTCGGGTGGCTTTTTTATAGCTGGCTTTATTGAAACTTTAAACATTAGAAGTGAATCGACCTATCTAAAAATAGTCCAAATCAAGTGAGATCATCATTTTTATGATTCATTTTTTTCTCATAAAAAGCACGGCGACGTGAACGTTGCCAAGGCAGGGGACGCTCCAGTGTTTCTGGAACCTCACCACTTAGCGAGCGTAAACGTAAATGCAATGCTGCCTGCGCCATCAGATTGGCCGATACGGGTGCAGTGATAAAAGCAAACAGGGTAATCAGCACTTCAGCAAAACCGAAACGGCCGTACATGGCAGAAAAAATAATCGCGGCAATCAGAAAACTGCCCAAGCCCAAGGTACTGGATTTGGTTGGTGCATGCAGCCGCATAAACAGATCGGGCAGGCGCACCATCCCGATCCCACCGACCAGCATGAAGAAAGCACCAATCAATAAAAAAATCGAAACTAGTATTTCTAAAATTAACGGCATTTAAAAACTCCTAGTCGATGACATGGCCAGTGGTGAAATAACGCGCCAAAGCTGCTGTAGAGACAAAGCCGAGCATCGCCACCAGTAAGGCCTCTTCAAACAGAAAAGTGCTACTCCAGTAAATTCCCAAAATGACAATCAGACAGGTGGCATTCAGGAACAGGGTATCGAGTGCCAAGAGGCGGTCAACGATAGAAGGGCCGGTAATGAGTCGGATCAGGCAGAGTAACATCGAGACAGTGACTGCACCCAGGCAAATCATTAATGCATAAGGCAGAATCGTCATATTTTTTCTCCTGTCTGTACGCTGAAAATTTTAAGCAAGGGCTGTTCATAACGTTGTTTGATCAGCTCGATTTCAGCTGCTTCATCATCCGTGCTTAAAGCATGCACCAGAATATCACCACGATCCTGATCAATACCGGCAGTGACTGTGCCCGGTGTGGTGGTAATAATCATGGCCAGTAAGGTGTTGACTTCTTCATGCTCGGTTTCCAGAGGCACACGGAACCATTTGGGATGTAGGTTTTTGGTCGGACCCAAGACCAGTTTTGCAACTTTAAGATTGGCCACCACAATGTCCCAGACCACGACAAAGAACAGACGCAGCGCAGGCCGCCACTGGATATTCGGGGTATAGTCAATAAACGGCGCGACCATTTTGGGAATGACAATCGCCAGAAGCAGGGCCACCAGCAAGGTTCCGGCTTCTGTGCTATGTGACAGTAAAGTCCAGCTGAGTCCCACGATTACAGAAACCAACGGGTGCGGGAACCAACGTTGCAGGAATGATTCAGCCATTAAGGTCCCTCCGCCGGTTTAAGTTGATTATCATCATGTTGGGTTTGTTCAATATGCTGCTGGTCAATCTGACGTTGTTTGAATTCAGAAATATTTTCACCTTCTAAAGTGGCTTCTGAAATCATATAAGGAATCAGATGTGCATTTGGATCCACCACCTCGCCACCATATTTGGTTTCTGGCAAATAACTTGGATCAAAGGGTTGCACACTAATAAATTGACCTTCTGCATCACGTTTTAACAGGGCAGCTTCATAGACCGGATTGTTTTTAATCTGTTCTGCCGTCTGATAGTTATATTGATAGATCGGTCCAGCAAATACAACATAAGCTGTTAAGCCGGCAAGTAGCAAATAGATCGTGTGATCATTACGTGCAGGTGCCTTACTGGGTAAAGCTTCATATTTGTGGAAATCGTCAGAATTCAAATCATCTTCAGGTTTGGTCGAGCGCCAGAACAGCATAAAGCCGACTCGAGTAAAAGCCAGAATACTGAGGAAACTCACCAGCAGAATGGTCAGGATAATGATCATCTGATGCTCTGAATTGGCAGAAGCCTGCAAAATAAAGACTTTGCCAAAGAAGCCGCTGAACGGTGGCAAACCGGCCATCATCAAGGCAATGATGAAATAGACAATCGAAACCAGCTTATTCTGTTTCATCAGCGGCGCGATTTTAAAATGATCTTTAAACTCACCGCGCTGTGAGGTAATCCAGCCAGACAAGATATAAAATGCCGCAGCAATCAGGGTACTGTGCACCATATAATACAGGGCGCCGGCCCAGGCTGCAGTCGTATTCATACCAATGGCCACCAGAATCGTGCCGACTGAAGACAGCACCATAAAGCCGACAAAACGGCGCAGGCGTTCTGTACCAATCGCACAAATGACACCATAAACTGAAGTAATCAGACCAATCACCAGTAGACAGTTCATTAGAATCTGATGGCTATACTCATCATCAAAAACAGTTCCATTGATTCGCAAAATCGCATAGATCCCGACTTTGGTCATGATGGTAAAGAGTGCGGCAACAGGGGTGGTGGCTACGGCATAGGTTTTGGGTAACCAGAAGCCCACCGGCAGCATTGCCGCCTTAATCCCGAAGACCACGAATAGCATGAGTCCACCGGCAACGGCCAGTTTATGCTGATCTGCTGCCAAGGTAGGCATTAAGCGCGCCACATCGGCCATGTTCAGACTGCCGACACTGCCATAAATCATGCCGAGTCCAATCAGGAACAGCGCAGAAGCCAGCAGGTTAATGGTGACGTAATGAATTCCCAGCTGGAAACGCGCCTTGCCCTGTCCATGCAATAGCAGCACATAGGACGCCATCAGCAAGATTTCAAAGAATACGAACAGGTTGAATAAGTCACCAGTCAGGAAGGCGCCGGTCAGGCCCATCAGCAGGAAATGCACCATGGTATGGAAATAACGGCCACGGGTATCCCATTCTTTACTGGCATACCAGACCACCGGTACTGCCAGGGCATAGGTCAACACCAGCATCATGGCAGAGAGTTGATCCAGCACCAGCACGATCCCAAAAGGTGCCGCCCATTCGCCCAGTGTATATACACTGACTTGACCCTGACTGCTGTCAATTAAATAACTGACCGCAATGATCAGACCCAAGATACCCGAGATATGGCTGATACCACGACGCCAAGGCTGACGCCAGTCTGTGGTCAGGGAGCCAGAACCCGGATTGCCTAAAAGTACCAGACTAAAAGCGGTAATGGCCGGTAAAAGAATACTGAAAATTGGCGTATGTTGAGACCAGAAGTGAAGAAGATCAGTCATTAAGGCTCATCCTCACGTGGGTCAATCTGAGGTGTTTCTTCTTTTGAATCAACGTGGTCTGTTCCTGATTCATAACGGCTACGCAGTGCCAGCTGAACAATAAAGGCAGTGGTGGCAAAGCCAATCACGATGGCGGTCAGCACCAGTGCCTGCGGAAGGGGATCGGTGACTCTGGAGGCCTCGGTCAATACGGCAGGCGAATTCATCTGGATCCGCCCCATGGCAAATAAAAACAGGTTGACCGCATAACCAATCATGGCCAAGCCCAGCACCACCGGAAAAGTACGCGCACGCAGAATCAGATAGATTCCAGTGGCGGCGAGTAGACCAATGGCGGAGGCTAATAAAAATTCTAAACTCATCATTCTATTATCCTCTTGGTACTGGGCCAGTCATACTGGAGTGACGTGAATCGCCCAGGACAGAAATCATCAGCATGGTCGCACCGACTACAGTGACATAGACACCGACATCAAACAGCGCCGCCGAAGCCAGATGCATTTCTCCAATCACGGGTGGCGAGACATAAATATGCGCACTGGTCAGGAATGGGCGTGACCAGAACCAGGCTGCAACCCCGGTCAAACCGGCAATGGTTAAACCCACGCCAATCCAGATTTCATACAAACGACCAGATTTGGCACCCAGCAACTGTTCAGTTTTATCCTGTCCCACCGCAATATATTGAATAATTAAGGCCAGTGAGGTGACTAATCCTGCAATGAATCCACCGCCCGGCAGGTTATGGCCACGCATAAAGATATACAGGCTGACTACCAGAGCTACAGGTAAAATCCATGATGCCGTGATACGTAACATCAAGGGGGAGGGATTAAATCGATAGGTCAAACCTTGGGTCATGGTGGTGCCATGCGCACGCATGCCATCCATAAGGCTAAGCACACCAATCGCGGCAATCCCGAGTACAGTAATTTCGCCGAAGGTATCGAAACCACGGAAGTCGACCAGAATCACATTGACCACATTGGTGCCGCCGCCGAGTGGAATTGACTGCTGCAGGAAGAACCATGAAATAGAATTATGATCACGGGTCATGATCAGCCAGGCGATGGTGGCAATACCGAGACCGCCGCCCAGCGCAATGATCGCATCACGCCAGCGCTGGGTTGGACTGGATTCATAAGGGGTTAGCTGCGGTAGCAGAGATAAACTCATCAATAGCAAGACGGTGGTTACCACATCGACCGTAATTTGGGTCAATGCCAGGTCAGGTGCCGAGAAGCCAATAAAGACCATGGTCACCACCAGACCCACTGCACCACTGATCAGTACCGCTTTAATCCGTTCATGATGGAACCATAGCAGCATCCAGCAGGCAGAGAACAGCAACATCCACAAGACAATGGCTAGGGCAGGGGCATGGGTCAGCTCACGCGTACCGCTACCGATACCATTGGATAGCAATGGGAAACCAACCAGACCGATGGTAAAGATCACAATCCATAATAAATAGCTTTGTAATTTGCCAGTTTCAGTGGCACGGCGGAAACGACGTGAATTTAACAGCAGATTTTTCAGGAATAGGTCAAACAGGATCCGACCCTGTAAGCGGCCCAGTTTTGGATCCAGATCAATTTCACGTAAGGCACCACCTTTAGCCAGAGAAAAGTAAAATACTGCACCACCGGCCAAAGCAATCACACTCATTAATAATGGCAGATTAAACCCATGCCAGAGGGCCAGATGCGTACCTTCAAAAGCAAAATTTTGAGTCGTTGCCTGCGTGGTACTATTCACGATTTTTTCGACCAAAAGTGCGGGCAATAGACCCACTAAAATACATAAAAATGCCAGTAAAGTGGCGGGTGCACGCATGCCAAATGGTGGCTCATGCGCATTTTTATTCGGGACTTGCTTGCCCAGTGGGCCGTCGAAAAATACCCCATGCACCAGACGAATCGAATAAGTGACTGCAAAAATTCCGGCCAATGTTGCCACAATGGCTGAACCGACCAGCACTGGCCCGCTTAAATTGGCCACCAGCTCAGTAAAGAACATCTCTTTGGAGAGGAAACCATTGGTCAATGGAACACCGGCCATAGAGGCCGCAGTGATCATGGTCAGCGTTGCAGTAAAGGGCAGCAGTTGCCACAGACCGGAAAGCTTACGTAAATCACGGGTGCCAGATTCATGATCGATAATACCGGCAATCATAAACAGGGCCGCTTTAAAGGTCGCGTGGTTAATAATATGGAAAATTGCTGCTGCGACTGCCAGTGGAGAACCAATCCCGAGCAGACACATGATCAGACCCAGATGACTGATGGTTGAATAGGCCAACAGACCTTTCAGATCTTCCTTAAAAATGGCAAAAAAGGCGGCCATGCACAGGGTAAACAGACCGACAAAGGTCACAATATTATGAAACAGTGCCGCACCCGCAAAAATCGGGAGTAAACGTGCGACCAGAAACAGGCCGGCTTTGACCATGGTGGCCGAGTGTAAATAGGCAGAGACCGGTGTCGGTGCTGCCATGGCATTGGGTAACCAGAAATGGAAGGGAAACTGCGCACTCTTGGTAAAGGCACCGAGTAAAATCAGCAACAAAGTGGGAACAAATAGCGCATGTGACTGGATCTGTTCAGTCATCGTCAGGATTTGATCAATCTGATAAGTGCCGGTAATTTGACCCAGCAGGATGAAGCCACCAAGCATGGCCAAGCCACCCATGCCGGTAATGGTCAAGGCCATACGTGAGCCGCGCTGTGCGGCTTCGTAATTGCTCCAATAGCCCACCAGTAAAAATGATGAAATACTGGTAAGTTCCCAGAAAACCAGCAGGATCAGCAAGTTATTCGACAATGAAATTCCGAGCATGGCTGCCATAAACAGCATCAGCAAGAAATAAAGTTTGCTCAGCGAATTTTTAGGATTGAGATAATAATAGGCATAAATATAGATCAGGGTGCCTATGCCACTGATCAGCAAGGCAAACAGCAGGGCCAGAGAATCCAGACGGAAACTGAAATCGATCCCGAGCTGGGGCAGCCAGGACCAGGTCTGAATGATCACGGCACCATCAAAGATGGCAGGCGCCTGACTCAATAATAATAAGAAACTGCTGAGGCTGACACCAATTGCCCCTAAAGCCGTTACCCCGCGCGAAAATTGCTTCAGCCACGAGACAAGGGTTGTGCCTAATACTAACGGTAACAATATAATAATCGGCAGCACACTCGTATCCATTGTCGTGATTTAGGTTGTGACCAACCTAGGGTGAATCTTCATCTTTCAAGGACTACAGGATTACAAGGAGCAACCCAAACTTCTCAATCTTGAAAGCCAAAAGAATATAAAAACAGTTGTATTGCGCAACTTATAAACGATAGCAAATTCCGATTTTACAATGAAATTCGCAAATAAAACCGATCATATTACAGGATAACAACAACATCAACGTTTTTATGTCGAACTTATAAATTATACGTGAGCAGGCTTTTGGCGTGGGGTGGATGCTTAAACAGATCATCCAGAAGTGACCGAAAATTAAGATTAAATTGCAAGCATTGATTGTAAATATGACTAAATGCAGTTTTACAATTGCAAAAAGACAGCACTAAAATGGTCTGGATAAATCTCGATATTCATCGAAACGATCATTACTGTTTTTCAACGTTACTTAGAGCGATTGCGGTAGCGTCGGCTGATCCTGAGCAAGTAAACGTAACAATTCCTGCTGCTGTTCAGGATTCAACTGTTGCTGAATCCGCTGTAATACAGCAAGCGGTGTAGTCGGTTCGGTGACGGTTTCTATTAGCGCTTCTTCGGCAGGAATTGCGTCTGGATCAGTATGTAGACCCATTTCGGCATAGATCTGATCAAACTGGATTTTCATGCTTTCAAGATGAATTGGATGCAACTGTTTATTTTCGAGTCTTAAGCACTGAAAGGCCTGTGCATGTTCCAGTAACTCAGGTCGGTTGCCGGTGGCAATAATTTGCAAGTTAGGAAATGCCTGATGCAGACGTGGCAGAATCTCTGCTGCCAGATCCTGATCCAGCTGATGATCAATGGCATCAATCAACAACACTCCTGTACCTTCCTGACATGGAAATAAACTGTTCGGGTTGAGCAGACAAAGACGCCGTACAATATCGCCCACCAGTGCAATCCAGGTGCGGATGCTATTGGGAAGTTGCTGAAAAGTAAAACTCTTGTCCTGATAGGTCAGCATCAGTTGCAGCTTGGGCTGGTATTTTAACTCAATCTGGCTGATGTCAGGCAGTACCTGCGACAGGGCGTTTTTTAAGGCCGTTAAATGCGGGGTATGCAGCTGTGCTTGCGCTTTTTCAATCTGCCGCGCCAGTTCATCTCCCCGAATATCTTCAGGCTGCTGCAAGGCACGCGCTAAAATCTGATCCATGATCTTGGCGCTTTGCGCATTTTCAATATCACTGACTTCACGCAACCATTCAAAGAAACGGGCAAAGGTCGTAAACGGAATCGCGCCAATGTCGTAAGCATACGCTGTATGGAAAATGGCCGGATTGTTTTTGCTGATCAGATTGACGTCATTGACAAAGCGGTCGGTAGGATAATAGGCAATTAGCGGCAAGCCGAGCAGAGGATCATTGAGTCGGGCTTTCTGATAAAGCCCAAGCATGCTGTCCAGTTGCGCGGTTTCTGCTTTGCTAAAGCCGAGTCCCTGACTATTTAAAGTCTTATAGACTTGCCAGGAACAGCTCTGTTGCTGTGCAGCTTCAGTCTGGCTGGATTCTGTAAGCGCTGAAACCTCTTCGGGAAAGCCAACCCGGATATCAATTTTGGATTGCAGCCGGTGTTGCATGATGTCCTGATCAGGCATCACCAGACCGGCAGCCCGGCTATCGCGATAACGCGCTGCAAACCAGGTCAGCGCCTGATAAGCACAGCGTAACAAAGTGGTTTTGCCAGTACCCTGATTGCCCAAAATTAAGGTAAGCGGATATTGTGAATGATCAAGCTGAAGCTGAATCTCTGGAAAATGCAGGGTGTGTTTCAGTTGAAGCGCTTCGATGTGCATAGGTCACCTGTACCATGATTTTACATCCATACCTTAACCGACGGCTTGACGAAGCGACTGCGGCATCTTGATCTTCAGTTGTTGAATCAGGTCATAAATGTGATGAATATTTAAGCTTACTTTAGCACGTGTACAGGCCACGTAAAGTAAACGTAGCTCTTCATCACTAATTTTATGATCTTTTTCATTCAGCTTAAACTGATAGTCATCTTCAATATGCACCCGTTCCCACTCCAGACCTTTGGCCTTATGTGCAGTGGAAATAATATAGTCCGCCTGTCCAATCGGGGTGATTTTGGCCAAGGCTTTTTTCAATGGATCGGTGCCATGTTCATCGACTAGTTTAACCAGCGGTTTGATATCGCTACCTTCATTGGTTTCACAGTATTCATGCACATCATGCCAGGAATTAAACCAAGCCAATTCCGGCACATCGACCACACGTTTGCCCTGTTTCAACATGGCAGCCGCATCGACAAAACGATTCAGTTTGACATGATCGGCTTGCAGACTGACTTTATCACCACGCACCAGTCCGGCAAGTAACAGTTCCATGGCCCGGGCATTGGTCCGGCATAAAATTGCATCCCGCATTTTGGTATGCGGTTTATTCACGACTTTAGAATCTAACAACGGATTGCCAAGCAAAGGCACGGTTTCATTCAGTGCACCTAAAATGGCATTGGCATTTAACGCGATTTCAGGGCCAAAACGAAACGATGTGGTCAGGCGTGATTCGGGTAAAGGCAGTTGCTGCATGGCATTCACCGCACCGCGCCAAGCATAAATCTGCTGATGCGCATCACCGACATAAATCACCTGAGTATTCCGCTGTTTCAGCAAAATTCCGAGCATGAGTGGGTCGGCATCCTGCGCTTCATCAAACAGCACATAATCGGCCGGAATATTCGGTTCAGACAGCGCCCAGAGTTTCAGGTAAATATCATGGCCAATCCCGGCCTGATGATTGGGATCGATTGATTCTAGCCAGCGCCGTTCTACGGCCGGATAAAGTTTCTTTTGCAGGATCTCAATATCATCTGGATGTAACCAGCTCGGTGCCTGAATATGCCGCGGAGCAGGGTATTGTGAACTGGTCGAACAGAAATAGCCAACCGCATTGGCGACTAAACTCGCCAGACGCGAAGGCATCAAGACATATTTTTCATAACGCCCACCCATCATACGGCGCATGGTCATCGGTTCCAGACGGTATTCTTTGGCAATAAAGCTTGGACTTAAACGGGGCAGACGCAGCTTGTCGGTGATTCCACGTGGAACACTGCGAAATGCCAGCGAGTGAAAAGTGCGGCAATCTACGCCACGATGAAATTTGGCTTGCGCTTCACTGGCAATGGCTTTGTTGAAAGCCAGATACATGCCACGCCGTTCAGGCATGGCATCACTGATCATTTGTAGTGTGGTGGTTTTACCTGTGCCGGCATAGGCAATCACTTTAAAGGAATTACCCAGACGGGCATTATCGATGGCAGTGGCCTGCTCATAAGTGGCCTTGGGTTTTTGCAGATCAGACACAGGCATATTCATCATTTAATGCTGACGGCTGGCTTTTTCAACCAGACCGGATAAGCCCTGACGACGTGCCAGTTCATTCAAGACCAGTTGCGGTTCGATATCGAAATAACCCAGCATCACAATGGTATGGAACCACAGATCAGCAACTTCATAGATCAGATCATTTTTATTGTCTTCAGAGACCTGAGCGTTGAAATCTTTGGCAGCCAGCACAGTTTCAAAGCTTTCTTCACCGACTTTTTCTAAAATCTTGTTCAGGCCTTTGTGATAGAGCTTGGCCACATAAGAGGAATCCGGATCGGCCTGTTTACGCTCTGCCATCATCTGTCCCAGATAAGACAAAACTTCAACCTGTTCAGATTGGGCGGTTGATGCTTCCATCGCCAGCGTATGTGGATTACTAGACTTTTCAGCATAAATCACAGACGGATCTTTGAGTTGTGCATCGACAATTTCCCAGCCATTTGGCGTGAGTTTGCGATAGAAACAGGATTCACGGCCGGTATGGCAGGCAATGCCGCCATGTTGTTCAATTTGCAGCACAATTACGTCAGCATCACAGTCCAGACGGATTTCATGTACTGTTTGAAAATGTCCTGATTCTTCGCCCTTATGCCATAACTTGCTGCGTGAACGGGAGAAATACACGGCTTGGTTTTTCTCAGCCGTCAGTGCTAGCGATTCACGATTCATCCAAGCCACCATCAAGACACGACCAGTTTGATGATGCTGGGCAATGGCAGGGACTAATCCTTGTTCGTTAAATTTTACTTCATCGAGCCATTGCGCGTTGTTCATAAGGGTTTCCATCATTTCAATCAAAATATAAAAATACGGATAGGAAATATCCGCAGATAGTGTACGTGATCTCGCAGCATTTGCGACAAAAATCTGTGTTGATCAGGACAGACTGTGTCGTGTGTTATCCAGATTGATCTGCTTTTACCCAGATATTTTAAATCTGAGACATTAAAAATCAGCCCTGTGGGCTAATGCTGATCAGTTAAAGAATTTAGAAATAGACTCTTTAACTTTTTAGTCGTTCACGACGGAGTCTTAGCGTTTTAAATCAAATATTTGTAAATCATTTGTTACTTTGGTTTCGCCCAAAGTAACCAAAGGCATTTGTCATCCGCAAAACTCGTCAGCCACCATCCACTAGTAAATTTATCGCAGAAATAATCATTTTTTAATGTAGTCCTGCCTCAAACAGTTGCGGATGACTTTTCTACCTATCAAATATAATCTTGAATTTAAAAAGAAAATGCCAGTCAATTATTTAACTGACTGGCATTAGCCCTGTAGGCGGCTTGTATTTCTAGGAAATTATCCCAGTAAAAATTACCAGTGTTCGCCCGGGAACAAACGCGCATATGCTTTTTGCACTAAGTTCAGTTTTTGCGGTTGACCCACAGATGCAGTTGAACTTGGGAACAGGTTATAGCCAATCGACATCAAGACATTGTTGATATCCGGTGCAATTGAATAGGTAATGGAAGCCAGACGGCCCAAACCGGTCGCCACTTTCTTCGGACGTTTCACAATCGCATAGGCAATCAGGTCAGCCGCCTGTTCCGGAGAAAGCGTCGGTACATATTTATAGATTTTGGTCGGCGCAATCATCGGGGTGCGCACCAAAGGCATATAGATCGACGTGATTGCGATTTTATGCGAATGCACTTCTGCAGACAGGCAGCGGCTAAAGGCGTCCAGCGCAGCTTTTGATGCGACATAGGCCGAAAAACGGGTAGCATTCGCCAGTACGCCAATCGAACTAATGTTAATAATGTGACCTGCACGACGAATCATCATTTGCGGCAGGATATTCATCACCAGACGCACCGCGCCGAAATAGTTCAGCTGCATGGTCCGTTCAAAATCATGAAAACGATCTACTGACTCGTGTACCGCACGGCGAATCGAACGACCTGCATTATTGATCAGAATATCAATATGATCGACTGAGGCAATAATCTGTTTGGAAACTTCATCAATTGCTTCCATATTGTTTAAATCACATGGAAAGATTGAGGCTTTGCCGCCTTTAGCTTCAATTTCTGATTTTACTTGTTCTAGGGTTTCCTGAGTACGGGCTACCAGTAAAACATGGGCACCTGCATCAGCCAGTTGATGTGCTGTCGTTAAACCAATACCGCTGGATGCACCGGTAATCAGGACGGTTTTACCTGCAACACGTTTTTCCAGTTGTTTGTGTAGTCTAGTTTTCACGTTTGTTATCCCTAATTTGAAGTCAGCGTTCAAATTATTTTTATTAAAGATCTATAGCGCTCTAACAGAAGATGAGAGCGAAGGTGAGTCCAGATATGATAACCAATTCTTCAAGAAAATCTATAAATTAAACTATTGAAATTAAAATAAAAATTAGAGTAATTGCTCTATTTGTGTTCACTCTTTCATTTAACTTTTAACATGAAAATAAAAAGCAAAGCAAGTGGCTGTTTTAGAAAATAAATAAAAAAACCTCACCAAAATGATGAGGTTTCGAAGCGGCTCGGGCACCTTTTTAAACGGCCGCCAGCGCCTGTTCCAGATCGGCAATCAGGTCATCACTATGTTCAATCCCAATGGATAAACGCACCATATCCTCACTGACGCCTGCCGATTTTAACTCTTCGGCATTGAGCTGACGATGCGTAGTAGTCGCCGGATGGCAGGCCAGACTTTTAGCGTCGCCGATATTGACCAGACGGGTGAACAATTGCAGGGCATCAATAAAACGTGTGCCGCCTTCGAGACCATGTTCTACCCCAAAGGTCAGAATGGCAGAAGGTTTACCTTTCACATATTTCTGTGCCAAGGCATGCTGTGGGTGATCTTTCAGGCCGGCGTAATTGACCCATTTCACTTTAGGATGTTTTTGCAGATATTCAGCGACTTTCAGTGCATTTTCGGTATGACGTTCCATACGCAAGCTTAAAGTTTCCAGACCTTGCAGAATCAAAAACACATTCTGCGGACTGATCGCAGCGCCGGTATTGCGCAGTGGCACCACACGCGCTCGAGCGATATAAGCTGCTTCACCGAGAACTTCGACATAGTTTACGCCATGATAACTTGGATCGGGGGTATTCAGCGCGGGAAAGCGTTCAGGATATTTACCCCACGGGAATTTACCGCTATCGACAATGATGCCACCAATCGAGTTGCCATGACCGCCGATATATTTGGTCAATGAATGCACGATAATATCGGCACCAAAATCAAAAGATTTTTGTAGCACTGGCGTTGCCACCGTATTGTCCACGACCACAGGCACACCGTACTCATGCGCGATTTTTGCAATCTCTTCCAGATCAATAATATTACCCAGTGGATTACCAATGGATTCCACAAAGACCAGTTTGGTCTTGTCATCAATTAAACTACGCAAGCTTTCCGGTTTTTCATAATCAAAGAAACGCACGTCAATACCTTGCTTCGGCAGGGTGTGTGCGAACAGGTTATAGGTGCCGCCATAGAGCGTAGATACGGATGCAATATTGTCACCGGCTTCAGCAATGGTCTGAATCGCATAGGTAATTGCAGCCATACCAGACGCTAAAGCAAGTGCGCCAATCCCGCCTTCAAGTGCGGCGATACGTTGCTCTAACACCGCCGTGGTCGGGTTCATGATCCGGGTATAGATATTGCCCTGTACCTTTAAATCGAACAAATCGGCCCCATGTTGAGTATTGTCAAAGGCATAAGACGTAGTTTGGTAAATTGGCACTGCAACTGCTTTGGTGGTGGCTTCAGGGCTATAACCTGCATGAATCGCAAGGGTTTCTGCTTTATAACTCATTATGACTGATCTTCTTGTGTTTAAGTTTATGACTTGAGTGTAACATTTTCATATATAAGTAAAAGTGCAATTTTACTGAAATAGATAGATGAAATAATCATATATAAATTGGGATTCGACGCACTTATTTGACTTAAATCAGCTGTTTGAAAAATCACCATAAATAAACTTGTAACAATGCATTGAAGTTCATGGCAATGGCTTATGTTTTCGCAGCTTTCTGCGTATAATAGCCGATTATTTTTTCGCTCTTTTTTGAGCTGGGGTGGTTGTTTTAACCCCATTTGGTTTTTCAGTTGAGGAGTCCTACGTGGCCCAATATATTTATACGATGAACCGAGTGTCTAAGATGGTGCCGCCGAAACGCGAAATCCTGAAAGATATCTCCTTATCATTTTTCCCGGGCGCAAAAATTGGTGTGCTTGGTCTAAACGGTGCAGGTAAATCGACCTTGCTTCGTATTATGGCGGGCGTAGATAAAGATTTCTCTGGTGAAGCACGTGCACAACCAGGTACTAAAATCGGTTATCTCGAGCAAGAGCCGCCTTTAGATGAAACTAAAGACGTGCGTGGCAACGTTGAAGATGGTCTGCGTGAACCGCTGGATGCTTTGGCACGTCTTGACGAAGTATTTGCAGAATATGCAGCAGAAGATGCTGACTTTGATGCACTTGCAAAAGAGCAGGAAAAGCTCGAAGCCATTATCCATGCATGGGATGCACATAACCTTGCCAATCAGATGGATCAGGCAGCTGCTGCATTGAACCTTCCAGCGTGGGATGCCGATGTTAAACTGCTTTCAGGTGGTGAACGCCGCCGTGTGGCACTGTGCCGTTTGCTCTTGTCTAAACCAGACATGTTGCTTCTTGATGAACCGACGAACCATTTAGATGCATCATCTGTTGCCTGGTTAGAACGTTTCTTGAAAGACTTCCCGGGCACCATCGTTGCGATTACGCATGACCGTTATTTCTTGGATAACGTGGCTGAGTGGATTCTTGAGCTTGACCGTGGCATGGGCATTCCATACCAAGGTAACTACTCTTCTTGGTTAGAGCAGAAAAATGCGCGTCTAGAGCAAGAGAACAAGCAAGAAGAATCTTTTGCTAAAGCATTGAAAAAAGAACTTGAATGGGTTCGCTCAAATGCCAAAGGCCAGCAAAAGAAAAACAAAGCGCGTATGGAGCGTTTTGAAGAGCTTAACTCGCGTGAATTCCAACAGCGTAACGAAACCTCTGAAATCTACATTCCACCTGGCCCACGTCTAGGCAACAAGGTTGTAGAAGTTGAAGGCATCAGCAAATCGTTTGGTGATCGTACCCTGTATAAAGATTTATCATTCGTTGTACCGCCTGCTGCGATCGTGGGTATCGTCGGTGAGAACGGTGCAGGTAAAACCACACTGTTCCGCATGATGACCGGTGAACAACAACCGGATACCGGTTCTGTGGTACTGGGTGAGTCGGTGAAAGTGGCTTATGTGGGTCAGATTCGTGACACGCTTGATGACAACAAAACCGTTTGGGAAGAAGTTTCTGGCGGTTTAGACATCTTGAAGATTGGCGAATACGAAATTGCATCTCGTGCATATATCGGTCGTTTTAACTTTAAAGGCCAGGATCAGCAAAAACGTGTCGGTCAATTGTCAGGTGGTGAGCGTAACCGTTTACAACTGGCTAAAATCCTGCAAATGGGCGCAAACGTAATCTTGCTCGATGAACCGTCAAACGACCTGGATATCGAAACCTTACGTGCGCTTGAGGATGCCATTCTGGTGTTCCCGGGTACTGTGATGGTGATCTCGCATGACCGTTGGTTCCTGGACCGTATTGCAACGCACATTTTGTCATTTGAAGGTGAAACACCTGAATTCTTCACTGGTAACTATGCTGAGTTTGAAGAATATCGTCGTAAGCGCGATGGTGATGATTTGGT
The DNA here is from genome assembly GCF_013420445.1 of Acinetobacter sp. YH01006. Classification (NCBI taxonomy): domain Bacteria; kingdom Pseudomonadati; phylum Pseudomonadota; class Gammaproteobacteria; order Moraxellales; family Moraxellaceae; genus Acinetobacter; species Acinetobacter sp. YH01006. Next base: position 67,811 of record NZ_VOYB01000006.1, on the reverse strand, counting down.
CGCGAAGCGTCAAAAATACCGTAAAATTGGTGTTTAATCCCTGATTTTAAAATAAAAAACCAGCCTTCGGGCTGGTTTTTTGTGCTTATAGGGCGGTGGGGAGTGACTTAGATTTCCCACTCGTGATTACATTCACGACATTTCCATTTCTTTTGGGTCTGCATGAAGGCCTGCATGGAAATTTTAAAATCAGGCAAGTCTTTATAGAACATAAAGCCTGCAATCAAAGAAAGAATAAAGACGATGACGGTTGCAGTCTGTAAAGTTGTACCTGCACCATCACCAAAGATCCACATCGCGATACTGATGATCACCAGCAATAATAATAGGAATAGGGCGGGCACCAGAAACATCAGGCTTTTAGGAACCACCGGACGTGGAGCTGCTTGACCTGGCTGGGCCACCGGCATGATTTTCGGGCTTTGACACTTAGGGCAACGATATTGCATTACAACTCCAAAATTCTAAATTACTGATTATTTTATCGGAAGATGCGAAGAAACCGAAATATTGCCCCACATAAAATATACAGGCAATAAAAAACCCAAGTCATAATGCTTGGGTTTTTTAAAAGACCACTTCAAAAGTAATCTTGAATATGGCGTCCCTACGGGGATTCGAACCCCGGTTACCGCCGTGAAAGGGCGATGTCCTAGGCCTCTAGACGATAGGGACAATTGAGGCGTTACACAGCTAAAGCAAGACTTGATTTGGTGGAGTCAAGGAGGATCGAACTCCTGACCTCTACAATGCCATTGTAGCGCTCTACCAACTGAGCTATGACCCCAGTCTGTGTGAGCGCTATATTAGGGATATCGCGCTCACACGTCAACAAAAAAATTAATTAAGCTTGATCAACCGCTTCATTTTTCGGCAATTTTAAGCTTTCATTGAGTTTTTCCCAGACTTTTAGCTCTTTTTTGCTTGGGCCACCGACAATTTCCAGCGCATGACGTAAACGTGCGAAGGTTAAATCAGGGCCAATGGTGACCATAGTCTGCATCACCGGGGTAGACGCAGTTGAACCGGCAATGGCAATAAAAAAGGCCGGCATGAAGTCACGCAGTTTAATTTCCATTTGTGCTGCCAAATCCATCAAGGTTTGGCTGACCGTGTCGTTGTTCCAGGTGAACAGGCTTTCTAAACGCCAAATGGCAAACTGCAAGCTCTGACGTACCTGTTCGTCAGACAGTTTTTTGCTGACAAACTGCTCCTGAGTCAGTGTCGGGAAGTGGTTGAAGTAATGCGCAGACCAGTTCACTGCTTCAGACAGCAAGTTGATACGTGGTTGAATCGCAGCTGCAATTTCTTCTAATTTGGCACGGTCTGCTTTCCATGCCAGCAGCGTATCGAGCAATTCAGCAGGAGAAAGGGCTTTGATCCATTGACCATTGAGCCAGTTGAGTTTTTCAACATCAAAGATTGGACCACCGAGTGATACGCGTTTGATATCAAAATGTTCAATCATTTCTGCCAAAGTGAATTTTTCACTTTCATCTGGCATTGACCAGCCCATACGACCCAAGTAGTTCAACAAGGCTTCAGGCAGTACACCGATATCTTTGTAATAGTTGATTGAAGTTGGGTTTTTACGCTTAGACAATTTTGATTTGTCCGGGTTGCGTAGCAGTGGCATGTGACACAGCACCGGCATCTCCCAACCGAAGTACTGGTACAGCAACTGATGCTTCGGTGCAGATGGAATCCATTCTTCACCACGAATCACATGCGTGATTTGCATTAAATGATCATCTACCACGTTGGCCAAATGATAGGTTGGCAAGCCGTCAGTTTTCAGCAGAATCTGCATGTCGACCTGCGCCCATGGAATCTCGACTTCACCACGCAGCATGTCATTAAATTTACAAATACCTTCAGTCGGTACTTTCATGCGAATCACATGTGCTTCGCCAGCAGCCAAACGACGCTCGACCTCTTCTTGAGAAAGGTTTAAGCCTCGACCGTCATAACGTGGAGATTCACCACGTGCTTGCTGTTCAGCACGCATTTGATCCAGTTCTTCGGCAGTGGCGAAACAGTAGAAGGCATGACCTTTTTCAACCAGTTCCAGCGCATAGTTTTTATAAATATCCATACGTTCTGACTGGCGGTACGGTGCATGTGGGCCACCCACATCTGGACCTTCAGACCAGTTGAGACCGAGCCAGCGCAATGAATCCAGGATCATTTTTTCAGATTCAGGTGTTGAGCGCAGTTGGTCGGTATCTTCAATACGAAGGATGAATTCACCCCCATGCTGTTTAGCAAAACATAAGTTAAACAAGGCAATATAGGCAGTACCTACATGAGGAAAACCTGTAGGAGAAGGTGCAATACGAGTACGAACAGTCATAGCCGGATATAATCTAGAATATAAATTTGGTTCTATTATAGCGAAAAAGCCACATCACTTAATGCTTTATTCAACATTCAGTGATGTGGCTTTAAATCCTGCTGTTATTCGAGTTGGTTAAAACTGATTAAGAATGATCGCTAGAAAATATGCTTTGTACGAAGCGGGTAAAGCGATAATTTTGTGCTGCAAAGAAATTTTGTGAAGGTGCGACTTTCAGCGCAGTTAAGACTTTAAGATTATCGTCTGTATGCAGGGTTTTTTCGCTTTTTTGTTGTTGAATTGCTTTTTCAATCGGCGATGTCTTGCTTTCAACAGTAGTGACTGAGGCCTTCTGCAAATCTGTCTTCACAACGACGGCATGACCCAGTTGAATCGAAAACAGCATGATCAGACTTAGGATGCTAGCTGTGAATAATTTAAATTTCATATCCAAACTTCCTCCTTGCTTCTGGTTGGTTTTATTCTGTTAAAAATGTTTTTTTAATACTCCGTCTACAATTTAATCACAGTTGATTATAAAGAAGTAGAACCAAGTCACATTTTTTACAAAAAATTAATATAACATCTATGGAAAATTACTAAAAATCGTAATTCTCGCTTCTGGCGGCCTATTTTTAACAGACAACTGTGAAGAGAACGTGAAGAACTGTCTTATATTGTAGCAGGAGATTAATTTTTTAGCAGAATATGTATCCAGGTTTAATTGTTAGCAGATATCTCAAAATCAGAAATAGATCATCAATATTATTATAAATACATGATTGTTATATTTATTTTTTATTTATACAGTGTGGTTATCTCAATAATGAGTCACATAACATGAAAAAAATAATAGCAACCGCAATCTTGACAATATTTACTGCAACCACCATGCAAAATGTAATGGCCAAAGATTTCCTGAATGTCTCCTATGATCCGACCCGTGAATTTTACCAAGAATATAATCAGGAGTTTGGCCAGTTCTGGAAGCAGGAAACCGGACAGACAATTAATTTTAAACAGTCACATGGCGGTTCAGGCAAGCAGGCACGTTCGGTCGTCGATGCTTTGCAGGCCGATGTGGTGACTTTGGCTTTGGCCAATGACATTGAGGAAATCGTCAATGCCGGTTTAATCGAGAAAGGCTGGCAAAAAGAGTTTTCAAATAATTCAGCACCGTATACATCGACAATCGTTTTTTTGGTGCGTAAGGCTAATCCCAAGCAAATCAAGGACTGGAATGATCTGACCAAACCGGGTGTCGAGATTATTACGCCTAACCCGAAAACTGGTGGAGCGCCACGTTGGATCTATCTGTCTGCTTGGGGCTATGCGCTGAAACAGCCCGGTGGCAATGATGCCAAAGCCCGAGATCTGGTCAAAAAGCTTTATCAAAATGTCAAAGTGTTGGATTCCGGTGCCCGTGGTTCACTGACGACTTTTGCCGAGCGCGGTATTGGCGATGTACTATTATCTTGGGAAAATGAAGCCTTGCTGGCAACGCAAGGTCTGAGTAAGGACAAGTACGATATCATCTATCCCTCTATTTCAATTCTGGCCGAGCCATCGGTGGCGATCGTTGATAAAAATGTGAATAAAAATGGCAATGCCAATCTGGCGAAAGGCTATTTGAATTATCTGTATTCCCCCAAAGGGCAGGAGTTGGCTGCGAAATATTACTTCCGTCCACGCGATGCCAAAGTGGCTGCCAAATATTCCGCCCAATTTCCGAAAATTCAAACCTTTACCATTGATAAAGTCTTTGGTGGCTGGGAAAAAGCGCAAAAAACCCATTTTGTGAATGGGGCGATTTATGACCAGATTTATAATGAAAAGCGATAACAAGCTTGAATCTAAATTGAATGAAGAAAATGGATAAAGCGTTATCCGTTTTCTTTATATTTAATGCATAAAATTCTATATATTCGAAATAAGTGAAATGACTGGCTATATTTTGTTTTTAAAAACAGGTGATTAAGAATAAAAAACCTTTGATTATATCGTGTTGTGATGTTGTAGGTTGAATTGCGATAAATGATTTTATTTCATATAGTTATATCTATACAAGATAAACTCCCGTGCGCTCATGAAAAATCAATTAAAATCGTTATTTAGCGTTGCCTTATTGGCTACAGGTCTAGGCTTGACAGCGACTGTCTCACAGGCGGCTGATCGTCAATTTCTAAACGTGTCTTATGATGCAACCCGTGAATTCTATGATGAATTCAATAAATCATTTGGTGCTTACTGGAAAAACCGTACCGGTCTGGATGTGAACTTTAAACAGTCACATGGTGGTTCGGGCAAGCAGGCACGTTCGGTGGTCGATGGCCTAAAAGGCGATGTGGTGACTTTGGCGCTGGCCAATGACATCGAAGAAATCGTGAAATCTGGTCAGATTCAACCCGGCTGGCAAAAAGAGTTTCCGCATAATTCTGCACCTTATACCTCAACCATCGTGTTTATGGTGCGCAAAGGCAATCCGAAGGGCATCAAGGACTGGAGTGATCTGACCAAGCCAGGCGTAGAAATTATTACCCCCAACCCGAAAACCGGTGGTTTGCCACGTTGGGTATACCTGTCTGCTTGGGGCTATGCCGAGAAACAGCCGGGGGGTAATAAAGCCAAAGCACAGGACTTTGTCGGTAAACTCTATAAAAATGTCAAAGTGATGGACTCAGCAGCACGTGCTTCGATGACCACGTTTGCTGAGCGTGGCATTGGTGATGTATTGCTGACTTGGGAAAATGAAGCACTGGTTACCCAAAAGACTTTGGGTAAAGACAAGTTTGATATTATTTATCCGTCAATTACGATTTTGACCGAACCATCGGTGGCCATTGTCGATCGTACCGTGGATAAAAATGGCAATAAATGGTTGGCAACAGGTTATATCAACTACCTGTATTCTCCATTGGGTCAGGAAATGGCAGCCAAACATTTCTACCGTCCGCGCAATGAGAAAGTATTAGCCAAATATTCAGCACAATTCCCGAAAATCAAAACTTTTACCATTGATGAAGTGTTTGGCGGCTGGGCCAATGCACAGAAAACCCATTTTGTGAATGGCGCGATTTTTGATCAGATTTATAACTCAAAACGTTAATCTGCTGATTTGAAGACGAATTACAGATAAACAGGCCTCCCTCGCGGAGGCTTTTTTATTGACGACACTCAAATAAAAACGGTTTTCTCTATGGAAAGTAATATTTATCTACAAAAAGTCGTTTGGAGCTTTGCTGAAACAGGGTGATAATGTGCAGTTAAATTTTTCGCCCTATTGATTGAGTTTTTATGTCACATATTTCTGTATTACTTCACGAAACGATTGATGCCTTGTTGGCAGGTCGCAATACGGGAATTTATGTAGACGGTACTTTTGGTCGTGGCGGACATACTCGTTTATTGTTATCAAAATTAGATGAACATGCACGTGTATATGGCTTTGATAAAGATCCTCAGGCCCTAGAGACGGCAGCAATCTTAGAACAAGAGGATCCACGTTTTAAAATTATTCATGCCAGCTTTGCCGATCTGAAAGACGCACTGGCTGAGCTTGGGATTGAGACCGTGGATGGAGTGATGGCAGATTTAGGCGTGTCTTCGCCGCAGCTGGATCAGGCCGAACGTGGTTTCAGTTTTATGAAAGATGGCCCGCTGGATATGCGCATGGACAATTCTCAAGGTCCAACTGCAGCAGAATGGCTGCTTGAAATTGAAGAAGAAGCACTGGCCAATATCATTTTTAAATACGGTGAAGAGCGTTATAGTCGCCGGATTGCCAAAGCCATCAAGGCGGCAGGGCAGATTGATACCACGGCTCAACTTGCGGAAATTGTGAAAGTCGCGCATCCAAAATGGGAAAAAAATAAGCATGCTGCGACGCGTACTTTCCAGGCGATTCGTATTGCTATTAATAAAGAATTAGAAGATATTGAAATCTTCTTGCCTCAAGCAGTTGAGATTTTAAAACCTGAGGCACGTTTGGCCGTAATTAGCTTTCACTCTCTGGAAGACCGTTTGATCAAACAGTTTATTCAAAAAGAATCTACATTAGACGAAGATTTTGGCTGGGGAATGCCGGGGCAGCAAAAAGATACACGACGTTTAAAGAAGGTATCCCGCGTAAAAGCCAGTGACGAAGAAGTCAAAGCCAATCCTCGTTCACGTAGTGCATGGCTCCGGGTCGCAGAACGTTTAGCTTAATAGGCACATCATGAAAACTGAAGTGGTTGATAAAAAAACAGAAAAGTTATGGCTTAAACAAGCTAGCATCTATCTCGTCTTGATACTGATGGTCTTCATCAGTGCAGTCTTTGTGGTATTTCAGGTGTTTGAATATCGTCAGGACACCAGAAAACTGAGCACTTATCTGCGTGAGCGTGATGACCTGAATGCAGATTGGGGGCGTTTGTTAATTGAACAGCAAACTTTTGGTGCAACTGCGCAGATTGGCACACGTGCTGTCACCCAGCTGCGCATGTATTCTCCCCCGGTTTCACAAAGTGTCGTCATTTCTTTACCACAAACTTCAGATGAGAAAAAATAAGGCTAGCGCTCGGACATGATAGACAAAAGAAAGAAGCAAGCGGTACGTAAAAAACAATCAGTTACCGACAAAAACGCCTCAAATGTGTATATCAATCGTTTCTATATCATGTGGGCGGTGGTGTTGCTGTGTTTTATTACACTGATTTGCCGGGCCTTCTATGTGCAGATTATCAATAAGGATTTTTTGCAAAATAAAGCCAATGCCAATATTTTAAGAACCAATACCATCAAGGCCATGCGTGGCGTGATTTATGACCGTAATGGGGTGCCGCTGGCGATCAGTACGCCGATCATGAAAATCGTGATTGATCCACGTGACTATTTTGACAATAAAAAACTCTATGACGAGACCATATTGGCACTAGAAAAAGAGCCAGATAGCCGCAAGCTGAAACGCCAGTTGCCGGATAAAAACCTGAATCTGGATGAACTGGCCGATGCAGTCGGTATGGATCGGGCAGAACTACGCAAAAAAATGCAAGAACGCCCGCGTTCTCGTTATCTGATCCTGAAAAAAGAAGTTCCGCCACAACAGGCCGAACTGATCATGAAGCGTAATTTTCAAGGCGTGTATACCGAGAAAAATTACAAACGTTATTATCCGCAGCCACAGCCCAATTCACAGATTATTGGTCTGACCAATAGTGAAGGCACCGGGATTGAAGGTCTGGAAATGCAGCTCAATACCCGTCTGGCAGGTGAAGATGGTGAGCAGCAGATTATCCGGGATAAAAAAGGCAACCGGGTTAAAGAGCCGGAAGTGATTAAAGAAGTCGAGCCGGGCGAGAATATCACCCTGAGTATTGACTCGCGTCTGCAATATATTATGTACCGTGAATTGACTGCGGCAGGTGTGGCCAATAATGCCCGTTCTGCGACTGCGATTGCGGTCGATGTAAAAACCGGGGAAATTCTGGCCTTGTCATCTTGGCCATCATATAACCCGAATGATAAAAATGGTCTGCTGAACAAGGATGCCATGCGTAACCGTGGTGCAGTGGATTCCTTCGAACCGGGTTCGACCATGAAGCCCTTCACTGTGGCAATGGCTCTGGAAAGTGGTAAATATACGGCCAATTCAGTGGTCAACACCACACCGGGCAGTATGCGAATTGGCAATCACACCATTCGTGATACGCATAACTATGGTCAGTTAACACTGGGCGGTATTATCCAGAAATCTTCGAACGTGGGTGTCGCCAAACTGGCCTTGTCTTTGCCGTATGAAACTCTACCTACTTTCTATAAACGCTTGGGTTTTGGCTCACGCTCAGCAGTAAAATTCCCGGGTGAAAGTGCCGGTCTGATCTTGCCACCAAGTAAATGGAATGTGTCAGAAGTGGCAACCATGTCCTATGGTTATGGTCTGAATGCTACTGTGCTGCAAATGGCGGATGCTTATGCCATGCTGGCCAATAAGGGTGTGAGAATGCCGCTGAGCCTGTACAAGCTGGAAGAACAGCCGCAGGGTGAGCAAATGATTGATGCCAATATTGCAGATCAGGTCTTGCTTATGCTGGAAGTAGCAACTCTGCCTGGCGGTACCGCCACGCGCGCGACAATTCCGGGTTATCGTGTGGCAGGGAAAACCGGTACTGCGCATAAACTGCGTGCCGATCGTAAAGGCTATTCTACCAATGAATATCGGGCTTTGTTTGCTGGCGTAGCGCCCGTGAGTGATCCGCGTATTGCCATGGTGGTGGTGGTCGAAAATCCGCAAGGCACCTATTACGGTGGTACGGTATCGGCACCGGTATTTGCACGCGTGATGCAGGAATCCTTGCGTCTGCTAAATGTCCCTCTGGACAAACCTTTAGAATCTCCCAAAGTCCAGTAAATAGGTGATCAATGTCTATTACATTTAAAGATCTCTACGCCGTTCAGGATACTGCTGAATGGATGACCCAAGCCTTTCAGGGTTTCGAACTGGATAGCCGTAAAGTTAAGGCAGGGCAAATTTTTATTGCCCTGACCAGTCTGTCACAACCAGAAAAAACGGCAGTATTTGCACAAAAAGCTTTAGAGCAGGGTGCCTTAGCGGTGATTTCTGAAATCGAATTGGATATCTCACCCAATCTGGTGGTTGCTAATGTCCGACATTTGATGGGACAGTGGCAAAAACAATACTTACAAGCCAGCCAACCTGTTCAGGCTGCAGGTATTCTTGCAGTGACTGGTACCAATGGTAAAACCACGATTTCACGTTTGGTTGCGGAATTGTTCATGTTGCAAAGCAAAGCTTGTGCAGTGATGGGGACGACAGGTAACGGGATTTTACCAAATCTGGAAGCCTCGTCGCATACCACGCTCGATGCTTTGCAATTGCAAAATGCTTTACATGTTTATGCTCAAGCCGGTGCTAAATTTGCCTCGATTGAAGCCAGTTCGCATGGTCTGGAGCAAGGTCGCTTGAATGGCTGTGATATCGAGATTGCGGGCTATAGTAATTTAAGTCGCGATCATCTGGATTATCACGGGACGCTGCAAGCCTATGCAGAAGCCAAATCTGCTTTATTTAAATTTGAAAGTTTAAAAGTGGCTGTCATCAACCTGGATGATGCGCATGCTCATATCATGATTGATGCAGCGCGCAACAATCCCTCACAGCCAGAAATTTTGACCTATTCAACCCGTCAAGCTGCGGATTATCAGGTTCAGGATATTCAATACAGCATTTCAGGTGCGACCTTTAAGCTGAAAACTGCTTCTGCTGAATATGTTGTTAACAGTCCGCTGCTTGGACATTTCAATATTGAAAATCTGGTCGCCAGTCTGATCATGGCAGAGCAGGCCGGATTTGATTTAAACAGCTTGATTGTGACTGTGCCACAGCTCAAAGGTGCACCAGGCCGGATGCAGGTGCTGCGTGATGGCGAGCGCCTATTTGTAGTGGATTATGCGCATACGCCTGATGCCTTGACTCAGGTTCTCATCACTTTAAAACGTCATGTTTCACAAAATCTCTGGGCAGTCTTTGGCTGTGGCGGCGATCGTGACCGCGGCAAGCGTCCACTCATGACCCAAGCAGCATTAGAAGGTTCGGATATTGCGGTCTTGACTTCCGATAACCCGCGAACCGAAGATCCTGCACAAATTTTTGCCGATATGAAAAATGGCATCGACTTTTTAGGCAAAAGCTACCATGAAATTCATGACCGTCGTGAAGCGATCAAGTTTGCCGTTAAACACGCGCAGGCAGGGGACATCGTGGTGATTGCAGGCAAAGGTCACGAAAATTATCAGGAAATTGATGGTGTACGTCACTGGTTTGATGATGTGGTCGAAGTGCAAGCCGCGATTGATGCCCAGCATCACAGCGCAGATTCAGCTTATCCAGCGTATTAGGATTCATATATGCATACCTCAACAACCAGTACCGTGCCACTTGCACCTTGGACAGCAGAACAGCTTGAACAAGCGACTCAAGGCAATTGGCTCAATAATAAAAAACCGGCAGACGCCATCAAACGTATTCTGACCGATTCGCGTGATGCTGAACAAGGGGATGCTTTCCTTGCGCTGCAAGGCGAGCGCTTTGATGCCCATGATTTTGTGGCACAAGTAGCAGCAAGCGGCTGTCAGATTGCGATCGTCAGTCGACCGCTCGATATCGATATCTGCCAGCTTGTCGTAGACGATACCCGTTTGGCACTAGGGCGGTTAGGCGCATACCGTCGTCAGCAGAATTCTCAGCTCAAAGTCATTGCCTTGACCGGCAGCAGTGGCAAGACCACCACCAAGGAAATGCTGGGGAGCATCTTGTCTCGTCTTGCGCCGACACTGATCACGCGTGGCAACCTGAATAATGACCTCGGCGTACCGGTGATGTTGCTCGAATTACGTCCCGAACATCAGTATGCAGTGATGGAGCTGGGTGCCAGTCATCAGGGCGAAATTGATTACACCTCGAAAATGGTGCAGCCGCATGTGGCTGGGATCATTAATATTGGGACGGCACATTTAGGTGAATTTGGCGGTCGTGACGGAATTTGCCGTGCAAAATCTGAGATTTATGCACATATCTCTGAAACCTCAATTATTCCTGCTGCAGATGATTTTGCTGAAACCATTCATGCCGCAGTAACAACTGAAAAAAGCTTGAGTTTTGGTGCTGGTGGGGATGTGTATGCCAGCGACGTGGTATTGGATGCGCAATCATCAACCTTTACCCTGAATACAGCGCAAGGCTCGAAAACAGTTCAGTTGCCGTTTGCCGGTGAGCATAATGTCGAAAATGCGACCGCAGCAGCAGCTTTCGCCTTGGCGATCGGTATTGGTCTTGATGATATCGTGGCTGGTCTGGAACAGGCAGTCGGTGCTAAAGGTCGTCTGAACTTTATTCCGCACAAAGACTATTTATTTATTGACGACACCTACAATGCCAATCCGGGTTCGATGCGTGCAGCGGCTGAAGTTCTAGCGCAGCAGCAGGGCATCCGGGTGATGGTCACCGGCGATATTGGTGAACTCGGTTCATCTGCCGCAATCGAGCATTACAAGCTCGGTCGGGATCTGGTCTCGGTGAAAGGCATTAATTTTGTGGTGGCTGTGGGTGAATTTGCTCCGGCAGCACAAGAAGGTGCTCGTAGTACACAATATAGTAAAAAAATGCAGGCTTTCCTGAATCAGGAGCAGGCCTTACCGTTTTTAATTGATTTGATTAAAACACATCAACCTCAGCCGATGTCATTTCTATTTAAAGGGTCGCGTTTTACCCATATGGAAACATTGATGGCTGCATTGATGGAGAAACTCTAAATGCTGTTATGGCTCTTTGAACATTTGGCGGGCTTTGACAGCACGTTTCAGGTGGTTCGTTATTTAACTTTACGTGCTTTGCTCAGTGTCTTGACGGCATTGACCATCGGTCTGGTGCTTGGTCCTGTGATGATTCGCAAGCTGCAGGCGCTGAAATATGGTCAGGCAGTCAGCTCGTATGCTCCTGAAAACCATGCCAAGAAAATGGGCACGCCGACCATGGGCGGGGTGCTGATCCTGCTTTCGATTGGTATCTCAACTCTACTCTGGGCAGATCTTTCCAATCCTTATGTCTGGATTGTGCTGGGTGTGATGGTCATCTTCGGTGCCGTTGGCTGGGCCGATGACTGGATTAAAATCCGTTATAAAGACAATGCGGGTTTGCCTGCGAAGAAAAAATTCTTCTGGACTTCAGTTGGTTCTTTGGGTGCTGGTATTGCTTTGTATGTCATTGCACAGCAACAGACCAATCCGGTGCATACCGCGAATATGCTGGATCTGCTGATTCCATTCTTTAAAGACCTAAGCATTCCATTATCGATGATCCCATTGGGCATTGGTTTTATTATCTTTACCTATTTCGTGATTAACGGTGCCTCCAATGCCGTGAACTTGACTGATGGTCTGGATGGTCTGGCAATCATGCCAATCGTGCTGGTTGCTACAGGTTTGGGCGTATTTGCCTATTTGGCCGGTGACGTGCGCTTTGCCAATTATCTGCATATTCCTTATGTAAAATATTCGTCTGAACTGGTGGTGGTCTGTGCTGCCATGATCGGAGCGGGTCTGGCTTTCCTTTGGTATAACGCCCATCCAGCCCAAGTATTTATGGGTGATGTCGGTGCTTTATCGCTGGGTGCGATGTTGGGGACGATTGCTGTGATGGTACGTCAGGAAATCGTCTTTGCGATTATGGCGGGTGTATTCTTGGTCGAAGCGATTTCAGTATTCTTGCAGATTGGTTCATTAAGAATGCGCAATAAACGCGTGTTCCTGATGGCACCGCTGCATCATCATTATGAAAAGAAAGGCTGGCGTGAAACTCAAGTCGTCATTCGTTTCTGGATTATTACAATTATGCTGGTGGTTTTGGGTCTAATGACCTTAAAATTGCGTTAAGAGATGCATTGAAAAAAGTCGGCGCAGGCCGGCTTTTTTGTTTTGGAGAGAATGATGAATTTACTCATGTGCCCAGTCTGTCGCCAGCAGTTGAGCTTAAATGAAAGAACATGGCGATGTGAGAATCATCATAGCTACGATGTGGCCAAGCAAGGCTATGTGAACCTGCATGTGGTGCAACATAAACACAGTAAAAATCCTGGGGATACGCCTGAGTCCGTCCAGGCACGTCGTGCATTTTTGAGTGCGGGTCATTATGCGCCTTTGCAACAGGCCGTGGTGGAGAAGCTGCGAGAGCTGCGTATTGAAAATCTTTTAGATATTGGTTGTGGTGAAGGCTACTATACTGATGCCATGCAGACTGAAGTGCTGCAATGCGTCGGGGTGGATATTGCCAAAAATGCCGTTCAGGTCGCGGCCAAGCTCAATAAAAATATCACCTGGGTCGTAGGAACCGGGGCGACTTTACCAGTGCTGGATGGGTCGATTGATATGTGTACCAGCCTGTTCAGTCCGATCCCAAAACAGGAAATTTTACGGGTTTTAAAAGCTGAAGGTTATTTAATGGTGGTGACACCTGCGCCACAGCATTTATATGCGATGCGTGAGGCACTTTTTGAAGAAGTGAAACCCCACGAACCGCAAAAGTTTGTTGAGCAACTGCAAGATGAATTTGATCTGCTCAGTGAGCAGGTGATTGATGCCCCGATGACTTTGCCACAGATAGATTTAAAAAACCTGATTGCTATGACGCCATATGCTTACAAGGCCAAACCTGAACGCCGTCTGGTACTTGAACAGCAGGATCAGTTTAAATTGCTGGCGCAATATCAGATCTATCTGTTTCAGAAAAAATAAAAATTCACCGATAAAAATGCCCTCATTGTTGAGGGCTTTTTTATACTAGTTTGTCGGTTGTGGTTATTGCACTTCTTGAATCAGGTTTTCTAAAGCGTCCACTTTGCTTGGTTGAAGCGGCTGTTCTGGCGGAGCGGTTGTTTCAGCAGCATCTGGCACAGCGATTTCCTGTCCTGGCAGATCTTCGAAATCCGTTTCTGTCCGTTTCGGGACGACCACAGGTGCCGGGCGGTAAAGTGCAGTGGCCATTGGTGGTGAAGACGGATCATTCTGCGCTTCATCACCCTGAACTGCCTTGCTTCGATTCACTGGTGCCTTGGCATTACGGTCTAAACGCACCCATGCTTCTGGCTGACCTTTTAAGGCATTGCCCATAAAGTCGGTCCAGATCGGTAAGGCTGCCACACCACCATATTCACGGCGTCCCAAGGTTTTAGGCTGGTCAAAGCCGACCCAGGTGATGGTAACCAGTTTGCCATTGAACCCTGCGAACCAGGCATCTTTGGCGTCATTTGTGGTTCCGGTTTTGCCCCCAATATCATTTCGCCCGATTCTTAAGGCCGCACGGCCGGTACCGTGCTGAATCACATCACGCAGAATATTGGCCATGTCATAGGCAGAGCTGGATTTTAAAATACGCTGTGCCTGACGATAATTACTGTCTTCAGCAGAGACTTTGGGTGCAGCCTGTTTCTGTTCTAGACTTGTATTGTTGATTGCAATCGCTTCATCATCTGCGGTCATGGTGTCGGCCGGTTGAGCAGGTTCTTCTTCGGTATTGATACAGGAAATACACGCATATTCAGGCTGAGCCTCAAAAATGGTATGGCCATAGGCATCTTCAATACGGGTAATGAAATGTGGCTGGATCCGGTAACCACCGTTGGCAAAAGTCGCATAACCTGTCGCCATCTGAATCGGCAGAACCTGAGGCGTGCCGAGTGCGATGGTGTAGTTACGCGGAATCTGATTGTCCTGTAACCCAAAATCCATAAACAGCTGACGGGTACGTTCAATCCCGACAGCCTGTAATAAACGCACTGAAACGGTATTGCGCGAAAGATAAAGTGCACGGCGTAGCGGGATCATCCCCAGATAACGGCCATCTGAATTACGAGGTGTCCATTTGCCAATGGTAATTGGCGCATCATTCACCATGGTATGCGGTGTCATGCCTCGTTCTAAAGCCAGTGCATAAACAAAAGGCTTAATCGTAGAGCCGGGTTGACGCCAGCCCTGGATTGCACGGTTAAATTTCGACTGATAAAAGTTGTATCCGCCCACAATGGCTTCAATTGCACCATTATTTGGATTGATGGCAATCAACTGTCCTTGCACATTTGGAATTTGTACCAGCGACCACGAGGTTTTATTCTGATTCGGTCGTAAACGTATAATATCTTTGACTTTGACAATCTCGGAAGCTTTGCTAGGCGCACCACCTACACTGTTGACATTGCGAAAGGGGCGCGCCCAAGACATACCGGACCACGGTACAGTTACCGTGGTGCCATCCTGCATCAACGCTTCAAAACTGGAATTGCCAATCTTGGTCACTTGAGCAGGGTAGGTGTTGGCATAGGCACGGAAATTTTCCAGCGGTTGATCATGTGCTTCAGCACCACGCCAGCCATGTCGACGGTCATAAGCTTCCAGACCCTCTTGTACCGCCTGTTCTGCATAGGTCTGGCGTTCACTATGGATGGTGGTATAGACCTTGTAGCCAGAATCTACCGCCTGTTCGCCAAAGTGTTGTACCAGTTCAGAACGCACCATCTCACCGACATACGGGAATTTATTGCGGGTACTGCGGTCAGGCATATCCAGATTGATGGGTTCAGCAATCGCTTGTTGATACTGACTCTGGTTCAGATAACCCAGTTGCAGCATACGTCCTAAAATCCAGTTGCGACGTTCGAGAGCACGTTTGGGATTGGCCACCGGATTATATCGAGAAGGCGCTTTAGGTAAGCCTGAAATCATGGCCATTTGCGCAATCGAAAGTTCTTCTAAACTCTTGTTATAGTAAATTTTGGCTGCTGCTGCGATCCCGTAGGCATTTTTACCCAAGAAGATCTTATTCACATACAGTGTCAGAATTTCTTCTTTGGTTAGGCTTTGCTCAATCTTACGGGCCAGAAAAATTTCAGTCAGTTTACGCTTGAGTGTTCGTTCGGGGCTGAGATAATAGTTTTTCGCCACCTGCATGGTGATAGTGGAACCACCGGTTTGCACATCCGAACCGGTGATACTTTCACTGACTGCGCGGCCTAAGCTTTTAAAACTGATTCCGCTATGCTCAAAAAAGCTGGAATCTTCAGCGGCGAGGAAAGCATGAATAAACTCGGATGGAATTTGTTCATATTTCACGGGAACAGAAAGCTTGCCACCATACTCAGCAATTAATTCATTATCTGAACTAAAAACTTGTAAAGGCTTTAATAAAGGCGCCTTTTTCAGCGTGGACATTTCAGGCAAAGATGGGGCAATATAGAGATACATGCCATAGAAACCCATCGGAATTGAGATCAGGATAATGATAATGATCAAAAAAAATGGGTGAACAAGGCCTGAACAAGATAGCTTTTTCATAACAAGTAAGTTTTAATAAGAGCTAATGGCGAACTAATTACCGATCAGTATATCCTTTAGATATACATATTGTTAGATGAGTTATTGTATCTATATAAAATTATAGATCGGATCGATTGGTAAGTTAGATTTAATTGGGGACAAAAAAATAATAGGAATTATATTGTGCGCAGGTTATATCGTAAACCAAATAAGGGGTTAATAGGAGTTGATATTAGTTCGACTTCTGTTAAGGTTTTGGAGCTTTCTGTAAAAAGTAGCCGTTACTGGGTAGAGAGCTATGCTTTGGTCCCATTAATGGAAAACAGTGTTGTTGAAAAAAACGTCTTAAACCCGGAAGCAGTCGCGGATGCCCTTGGGCGTGCAATTAATTTGGCCAACACCCAGTCGAATCATGCCGCTTTTGCCATTCCAACCTCTATGGTGATTACCAAAACTATCGAGATGGATGCAGACATGTCGAATGATGAGCGTGAAGTTCAGATTCGTGAAGATGCAGAACAGTATATTCCGTTCCCACTCGATGAAGCCAGTCTGGACTTTGAAGTTCTGCCTGACCGTCTTGCCAATCCAAACCGGGTCAATGTGCTGTTGGTGGCAACCCGCATTGAAAATATTGAAGCACGCTCTGAAGTTTTGGAAATTGCCGGACTGACACCCAAGATCGCGGATGTAGAAAGTTTTGCGCTGGAAAATGCTTTTAAAGTGTTTTCGGATACTTTGCCGATGGGGGTAAATACTGTCGGTATTTTAGACATTGGACATAGTATGACCACCTTGTCTGTCATGCAGAACAACAAAATTATTTATACCCGTGAGCAGGTGTTCGGTGGCAAACAGCTGACTCAGGAAATTCAGAACCGTTATGGTCTGTCTTTTGAAGAAGCCGGGCGTGCTAAAAAAACCCGTGCTTTGCCAGATGATTATGATATTGAAGTGCTAGAACCGTTCCTGGATGCCGTAGTGCAACAGGCAGCGCGGTCATTACAATTCTTCTTTTCATCGTCTCAGTTTAATGAGATTGATCATATTTTATTGGCCGGCGGGAATGCCAATATTCCAGGTCTGGCAAAATTATTACAACAAAAACTCGGTTACCGTGTCACGATCGCGAATCCATTTTTGCAAATGGGCTTTTCTCCTCAAATTGATATTAAAAAAATTGAAAATGACGCGTCATCACTCATGGTTGCATGTGGTTTGGCATTGAGGAGTTTTGATTAATGGCAAAGATTAACTTACTTCCTTGGCGTGATGAGCTAAGAATTAAAAGAAATAATGAATTCGTGGCAATCTGTGTGGGGGCGCTTTTCTTAGGACTGGCGGCGGCAGGTTCAACCTGGTTTTATTATGATCACAAGCTTCAGGATCAGGAACAGGCCAATCAGCTGATTCAAAGTACCAACCAGAATCTGGATGTGCAGTTAAAAGCGCTAGAAGGTTTGCAAGAGCAACGTAATGCCATTGTTGAGCGGATGAAGCTGATTCAGGGCTTGCAAACGCAACGTCCGATCGCGGTACATTTGATTGATGAAATTGTACGGGTGACACCAGCCAATATGTACATCACCAAGTTTCAGCGTACTGGCGATAAATTTAGCATCGAAGGTCGAGCCGAGAGTCCAAATACCGTAGCAGAATTACTGCGTAATCTGGAAGCTTCCTCCTGGTACCGAAATGCCTTTATGAATGCCTTTCTGGTGGCTGAAGAATCCAAAGAAAAGGCACCGAGCTCGATTATTCCACGTGTTGAAGAGTCTTATGGCAGCTTTACCGTGACTGTGGATCTGGATCAGATCGCTGAACCGGTACTGAATGAAGAACAGCAAGCAGCCAATACCACTCCGGGGGCATCATCATGAGTAATGAAAAATTCGATGAGTTCAGCCAGGATGCCGTGGCTGTACCTAAAAATAAAATGACAGTTGAGAAATTTTTTCAGCAATTCAATACTCTAGATCCTAATAATTATGGCAGCTGGCCTTTATCAGTCAAGATTAGCTGCTGGATTTTTATTGTTATCTTGGTATTTATGCTGATTTATTTTGCTCTGACCAGAAGTACGATTGAATCAATTTCACAAGCCAGTGCCCAGGAACAAAACCTGCTGAATGAGTTTCGTGAAAAGGAATCAAAATTACGTAATCTACAACAATATCAGATTCAGCTTCAGGAAATGGAAGCACGTTTTAACCAGCAATTAGAACAATTGCCGAAGGAAACTGAAATTCCGGGTCTGGTCGAAGATATTAACCTGAGTGGGGTGAATTCAGGTCTGAAATTTAAAAATATCCGTCTGGAACCGGAGATCAAGCAGGAATTCTTTATTGAACAGCCAATTGCGATTGAAGCGACTGGGGATTATCACGCTTTTGGTTCTTTTGTCAGCAGTATTGCAGGCTTGTCGCGTATTGTTACCTTGCATGATTTCACCATCACCGGTACTGAGAATAAAGAGAAAAAGTCTGAGATTCCGGTGATTGATTATGTGGTTAAGGCCAAAACCTATCGTTATGTGGGCAATGCCGAGGCTTCTTCAGCAGGTACGAGCACGACTCAGGGGGCGCAGTAATGAATAGGATTAAAATTACTTCAGTTTTAGCGCTTGGACTGGTATTGCTGGGATGTGATTCACGTATTGATGCAGTCAATCAGGAAATGGCCAATATTCGTAACCAGCCACCTTTGCCGATTGAACCTGCACCCGATTTTATGCCAGTTGAAACCTTCAACTATGCAGCACATCAGATCAAAAGTCCTTTCCTGCCAAGTTCTCTGGCTGCCGAGCTAAAGATTATGGCAGGAAAACGGGTTTATCCAAATTTATCACGTCAATTGCAACCACTGGAAAGTTATCCTCTGGAAACCTTGAGCATGAAAGGCAGCATGCGTAATCAGGCCGGACAGATTCTGGCTTTAATCCAGACACCGGATGGCGAGATTGAACGGATACAGCGTGGTAGCTATATGGGGCTTAATCATGGTCGTGTGAGTGGTATTACACCAACGCAGATCGATTTGATTGAGATTATTCCAGATGGCCGTGAAGGATATGTGGAGCGTCCGCGAAGTCTGGTTCTGATTGGGCCGGCACCATAAGTTTTAGGGAATAACAATGAATAAGAGTATTAAAGAATTTATTTTTGGGGATGCTAATACAATGAATCGTGTGTTTCGTCAGTTTTCAATGGGTGCTGTTGCGATTGCGGTGATGCAAGCAGCCAGCGCGCAGGTAGCCGTGACCAATATCGTAGCTATGCAGCTTCCTGGACAAGGAACTGAAATTCGGGTGATGTTCAATGGTTTGCCACCACAGCCACAGGCCTATCAATTAGAATCACCTTCACGTCTAATTTTAGATTTTGACCAGGCCCAACAAAACTTAAAGCAAAGCAATATTCCGGTGGCAACACGTGAAGCCAGTTCGGTCGATGTGACTTCGGATGCACAACGTGCCCGTTTGACTGTTAATCTGGCAGATGCTGGTGCCTTTACCACGCGAGTTGAAGGGAATACCTTTATCCTGAAAATCAATTCAGTCACACCAGTCGCGACAGCTCAAACGGTATTACAGCAGTCAGCTCAGGGAATTAGCAATATCAGTTTCCAGCGTGGGGCTCAAGGTGAAGGTCAGGTGGTGATTGACTTGGCAGGCAACAACACCCCGGTCGATGTACAGCAGCAGGGGACTAAAATCATTGTTCGAACCTTAGGCACGAAGATCCCGACGCATTTGACCCGTCGTCTGAATGTGAATGATTTCGCGACGCCTGTGTCGAGTGTGGATGCAGTGAATCAAAATGGATCAGGTGTGATTACGATCCAGTCCGGGGAAAGCTATGAATATATGGCTTATCAAACGGATAATAAGCTGACCATCAGTTTGAAACGTCCGGAAGCCAAGAGTCCGCTACGTCCGAAGGCCGTGGCTTATAGCGGCAAGAAAATTTCACTCGATTTCCAGGATATTGAAGTACGTCGTGTACTACAGCTTTTGGCTGATTTTACCGATATCAATATGGTGGCAGCAGATAGTGTGCAAGGTAATATTACCTTGCGCTTGAAAGAGGTACCTTGGGATCAGGCGCTGGATATTGTGCTGAAAACCAAGAATCTGGATAAACGCCGCAATGGCAATGTGATCTGGATCGCACCAGTTACAGAGCTGATAAAGGCTGAAGAGGAAGAAGCTAAGGCGATTAAGCAGAGTGTAGCACTTGCTCCTATCCAAACTGAGTATATGCAGCTCAATTATGCCAAAGCTGCTGATATCGAAAAACTGATTACGCAGAATAAAGGGGCATCAAGTGGTTCGAGTGCTGGGGATAAGGAAAGCTTGTTGAGTTCACGAGGGTCTATTTCTGTAGATGCTCGAACCAATACTTTAATTATTAGTGATACTCAGCAATTTATTGATAAAATTAAAAATATGGTGGATTTGCTTGATATTCAAGTGAAGCAAGTTATGGTTGAGGCAAGAATAGTTACAGCTGAGAGAAACTTTTCTCGAGACTTAGGCATTCGTTGGGGCTTGCAAAGAAATAACCCAATTCCTTTGGATACTCCAGGTTCTACTGTATGGGGGGGAGATTATTCGCCGAGCTTAGATCTAGGGGTTAATCTAGGAACTGCTTCTGCAGGTACATTCAGTTTTGGATTATTAAAAATTTCTGACTATATGTTGGATTTACAATTAACAGCATTACAGTCAGATGGGCTGGGTGAGGTGCTTTCTGCTCCTAAAATTCTGACTGGTGATAAGCAGAAGGCTTATATTTTGCGTGGTACAGAGATTCCTTATCAATCTTATAGTGCTACTGAAGGGGTTAAAACTGAATTTAAAGCGGCTAATTTAAGACTTGAAGTGACTCCAAGTATTACACCTGATGGTAAGGTTCAGATGGAGCTTAAGATTGAAAAAGATACTATTGGAGCGATGACTCCTGATGGCCCATCTATCAATACCAATGAGTTGGAAACTAATGTCTTGATGGGTGATGGTGAAACGGTAGTTTTAGGTGGTATTTTTGATGATGCAAATACTAACAATTCACAAAAAGTACCAGTATTTGGGGATTTACCATATATTGGTGGTTTGTTCCGTAACAATACAAAAACTACCAACCAAACCGAGCTACTGATTTTCGTTACACCTCGAATTGTTAATGACAGTGTTTCAAGAAATCATTAATATATTTTGAATTTAACAAAACGAATAGGTGACTCCTTGCCAAGCAAAGAGTTTGAAACCCTGCCAAATATTTATTTGGTAGGGCCGATGGGGGCCGGTAAAACAACAGTAGGACGACATCTCGCAGAATTGTTAGGGCGTGAATTTCTAGACAGTGATCATGAAATTGAACGTAAAACAGGCGCGACGATTCCCTGGATTTTTGAAAAAGAAGGGGAGCAGGGTTTCCGTGACCGTGAAACTGCTGTCATTAATGACCTTACCTCACGTCCCCATCTGGTTTTAGCCACTGGCGGTGGTGCCATTACTCAGACCTTAAATCGGGATTATCTGAAACAGCGCGGAATTGTTGTCTATCTCTATACGCCGGTTGAAATTCAACTGCAACGTACCTATCGCGATAAAAACCGTCCTCTCCTTCAAGTCGAAAATCCGGAACAAAAGTTGCGTGATTTACTGGCAGTTCGTGATCCCTTGTATCGGGAAGTGGCACATCATATTATTGAGACCAATCAGGGTGCTGCACGAGATCTGGCGCAGCGGATTCTCAATCTCATTGTTCCTAAAAATTAAGTTCATTGAATAAAGTGGTTAATCAAGCATGCAAACCTTATATGTAGAACTCGGAGAACGTCGTTATCCTATTTTTATTGGAAGCGATCTGGATCCACAGGCCTTATTGGCTCCCTATATTCAGGGCAAGCAAGTGATGATTGTGAGCAATACTACGGTTGCACCACTCTATTTGCAGCGTTATCAAACTGCAATTGAGGCTCTGGATAAACGTGTTGCGACCTGTATTTTGCCTGATGGTGAAAAATACAAAGATAGCCAGCATTTGAATCTGATCTTTGATGCACTGCTTGAAGCCGGGTTTAATCGGGACTGTACTGTACTTGCGTTGGGTGGGGGTGTGATTGGAGATATGGCTGGGTTTGCTTCGGCCTGTTTCCAGCGCGGTGTGTACTTTATCCAGGTACCGACGACCTTGCTGTCGCAGGTAGATTCAAGTGTTGGTGGAAAAACCGGGATTAATCATCCCTTGGGCAAAAACATGATTGGTGCTTTCCAGCAGCCGCAAGTGGTACTGGCGGATATGTCGCAGCTTTCTACTTTGCCTGATCGAGAGCTTTCAGCAGGTCTGGCTGAAGTCATTAAATATGCGCTGCTAGGCGATGAGTCATTTCTGGTCTGGCTTGAAGAAAACATGGATGCGCTGGTCGACCGTAATAAAGAATTACTTGCTGAAGCCGTTTACCGTTCCTGTGCGCATAAGGCCCGAATTGTGGCCAATGATGAGAAGGAACAGGGTGAACGTGCTTTACTCAATTTAGGGCATACCTTTGGTCATGCGATTGAATCCTATATGGGTTACGGGGTCTGGCTACATGGCGAAGCTGTGGCAACCGGTATGGTGATGGCAGCAGATTTATCACAGCGTATGGGCTGGATTTCTCAGGATGATGTGGAACGTACAAAAAAAATCATTTCTCGTGCCAAACTTCCGATCGTTTGTCCTAAAATCCCTCTTGATGATTTCCTGGCATATATGGCCCATGACAAAAAAGTCTTGAATGGACAATTGCGTCTGGTGTTGTTGCAACAATTAGGCAAAGCTGTGATTACTCGGGATTTTGATCTTGAGCGAATGCAACAGGCAATTTTAGCGAATCAGGCATAGGTTTTAGTTTTTATGACAGCATTACACACTCCTTGGCAAAAGGTTCAGCACTATTTCTGGCTGGTCTGTGGTGTATGCTGTCTATTTGCAGCCTTGATCTTTTGGGCCATTACTGATTCAGATGCGGTAATTGAAGTGGAAAAAAAGCCAGAAACTAAAGTTCAATTACAAATTCAGCCGGAAAAAGTAGCGACAATGACCCATCTTGGTGCGCTTTTTGACGAGGTCAAACCCCTCGATTTGAATACGCGCACCATTGTAAATGCCAATCATGAGCCGGAATTTCGCGGCACCAAATTTGTTAATGAGGCGAAAAAACAGCATGCGATTGAATTATTTCGCGTCAGTAATGAAGCCATTCTAAAAAGCTTTCTTAAAAAACAGCCAGATCGTAAGTATTTTATTTATCTAAGAATATCCGGTGAAAATCAGCCAGAACAATATGTGCTGCTGTATGGTCAGTATAAGACCGCCGCAGAAGCCAATCAGGCCTTATCTACATTGAATTTAAATTTGCCTGCTTCAGTAAAGCCTGAAGTGGTGCCAATACAGCAGTATGTCAGTCTGGTCAATAATCTGGGTTCAGAGGAATTGGCAAGCAATCAAAAGCTGTATGAGATTCGCTTGAAAAACGTACCTTTACCGAAGGTAGATGAATCTGTACGACTCAGACAGCAAACTCAGGCTGAGGTTAAACCGCGTAGTTCGGATGCGACCACCAGTACCACAATTGTGCGTCGTGATGCCGCCGGCAATGTGCTCGATGTACAGAAATCCGAAAGTGCTGTAGAAGGTGCACCACAACCACAAAACAATAATAATCGACCGAACCAAGGGGGGAATTCCCGTCCTCAAAACAATGAGATTAGTGATCCTTTTAACTAATCCGTTCTAAAATAGCGCACCAAAAAAATGACCTAATTAGAAATGTGCGCTTTTGGTGCAAAAAATAAACATTAAAAATAACCAGTATCCCTGTAATCCTTGTTAAAGCTTTGTCATCTGTATGGTTTTAATTTATGTGCTATTTATTGGCATGTAATTTGCTTTATTGGTGCATGGATTGAATTAATCTCCCTGTTTTAGCGCGAAAAATGATTCGATGACACCGTGTGAATGTCATATTTATTCCAGATTTTTATGTTATTCATGAGCAGAATAAACTTTATTTGTTATGCATTTAGTCTAAAAAAGGACTAGTCTGAAGAAATAAAGAAAAATGCTTTTGCTCTACCAAGAAGGTCTTCGAAAGTCCATTAGACGCCAGCGCAGAGAAAAATTTAGATTGTTTAATAGCCTGTTGAGGCTTCGTGAAAGAAGGGTACGCTATGCACATGCCATCGCCTAACAATGTAGCTCCCGCTCAAGGTTTATACCAACCGGATGAGTTTAAAGATAACTGTGGTTTCGGTTTAATTGCCCATATGCAGGGTGATGCTAGCCATGATCTCGTCAAGACCGCGATTCATAGTTTGAGTTGTATGACCCATCGTGGTGGTATTGCCGCAGATGGCAAGACTGGAGATGGTTGTGGTTTGCTCTTGGCAATGCCAAAAAAATTCTTCCGTGAAGAAGCAAAACGCTTAAGTGATACCACCTTGAGTGAAGTCTTTGCTGTAGGTTCAGTATTCCTAAATCTTGATCCTGCGCTTGCTGCTCATGCCAAACAGGTTTTAAACAAAGAGATTGAAGCTGAAGGTCTAATCGTTTTAGCTTGGCGTGTGATTCCGACCAATGTCGATGCATTGGGTGAAATTGCATTACAATCGATGCCGGCATTTGAACAGATTATTGTTAACTGTCCAATGGGTGTGACTGAGGTTGAATTTAACCGTAAGTTATTCCTGGCACGCCGTCGTGCAGAGCAGTTGTTAAGCAATGATACGTCTTTCTATGTCACTACCTTATGTTCAACGGTGATCAGCTATAAAGGCTTGATGATGCCGGAAGCGATTGCAGATTTTTATACAGATCTGGCAGATCCACGTTTGGAATCGCATATTGTGGTCTTCCATCAGCGCTTCTCGACCAATACTCTGCCACGCTGGCCGTTGGCACAACCGTTCCGTTACCTGGCACACAATGGTGAAATCAATACCATTACTGCGAATCGTAACTGGGCCATGGCACGTGTACCAAAATTTGAAAATCCGTTATTACCCGGTTTAACTGAACTGAATCCAATTGTGAACCGTACCGGTTCGGATTCTTCGAGCCTGGATAACATGCTGGAGATTCTGATTGGTGGCGGTATGGATCTGTTCCGTGCACTCCGTATGCTGGTTCCGCCTGCGTGGCAGAACGTGGAAACGCTTGATGCAGATCTGCGTGCCTTCTATGAATTCAACTCAAAACATATGGAAGCCTGGGATGGTCCTGCAGGTCTGGTGATTCAGGATGGGCGTCATGCGATCTGTATGCTGGATCGTAACGGTCTGCGTCCTGCGCGTTGGGTCATCACCAAAAATGGTTATATCACGCTGGCTTCTGAAATTGGCGTGTGGGGTTATCAACCTGAAGATGTGATTTCTAAAGGTCGTGTTGGGCCTGGCCAAATGCTGGTCATTGATACGCAAACCGGCAAGGTGCTGGATACTCAAGATGTCAATAATCATCTGAAACGTATGCGTCCATACCGTGAATGGTTACGTGAAAATTCTGTGCGTTTGCAAGGTAGTCCAGAGCTGGAAGAATATTTATGTGATCAAGGCTTAAAAGGCGATGGCCTGAAAGCGGCACAAAAAATGTTCATGGTGACCTTTGAAGAGCGTGACCAGTTGTTACGTCCGATTGCTGAAAGCGGTCAGGAAGCGGTAGGTTCAATGGGTGATGATACCCCAATGGCGGTTTTGTCTCGTCAGGTGCGCCATGTGTCGGATTATTTCCGCCAGCAGTTTGCACAGGTGACCAACCCGCCGATCGATCCGCTACGTGAATCGATTGTGATGTCACTGGAAACCTGTTTAGGTCGTGAACAAAACGTCTTTGAGCAAGGGCCTGAGCATGCAGACCGCTTGATCATTTCCAGTCCTGTACTTTCTAATTCAAAAATGCATCAGATCCGTACGCTGGGTCGTGCCGGTTATGAAATTGCAGATATTGACTTGAACTATGCTGAAACCGAAGGTTTACAAGCCGCAATTCTGCGTATTTGCATCGAGGCTGCACAAGCGATTCGTGATGGCAAAACTTTACTGATGCTTTCAGACAAGAAAATTCGTGAAGGCCACTTGCCGGCCAATGCCTTTATGGTGACCGGTGCGGTGCATCATTACTTGATTAATACCGGTTTGCGTACCGATGCTAATCTGATTGTTGAAACCGGTTTTGCCCGTGATCCACATCAGTTCGCAGTGCTTCTCGGCTTTGGCGCAACTGCGATTTATCCATATCTGGCTTATGACGTGATCAATGATCTGGTTGCCAAAGGCGAGCTCTTGGGTGATCCAATCTATGCACAAAACAATTTCCGTAAAGGCATTGAGAAAGGCTTACTGAAAGTTCTATCAAAAATGGGAATTTCGACGGTGGCCTCTTATCGTGGCGGTCAGTTATTTGAAGCCGTCGGTCTGTCGAATGAAGTGGTTGATACATGTTTCATTGGTGTGCCAAGCCGTATTCAGGGTGCAACCTTTGTTGATCTTGAAAATGATCAAAAACAGTTGGCGGATATTGCCTGGAAAAATCGTAAGCCAATTGATCAGGGCGGTCTGCTGAAATTTGTATTCGGCAAGGAATACCATGCCTTTAACCCAGACGTGATCAACTCACTGCATAAAGCAGTACGTTCTGGGAACTACGCAGATTTTAAAGAATATGCAGAATTGGTGAACAATCGTCCAATTGCGACGATTCGTGACCTGTTCAAACTAAAAACAGATAATTCGATTCCAGTCGAACAAGTGGAATCTGTGGAAAAGATCCTGCCTCGCTTTGACTCTGCCGGCATGTCTTTGGGTGCACTGTCCCCTGAAGCACATGAAGCGATTGCGATTGCCATGAACACGATTGGTGGTCGCTCGAACTCAGGTGAGGGCGGTGAAGATCCAGCGCGTTACGGTACTATCCGCAACTCGAAAATCAAACAAATTGCATCGGGCCGTTTTGGTGTGACGCCTGCTTACTTAACATCTGCAGAAGTTCTTCAAATTAAAGTCGCGCAAGGTGCAAAACCAGGTGAAGGTGGTCAGTTGCCGGGTGGTAAAGTGAATGGTCTCATTGCCCGTTTACGTTACTCTGTACCGGGCGTTACCCTGATTTCGCCACCTCCGCATCACGATATCTATTCAATTGAAGATTTATCACAGTTGATCTTTGATTTAAAACAGGTTAACCCACAGGCGATGGTGTCAGTTAAGCTGGTTTCTGAACCGGGTGTCGGTACGATTGCGGCAGGTGTAGCGAAAGCGTATGCCGATTTCATTACCATTTCTGGTTATGATGGTGGGACAGCGGCTTCTCCACTTTCTTCAATTCATCATGCAGGTTCACCGTGGGAACTGGGTCTTTCTGAGGCACATCAGGCCCTTCGTGTGAATGACCTGCGTGGTAAAGTTCGCGTACAAACCGATGGTGGTTTAAAAACCGGTCTGGATGTGGTCAAAGCCGCGATTTTAGGGGCTGAAAGCTTTGGCTTTGGTTCAACGCCAATGATTGCACTCGGTTGTAAATACCTGCGTATTTGCCATTTAAATAACTGTGCAACCGGTGTGGCAACCCAGCAAGACCATTTGCGTCAAGAGCATTATATTGGCGAGCCACAAATGCTGATTAATTTCTTCACTTTTATTGCTGAAGAAACCCGTGAATGGTTGGCAGCACTGGGTGTATCGCATCTAAAAGACCTGATTGGCCGGACAGATTTATTAGAAGTCTTGCCGGGTGAGACCGCCAAGCATGCGCATCTTGATTTAAGTAAATTACTGGAATCCCATCCTGCTGCGGAAGGTAAAGCGCAGTATTGCCAAGTTCAAGGCAATGCGCCATTTGATAAAGGGATTCTGGCAGAGAAAATGGTGGCGGAAATCCTGCCTGCGATTGAAGCCGGAACAGGCGGTGAGTATCACTTCTCGATTGGTAACTGTGACCGTTCGATTGGTGCGCGTTTATCCGGTGAAATTGCCCGCCGTTATGGCAACCTGAGCATGGAAAATCATCCGGTGAAAGTACACCTGAACGGTACTGCAGGTCAGTCGCTCGGTGTCTGGAACGCCGGTGGTCTGCACATCAGCCTTGAAGGCGATGCCAATGACTATGTCGGTAAAGGCATGGCCGGTGGTCGCATTTCGATCTTCCCGCCAAAAGGTTCACCATTCCAGACCCAAAATACCGCGATCATTGGTAACACCTGTCTCTATGGTGCCACTGGCGGTAAGTTATATGCAGCGGGTACGGCAGGCGAGCGTTTCGCGGTGCGTAACTCGGGCGCATTTGCGGTCATCGAAGGTGCTGGCGATCACTGCTGTGAATATATGACCGGTGGGATCGTGACCGTGCTGGGTAAAGTCGGACATAACTTCGGGGCGGGTATGACTGGTGGTTTTGCTTATGTACTTGATCTGGATAATGACTTCGTTGATCATTATAACCACGAACTGATTGAGCTGAATCGTATTTCCACCGAACCGATGGAAGAGCATAAAGCCTTCCTGGGTCGCATTTTGGATGAACATATTAAAGAAACCGGTAGTGCTTGGGCGTACAAGATCCGCCATGAGTTTGATTTCTATAGCCGTAAGTTCTGGTTGGTAAAACCAAAAGCAGCCAACTTGCAAACGCTGTTGAAAACAACTCAAGCTGATCCACAATAATTCCACGACCAACAGATATATAGGCAGAGGTAAGGCAACTGTAAAGCCTTTACCTCTAGCCACGGAGAGAGACATGGCTGAACGCCTACATAATGACTTTCAATTTCTGGATGTCGCACGCCAAGATCCAGAGAAAAAAGAGCTTGATGTCCGCAAAGCAGAATTTGTAGAAATTTATAAACCGTTTACTGCGGAAATTGCTGCGAACCAGACCCATCGTTGTCTCGGTTGTGGTAACCCGTATTGTGAATGGAAATGTCCGGTACATAACTACATTCCGAACTGGTTGAAACTGGTGGCTGAAGGACGTTTGTTTCAGGCAGCGGAACTGTGCCACCAGACCAATACCTTGCCGGAAGTCTGTGGCCGTGTTTGTCCGCAAGACCGTTTATGTGAAGGGGCCTGTACCCTGAACGACGGTTTCGGTGCAGTCACCATTGGCAATGCTGAAAAATATATCAATGACACCGCCTTTGCTTTGGGCTGGCGTCCAGACATGTCCAATGTAAAGTGGACCAATAAAAAAGTCGCGATTATTGGTGCAGGTCCTGCCGGACTTGGCTGTGCGGATATTCTGGTTCGTGCCGGCGTAAAACCCGTCGTGTTTGACAAACGTCCGGAAATTGGTGGTCTTTTAACATTTGGTATTCCAGAATTTAAAATGGAAAAAGATGTAATGAAACGCCGCCGTGAAATTTTCACCGGCATGGGCGTGGAATTCCGTCTCAATACTGAAATTGGCACCGATGTCACGATTGACCAGCTACTTGCCGATTATGATGCGGTATTCATGGGCATGGGCACCTATACCTATATGAAAGGTGGTTTTGCCGGCGAAGACCTGGATGGTGTTGTTGATGCACTGGATTTCCTGATTGCCAATGTCAACCGTACCCAAGGCTGGGAAAAAGATCCGGCTGAATACATCAGCGTACAAGGCAAAAAAGTCATTGTGCTGGGCGGTGGTGATACAGCGATGGATTGTAACCGGACTTCGATTCGTCAAGGTGCTGAGACAGTAACTTGTGCTTATCGTCGTGATGAGGAAAACATGCCGGGTTCACGCCGTGAAGTACAAAATGCACGTGAAGAAGGGGTGGAATTTCAATTCAACCGTCAGCCAATCGAGATTGTTGGTGAAAATGGCAAAGTGACTGGCGTGAAATTTATTACTACTCAGCTAGGTGAGCCAGATAGCCGTGGTCGCCGTAGTCCAGAGCCGATTCCGGGTTCAGAAGAAATTCTTCCGGCGGATGCAGTCCTGCTTGCTTTCGGTTTCCGTACTAGTCCAGCAGATTGGTTCACCGATGTAGAAATTAATCTGGATGGTTCGGGGCGTGTTATTGCTGCTGAACAGCAGCAATACAAATTCCAGACTTCAAATCCAAAAATCTTTGCCGGTGGTGACATGGTACGCGGTTCTGACTTGGTGGTTACTGCGATCTGGGAAGGCCGTCAGGCTGCAGAAGGAATTCTGGATTATCTGGATATCTAATAGTTAAAGATCAACGGATATTATTCAAGAACACCCGCTACGGCGGGTTTTTTCATCTTCGATAATTTTTAATTTTAAAGTGTGAAGCATTAAAAAGATTATAAAAAGTAACAAAACTTTAGAAAATACTGTTTAAAATCAAATTAATTAAATAAATATCAATAAATAATTGAGGATAAACATCATGCGTCTATTAAAACAATCTTTAATAACCCTGATGCTGGCCAGTACCTTGACCCTCACAGGATGTGGCTATAACACTTTACAGGTGAAAGATGAAGCGGTAACCGCGTCATGGTCTGAAGTGCAAAACCAGTATCAGCGCCGTGCCGACCTGGTGCCGAATCTGGTCAATGTGGTTAAAGGCTATGCCGCACATGAAGAGCAGGTACTCACCGAAGTGACTCAGGCGCGTGCCAATGTTGCCGGTTTAAAAGTAGATCGAGAAGTACTGGAAGATCCCGAATTATTCCAGCGTTATCAGGAAGCGCAGTCGCAAATGACCAGTGCCTTGTCGCGCCTTTTGGCGGTGACTGAAAATTATCCAGACCTGAAAGCCAATCAGCAGTTCCGTGATTTGCAGGTGCAGCTCGAAGGCACTGAAAATAGAATCGCGGTGGCACGTAACCGTTATATCACTACGGTGCAGGACTTTAATGGCTATGCGCGTCAGTTCCCGCAAGTGATGACGGCAAAAGTAATTGGTATGGATACCAAACCAAACTTTAGTGCCGAGCAAAGTGCCCAAAAAGCTCCAACGGTTTCCTTTGAATAATGACTGACTTGTGAATAAGCGAGAAATCAGATGTCTGAGATGCTGCTGAAATACTGTGCCGGGTTGCTCCTCATGTTGGGTATGGGGCTAACCACACTTGTTTCAGCAGAAACAGCCACGGCGATGGATACAGAAGAAGTCATCGTGGCGCGTGAAATCTTACAGCCTAAAACTGGTCAAAATGCTCCAGTTCAAGAAACTGGGGCTACAGCAGCGTCGCAGCCACAAATTGCCAATGATATGACAGAAGGGCAGTTGCAGCGGGACTTACCAAGTCTGAATGAACCGGTGATTGATCAGGCAAATTTACTTAGTTCTGCTGAAAAGCAGCAGCTGAGCCAACGTATCTTGAAACTTTATAATGAAGGTAAAGGTCAGATTGGGGTGGTCATTGTACCCACCACCGGTCAAGAAGACATTTTTAGTTATTCAATGCGCGTGGCAGAAGCCTGGCAATTGGGTTCGGCTAAACGTGATAATGGTTTATTGATGACCATTGCCATCAATGATCGCCGCATTCAGATTTTGACCGGTTATGGTCTGGAAGGCGTATTGCCTGATATTGTGGCAGGGCGAATTATCAATGACAACATCACGCCGTATTTTAAACAGGGTCAGTATACTCAAGGCATTGCTGCAGGTCTGACTGAAATTGAACGGATTTTAAATCTAGATCCTGAAATTGCCGCACAGGCGGCCGATGAGCTTAAAGAACGTCAGGAACAGGCTTATCAGGCACAAAAAGCCAGCAAGGCGACGTTCAGTAGTGTGCTGTTTATTATTGTCGCAGGTGTCATAGGTTCCATGATTTTCGGCAGAAAACTGAGCGCTGCGACTGCCGCAGTTGCAGGGACTGCTGCTGGTCTGGTAAATGGCATGGGGCTGCTTGCAAGTTTGATGATTGGTGCAGGTATTTTCTTTTTATTGATCACCTCTATAGCCCAGCTGATATTACATGCCTTTTTATCGGGTGGTGGACGCGGGGGCGGGAGTGGACGTGGTGGTTTTGGCGGCGGCTTCGGTGGAGGCGGTGGCGGTTTTGGTGGGGGAGGTGCTTCAGGCTCATGGTAACAACAACAGATTCAACAGATATTGTCACGCAAGCAAAAATTATTGAGCAACATCAGCCCAGTTTTAAACGCTGGCTCAAGCATGTTTGTCATATTCCTTCGGCAAAACGTTTTTACTCCAAGCAAGATCAACATGCGATTGCGCAAGCGGTGGCAGAAGCAGAACATGGTCATGTCGGAGAAATTCAAGTCGTGATTGAAGCTTGTTTACCTGCGGCAATTGCCTATCAGCACGATACATTAAGTCGCGCACGTCAGCTCTTTGCTGAACTGGGCACATGGGACACCGAATATAACAGTGGTGTATTGCTCTACTTAAACTTATGCGAGCGAAAAGTCGAAATTGTGATTGATCGTGGTATTCGAAATGCCACAACGCAAGAAATTTGGGATGGAATTTGCCAAAATATTCTTCAGCAATTGGCACAGAAAAAATATAAAGAAGCTTTGGTAGATGGTGTTTTTGAAATTGGTAAGGTGTTAGATGCCTACTATGATCGGCAGATTCAGGATTTAGACAATGAGATCAGTAATCAACCGATTATACTCGGGTGAATAAGGTCTCAAAACTGACAATTTTTGTCAGTTAGTTACACAAAATGAAACATGAGTGTTACAAAAGAAAATATTTTTTTTTAAACTGCTGTTTTTTCTGTCAAAATTACTATAATAAAACTTGGCACGTTAGATGCTAAGTATAAATAGCTTTAACTTTTAAGCTTTATAAATAAACAATAAACATTTGTGGAGAATGTTATGAAATCAATACAAAAGGGTTTTACCCTTATTGAATTAATGATCGTTGTTGCAATTATCGGTATTCTTGCTGCAATTGCGATTCCTCAATACCAAAATTACATTGCAAAGTCTCAAGTAAGCCGTGTGATGTCTGAGTCTGGTGGTCTTAAAACTGTAGTTGAATCTTGTATTAATGAAGGACGTGGATTAGCTAGTGCAGATGAAGCTTGGCATTCTAACTACCCGGCAACTGTGAGTGCAACTACCCCATTACCTGCTGATGAATGTGATTTAGGTGCAACAGCATCGACATTGATCGATTCTACACAGGGAGCGCGTCAAGGTAGTGGTGTTGCTGCTACTGCAGGTACTAATGGTTATCCAATTGTAGCTCGAGATGATACAAATGCTGCGATAATTACAATTACTTCTAACTTTGGTAGTTCTGCAGCAGCTTCAGTTGCTGGAGCAGCGCCTGCTACTGCGCCTAACACTCTTGTTTGGGAGCGTTCTGCAGAAGGTACATGGCGTTGTTATACAACTGTAGACTCTAAATTCCGTCCAAACGGTTGTACAGCTTCAAGCTGATAGTTAAATTTAAGAAAGCTCTCTTTATGGGGGCTTTTTTTATGGAAGTAAGCTATTGAAATCAATATTATTTTTAATGCTGACCAACGTGGTACTGTATGTATTATGTGGTTATTTAGGTCTTGAGCGTGTTGTTTTAAATATAGATTATATACTGGTCATTATTTGTTGGGCATTTGTGTCAAAGCGCCTTGCTAGTTTGTTATGGTGTATTGTCTTAATTTCTGATGTACTGCTATGTCTTCGCCAAATCTTCCCATTTTTTAGGCTTCAAGACATATTATATATTTCCAAATTTATCTGGATTTCTTCAGATTACTATAAATTTTATGTTTTTTTACTCATAACGTATCTATGCCTTGGTGTATATATTTTAATTAAGAGTCATAATCATAAAAAAATGACAGTATGTTTAATTTTTGTCAGTAGTTTTTTATATTTGTCGCAAACATTTTATCATCAATTAAATCCGTATAAAAAGAAAATATGGATTGAGAGTGAGTTTGTTGAGTTTATTGCTTTGCAACATCGTGATTTTCATCAATCACTTAGGGATCAGTCTAAGCCCCTTATCGCGCTAACTAAAAATCCTGTAGCTACAGATAATTTAAGAAAAAATTTTGATGGAATAACACATAGTCAAAAAAATGTCTTACTTGTTGTTGTTGAATCTTTGGGTTACCCTCGTGATCCATTGATTTTGGAAGAGTTGCTAAGACCTCTAAAACAAAATTCATTATTGGAATTTAATAAAATTACAAAAGCTAGCTATGTTTCAGCTACTGTGGATGCTGAATTGCGAGAGCTGTGTAAGGCACAAACTCAAAATTTTAACTTAAAAGATAATATAGATGGGTTTAGTAATTGTTTACCGCATGAATTTAAAGCAAAAGGTTATGAAACAACAGCAATGCATGGCGCTTTAGGGTTAATGTATGATCGCAAGTATTGGTACCCACGTGCTGGTTTTGATCAAACAATTTTTCAAGAGTCGAAAGATTGGAAGACACGTTGTTACTCTTTCCCAGGGGTATGTGACCGAGAGTTAATAGAGGGAATTTCAAAACAATTTAACAAGCCTAATCCACAATTTTTTTATTGGCTAACCCTAAATAGTCATGCAGTATATGATTCAAGAGATATCTATTTAAATAGATTTGATTGTGGAAAATTTGAAATTCCAACAGGTTCAGAAAGCTGCCGTAATCTAAAACTTCAAGCACAGTTTATATATTATTTGGCAAATTTAACGACTAAAAAAGAGATGCAAAATACTGAAGTTATTGTGGTGGGGGATCATACGCCAGCGATTATAAATCTAACTGAAAAATCACGAGTATTTGAAGATCATAAAGTTTTAGTATTGAATTTTTCCATCAATAAAATTTAATAGAGTTTTAAGTAGGTTATGTCATGCTTTCTAAAAGAATGAAATATTTTTGAATACACTGAAGTGGCTCAATCATAGTTAGTTTACTACTCGTAGTATTAGTTTTCTTTATTTGGTACCCCACACTTTTAACAGCTGCAGAAGGTGTGATTACTATCTTATTCATGATTTTAGTTGTTGATGTGATTGTTGAGCCGCTATTTAGTTTATTAGTGTATCAGGAAGGTAAAAAAACTTTACAAATCGATTTGAGCATTATTATTTTGGTTCAAGCTATGGCCTTAAGTTATGGGGTTTATACGATAGCTCAGCCCCGTCCGGGATGGATTGTGCAAAGTGGTTGGTTGAAGTGGTGCCTGCAAATACTATAGATAAGAAAGATTAACTACAAGTACCGTCACCCTATCATCGAAATAAGTTTGCTACAGCCACAATAGGTGGCTGTAGCTGATGCTAAAAATCCAAACAATAGCTTATACTGCACCGCATTTAATAACATCAAAATTTAATCATATGAGATATGCGGATCAACGCTTAAAACAGCATAGTGAGTCAATAACTACATTGATCTAATTTAATGAAAAGCAGATTGTTGAATCTGTGTTAAATAATACGTCAAAGGCTAAATACTGGATGTCATTACGTACGTCGAGTAATGGTTTAACTGTGTTATTGGATAAGCACTATCAGATCCTAAAAGTAGTTGATTTACGTCCTTGGAATTAAACGCCCTATTTAAGTTTTTCAAAAAAGCAGATTACCTTTTAATCTGCTTTTTGCTTATCATGTGCAACATCGAAAAGCATTGATACTTTCATGAAAGCCACACTTGCCCTCATTGCAGCCATTCTCATCTCCCTTGCATGGCTTATCCCTGTCCACTATCGCCCATGGGTCACCTATACAGGTGAGCTATATGCATTTTTTGCCCTTTTTGCTTTAGCAGCTATTTGCTTCAAAGAAAAAGTGGGGATGCCGAAAATCACGTTGCCATTGCTGCTGCTCGCATGTGTGCCATTGCTGCAATTGCTTATGGGACAGGTCTTTTTCTTTAGCACCGCCATGATGGGTTTTATTTTCGTGTTTGGGTTTTGGTTGGCAAGTGTACTGGGTTATAACCTTTCAACAGGGAACTATCGTCGAGAAGAAACCTTTACTAATCTGAGTTATGTATTTTTGGCTTCAGGGACGATTACGGGTTCAATTGCGCTGTGTCAGTGGATAAATCTGGATTCAGTCTTGCCAGGCATGGTGAATATCAGTGGTACTCAACGTCCCTATGCCAACTTTGCCCAGCCGAATAATATGGCGACTTTTTTAGTTATGGCATTGATGAGTTGCCTTTATCTATATGAAAAGAAAAAAATCCAGACCAAATGGTTATTTGCCTGCGCTGCAGTGATTGTTATAGGAGTTGCTCTAAGTCAGTCACGTACCGCGTGGGTCGCTGCGATTGCGATCATGTTGTATTTAGCTTTATATCAATATAAAGGCATTATTCGTCTGAAATGGTACTACAGCACAGCTTGGTTCATTTTCTTTATTGCCTGTATCGTGACTTTTCCATTACTCAGTCAGCTCGCTGCCCAGGCGATGGATGCGGATGTCGTGCAAAGTCGGGATGTGGTGTCGCGTGCCACCGGAGATATGTCACGCCTCGCAATCTGGCAGCAAATGCTGGCTGCAATTCAGGCACAACCATGGTTTGGCTATGGCTGGTATCAGACCAGCGTGGCTTTTGTTTCGATCAGCGATACGGTACAAGGTCCGGTCTGGATTCGTAGCGCACATAATTTTATTCTGGACTTTTTGCTCTGGAATGGACTGCTCATCGGTTTGCCTTTCTTGGCCTACTTTGGTTATTTGGGTTATCAGTTACAACGCTGGGCCAATACCCCGGAGTCCGTGATTGGGATTCTGATGATCGGGGCATTTGTGACACATGCCATGTTTGAGTTTCCACAGCATTATGCTTATTTCTTATTACCGGTCGGATTTATTCTGGGCACGGTCTTGGCGCAAAATCCGAAAATTAAAACCATTACCTTGCCTTCTATATGGATGAAGCTTACTTTCAGTCTTGGATTGCTAGTATTGGTCGTGATTTATCGAGATTACGATACGGCAGTGCCAAAACTCGGACAAAGTATTCGCTATGAACTACAGCCTGAAGAAATCACCAATCAAAAGCCGATCTATCTGCTGACTGAGTTTAATCACCGCATTGACTGGATTCGAGTCAATCCTTATCGCAAGATGAGCGAAGATGAAATTCATCAATATGAAAAGTTGGTGGTGAGCTATCCAACCAAATACAACTTTTTAAAATATATTCGTTTATTGGCGTATAACGGCTATGTCGATGAAGCACAGCATCAACTTCAGCGTTTAAATACGATTCAGAAAACTGAACTCAGCTATGCAGAAGTGACGCAGGATATGCCACGCCAATAAGTACAAAAAAGCCAGCAGATGCTGGCTTTTTTTATTGTGAATCGAATCTTAGAGCTGACTTTGAATATAGTTTTCGATACCCACACTTTCAATCAGATCGATTTGCGTGGTCGTCCAGTCCAGATAGTTTTCTTCTTTTTCCAGAATTTCCTGTAGCAGATCGCGGGTCACATAATCCATTTCCGTTTCAGCCAGTGCCACAGCTTTCTGAATGGTTTCGATGTTTTCTTTGACTTTGCGGACATCACAATGCA
The DNA here is from genome assembly GCF_013420445.1 of Acinetobacter sp. YH01006. NCBI lineage: Bacteria > Pseudomonadati > Pseudomonadota > Gammaproteobacteria > Moraxellales > Moraxellaceae > Acinetobacter > Acinetobacter sp. YH01006. Next base: position 30,152 of record NZ_VOYB01000006.1, on the reverse strand, counting down.
GTACTTCTTGCGTATGCTGGCCGATATACAGTTTGCCTAGGTGTTGCAGATTTGGCAGACCTTCTAAAAATAAAATCCGTTCAATAATCTTGTCAGCATGCTTCATCTGCACAATGGATTCTTTATATTCTGCCGAGCCCAGTTTCTCAATGCCCCAGTCATTAAACATGCGCGAATGCAGGAAATACTGGTTAATCGCAGTTAGGTGGTGATACAACACCTGATTGAGCTGATTAATCACATCACGATTGCCTTTCATCACATAACTCCATTTGAACCTGATTTATCTTTCTAAGAAAGCGCTCTAACTCATGATAGTAAAGCAAGTCAGGGGGCAATGGCGAGTAATTTATAGAACAGCAAATGAAAATCGCAATCGAATCCATCCAGCTCCGGATCGATGACAATAAAAACCCGCCAGAGTCAGAGGCGGGGGAGGAAGAATGATCTGAGATCATTGGTGTTATCATTATCTTTATTCGATTTAGGCGGCCACAGCCAGACGGGCTGCAATTTGTGAAACTTCATCACTGATGATCATACGGGCTTCTGGTGCACAGCGGCCACAGCAAGTTCCCAAGTCCAATGCATCGCGCACATCACGATAACTTTCAGCGCCATTTGCAATAGCATCTTTAATGTCTTGATCTGTAATGCCACGGCATAAACAAACGTACATAGGACACAACCACAGTGTTTAAATAAGATAAGTAATATTATTGATAATTGTTATCGTTTGTCAATAAAAATCATTTGAAATAGCTTTTATAATGATTGGTGATTTAGATAAAAAAATATCACTCAAGCAAAAATCCGATTATTGCTTGGGTTTTTGCTTGAGTGATTCATGATTGCAAACGAAATATAGAAGCTTAGGTGTTACATAAATTTTAAAAATTATTGCTGAATGATGACAACGCCATCCATCTCGACCAGAGCATCTTTTGGCAGGCTGGCAACACCGAGTGCTGCACGTGCTGGATAAGGCTGGGCAAAATATTCACCCATAATCTGGTTCACCAGCTGGAAATGCGATAAATCGGTCAGATAGATATTCAGTTTGGCGATGTCTGCCAAAGAGCCGCCAGCCGCTTCACACACCGCTTTCAAGTTGTCGAATACACGGCGAATCTGAGCTTCAATGCCTTCAACCAGTTCCATACTATAAGGATCCAGACCAATTTGACCGGATAGATATAGGGTATCCCCCACTAAAATAGCTTGCGAATAGGTACCAATCGCAGCAGGGGCATTTTCAGTATGGATTACTTGGCGGGACATGAATTTCTCCTTTTATCATCAACATGCATCATATTCGATCAGTTCAACCGACAACAGCATTATCGTTTTAAATGATTAACTCGCTTTAGAGGCTTCGCTCAGAATGACCGGTTGGGTCAGACGGGTAATTCTTGGAAAACCGAAATACATACGCAGGTCCCGGATGATCTGGGCAATCTGTTTACGGTTGTGTACCACGATATTGACATAGGTCTGTTCATCCTGGGTACGCACCATTTCCACCCCGGAATGTGCTTTACGACATTGATAGATCAGGTCAGAAATCTGCTCATCATCCATGGCCAGATCAATGCTGAGATAGGCGCTAAAGCTGATATCGTCCAGATCGTCGGCAGTCCACTGCAAGGGCATGATATTTTCAGGGTGCTGATGCTGTTCATGCAGCAGGTTATGACAGCGTGAACGGTGCACAATCAGGCCGCGACGAGTCAAATGACCTTGAATCGGATCGCCCAGCACCGGATTACAGCAATGTGCATATTTGACATCTACACCTTCAGTGCCCTGAATCAGGCGCCCTGAGCTGGCAATGTTTTGATGCTGATCTTGGGCGAATAAATGATTGGCCACCAGTTGCGGCAATAAGTCACCGACTGCAATCTGCTCAAACAGCTGCTCTTTAGTCGCAATATGGCGCCATTCCAGCAGGTTTTTCCAGTCCGCTTCGGTCAGATCCCGAATTGAGCGATGAAACAGTTTTAGGGCACGATTCAGGGCCTGTTGACCCACCAGACGCTGTTCGTCCAGATCCTGATCGCGCAAGATATTCTGAATGGCACGGCGGGCTTTCTGGGTGTTAATAAAGCTGAGCCAGTCCGGGTTGGGGGTTGCCAGGACATCGGTAATGATTTCGACCACCTGACCGCTGACTAGCGGGGTCGAGAGCGGTTTGGTCTCATTGTTAATTTTCGCCCCGATGGCATGGTTACCGAGAAACAGGCTGGCCGCATAAGCAAAATCAACCGCTGTGGCACCTTGCGGCAATTCGTGTAAATGCCCATGCGGGGTATAGACCCAGATTTTTTCCTGATGCAGATAATCCAGTAATTCACTAAAGGTGGTTTTGGCGCATTCACCATCGACCAACACGTTCAGATTTTGCATCGAGGCCTGAATTGCAGAACGACAGGCTTGGGGGGCATTTTCACCCAGTACCACACCAAAACGTGCGGCTTTACGCATCAGTTCGGTTTGAATGGTGAGCGATAACGTGGTTTTTTCACCTTTTAAACGCATCATCAAGGACTGGTTGCCACCGGGTAATGGACGGCGAATATGATCTTCATAGCTTTGAATTTTAAAGCTCTGAGTCAGAATTTCTGCCAGACGGTCACAATCTGCAATGCTTTGTAAAATAATTTCAAAGGCATGGCTATGGGTCAGCTCTTGCAGGTCAATATCATTTTTAACAAAATGGCGTAACAGCTCAATATTGTTATTTTTCTTTTTGATTCGACCTTCAATTTTATAGTCTTCTAAGAGATCATTCAGCTTTTGTTCCCAGATCGCCTGATATTCACAACGTTTTGGCTTGGTTTCTAATAGCGCTGCCTGAACGTTGTTATACATGTCCAGATCAAGATTCTGATAACACAGATGTTCCAGATTGTCGGCCATTTCATTCATGCCGACAATACGTGCCATCGGCACAAAAATTTCAAAGGTTTCGCGGGCAATACGGGCACGTTTGTCCGGGCGCAGCGCTTCCAAAGTGGTCATGTTGTGATAGCGGTCGGCCAGTTTCACAATAATGACACGTGGGTCCTGTAAGGTGGCTTGCAGGATTTTTCGGAATGACGCGGCTTTATTATATTCTTTATCGCTGGAGTGGCTGAGTTTGGTCACGCCATCGACCAGCTCGGCCACGGTAAAACCAAAAGTCTCGCTGATATCATCTTTATTGAAGTCGGTATCTTCAATCACATCATGCAGCAGTGCGGCCATCAGCGTTTCAGTGTCCAGACGCATATGCGCCAAGATACAGCTCACCGCAATCGGATGTAAAATATAGGGTTCGCCACTTTTACGCACGATACCGTCATGCGCGATATCTGCATAATCACAGGCCGCAAGCACACGTTCGACATCACGTTCATTTAAATACGCGTCGATCATTATCTCTAACTGTTGCTTGGCTTGACTGACCTGTGGGCCTGGCATAAAACACCTTTAAAACTGAGTTTCTTACAAATAAAACCATGAAAGCTTTGATTAAATATGAATTGTAGCGCTTGCCAAATTTTTACTTTAACAAATAGAAAGCGGATTCAAGTTCGATAGCTAACCCTTATGTTATAACCGTTCTGGCATAAATATAAAAGTCACATAACAAAAAAAGCCTAGTTTAAAACTAGGCTTTTTTTGTGACGATCTCTTATTGGAAAGAAAAACCGTCTAAGTTTAGATTATTTGCAGAAAGTGCAAGGTCCAGACTTGATGTTTGATAGTCCTGATCACGTTGTTTCAAAATATCTTTGGATACATGACCTGCAGCGATTTCACGTAAAGCAACAACAGTCGGTTTGTCATTGTCCCATTCTACAGTTGGTTCAATACCTTGACGTGCCAATTGACGCGCGCGCTTGCTTGCCACTAGTACAAGCTCAAAGCGGTTGTCTACATGGTCTAAACAATCTTCAACGGTGACGCGTGCCATAAGAATTCTCGTTTGAATAATAAATTTTAACAGACTGCACAGTATAAAAGGCTTTGTCTATAGACTCAAGTTTTAATCACTGTTCAGTGGGTGTGATCAGTTGCTGAATCAGTTTTTCATGACGGTTGGCTTGTTGTGACAAGGTCAAACGGTTGGCGATAATGACCGCTTCGAGATCATGCAGCGCCTTGTTAAAGTCATCATTGATAATAATATAGTCAAAGTTGCTATATTGCTGCATATCTTCCACTGCACAGCTCAGACGATGTTCAATCACATCAACTGTGTCGGTACCCCGGTTAGACAGACGTTCACGCAGGTCAAACTGACTTGGTGGCAAGATAAAAATTTGTTGAGATTCAGGAAAAAGTCGACGGACTTGTTGTGCACCTTGCCAGTCAATTTCCAGCAGCACATCATGGCCTTTGGCCAGTTGTTCTTTAACAGTCGCCTGCGCGGTACCGTAGTAATTACCGAATACTTCTGCGTATTCAATAAAACCACCTTCATTGACCAGATTTAAAAAATCGTCTTTCTGGGAGAAATGATAGTGCACGCCATCGAGTTCGCCAAGTCGTTGACCGCGTGTGGTATGGGACACAGAAACGTGAAGGTTATTGACACGCTCAAGTAGGGCTTTAACAAGGGATGTTTTGCCTGTTCCAGACGCTGCAGAAACGACAAACAAGAGACCCGACATGATATTTTTCCTGATATGATAAAATATCTTCTCTATTTTAGAGTAGACCGGCTTTAAACTAAATAGTTACCAGTCGATTGTTTTACATTTATTTCAATTGAACCGCTAAAAATGGTGTGAGTATTGAGGATTCTATGGAAATTGTTTTAGCCAACCCACGTGGTTTTTGTGCTGGTGTAGATCGTGCGATTGCGATCGTGAACCGTGCCCTAGAATGCTTTAATCCACCAATTTATGTACGGCATGAAGTGGTACATAACAAATTTGTAGTCGATGACCTACGTCAGCGTGGCGCGATCTTTGTTGATGAACTTGATGAAGTGCCCGATGACAATATTGTGATTTTTAGTGCACATGGTGTTTCCAAAGCGGTACAACTTGAAGCCGAACGCCGTGGTTTAAAAGTCTTCGATGCGACCTGTCCGTTAGTGACCAAGGTGCATATCGAAGTGACCAAATATGCACGTGAAGGCGTAGAAGCCATTCTGATTGGCCATGAAGGCCACCCGGAAGTCGAAGGCACCATGGGGCAATATGATAAAAAAAATGGCGGTGCAATTTATCTGGTCGAAGATGAAGACGATGTTGCTGCCTTAACTGTGCATCATCCTGAAAAAGTGGCTTTTGTCACTCAAACAACCTTGTCGATTGATGATACCGCAAAAGTGATTGATGCTTTGCGCCAAAAATTCCCTTTAATTCAAGGGCCGCGTAAAGATGATATTTGCTATGCCACCCAAAACCGCCAGGATGCAGTACGAGATCTAGCTGAGCGTTGTGATGTGGTGCTGGTTGTCGGTTCACCAAACTCATCGAACTCCAACCGTTTACGAGAGTTGGCTGAGCGAATGGGTAAAGCCGCTTATTTGGTCGATAATGCAGATGAACTTCAACAAGCATGGTTTGAAAACATCGCCAAAGTTGGCGTCACAGCGGGTGCATCTGCACCTGAAATTTTAATTAAGCAAGTGATTCAGCGATTGCAAGACTGGGGTGCAACGCCACCACAAGAGCTTGCTGGAACGGAAGAAAATATTACCTTTAGTTTACCAAAAGAGTTACGTATTGCGGTAACTCAAGCCTAAAAAGTGGATTGGTTAACATTCTAATTTTATTGAAAAATTGACAGATGATTGTAAATTGGCAATCATCTGTTTTTTTATGCCTTTTATCCTGTATTGTGCTGATTGTGTAAAGAATTAGAATATGATTTTAAATAGGGTAAAGTTTTGTTGCCTTGGGGAGGGAGTATGCAAAATAAACATAAAGGGTTCACCTTAATTGAGCTGATGGTGACGATTGCTGTTATGGCAATTATCGCGATGATGGCCGCTCCTTCTTTCGGGGATATGTTACAGCGCCAAAATTTAAATAAAAGTACAAAAGAATTGGTTGCTACTTTAAATCAGGCAAGGGCAAAAGCTGCTTTAGAGCGTAGAGAAATTACAGTTGAATTATTGTCTGCGGATGAAAATACTGACGATACGTTGAATTGGATGCCAGTCGGTAAGTCCAGTTTAAAGACTGGTCGTGCGACAGAAATAGTTTTTATGCCGACAGGCCTAGTGAAAGATCCAGCAGCAAATCAAATCATTGCCACAGATACGAGTTTTGAAATTTGTGATGCATCTTCTGATCCTAAATATTCCAGAATGGTCACGATATCTAAAATGGGGGCGATCCAGCAGATCGTTGAAGGGGATTGTTCATGATAACTATAAAAAAGCAAGCAGGTGTTGGGTTAATAGAAGTATTGGTTGCCTTGCTTATTCTTGCAGTTGGTGTGCTTGGTTTTGTTGCTTTACAGTATCGTGCAATTGAAGCTACAAGTGAAGGCGCTAATCGTGTACAAGCAATCAATTTGGCAAGAGACTTAGCCGAAAAAATTCGTGTTAATCGTGAAGAAATAGCTGTTTATCGGTCGAGTATTCAGGATGGATATGATGAGCTCTCTGATACACCAGCAGTAGATGCAACAGAGAATACACCAGCACAAGAAGCTGTGATTAATGATTGTTTTGTTAATTTTTGCTCAGCTCGAAAAAAAGCGGAGTTTGATTCTGCTCTTGCCGTTTTAGCAGCAAGACGAGTTGGGATGACCGTGAATATGTTTGCCTGCCCTGATGTGAATAATGGGCGCAGCTGTATTTATGTGGCATGGGGCGATACCAGTGCAACCAATGCAGATGGCTTAAATAACTGTACTACAGCAGGTGCTTACCGTGATGAATCGACTTGTGTAGTCATGGAGGCCTACTAATGAAAATACAAAAAGGCTTTACACTTATTGAACTCATGATTGCTCTAGCTCTTGGGCTCATTGTGGTTGCAGCAGCAGCAATGTTGTTTTTGACAGGGGTGAAAAGTAGTCAAGTACAACAAGGAATGGCGGATTTACAAGACAGTGCAAATTTTGGGCTTAACTATATAACTCAGGATCTTAGATTAGCCAATCTGAATACTGTTGAAGCTGCGATGAATGATGCCTTACTTCATGGAGGTGTTGTTTTGAGTCAATCCAATCTGCCTACAGGAATTCAAGCCGATGTGGATGATGTTTTATTAAGCCGAAGTAATGGTGATGCAGTTGGTAGCGATAATGAGTGGACTGGTGCATCGAATGTAACTCAAAACAGTGATCAACTTGTAATTCAGTATAAACCTGCACAAACAGGTGGTTTTGATTGCGAAGGGCGTGAAATCACGACAGTAGATCGTATTGTTATTCAGCGTTATTTTTTGCGAATAGATGCAAATGCTGGAGCTGGAGAAGCGAACCCTTTAGCTTTAGCATGTGATGCTGGTAACTATAGTGACACCAATCTTGCTCGTTATGGTGATGCTGGTGAAATCATTATGAAACGCGTTGATCATTTTCGTGTATTGCTTAATGTGAGTAATGCTGCTGGTAACCGTCGATATATCGGTATTCACGAATATATGGCATTGACAGGGACTAAACCGCGTATTTTAGGAGTGAGTTTAGGTGTGCTCGCACGCTCAGGCCAGTCAACAGGCCAAGAAGCGTCGACAGCACAAAACAATGCTTTTGTGGTGTTAGACCAAGATGTGGCAATTGGAGAAAATGGTAATCCTCAAGGATTTATCCGTCAGGTCGTGACTCAAGAGGTTGCAATACGTAACGCGCTGGGGGAGAGAGAGTGATGATTAGACAACAACATGGCTCGACACTCATCGTCGTATTAATCCTTTTATTGGCGATCACTATTATTGGTACATTGGCTATTCGTCAAAGTATGGTGTCATTAAATATTGCGACCAATAGCCAAGCTCAACAACTCATGATCCAAAACTCTGATGCTGCAACGTTTAACGTTGAAGATACAAATAATTTATTACGCAGTTTAGCAGCTGATGGCATGTTTGGGTTTATTAGGGGCCCTGAAAACAAAGGTAAAGAGTTAGTATTTTGTTATAGAGGCAGTCGAGCTCAATTCTTTACTTTGTCGCAAGCGAGCATGGTCTATGTGAATGATAGTGGAAATATTGTGAATACGGATCAAGGAGTAAGTGGCTTCTGTCGAACAGGAGCGAATAATGCAAACTTTTTTACCAGCGAACGTAGAGCTGTCATGACCCAAGTATCTGTGAGTTTTACAAATTCGGTATCATCTACCCCATTCCAAGACTCAGTTCGTGGTACGGATGAAGAACTGTCTAAAATTCAAAAAACAGATCGCGTGATTGTGAATACGACTTCACTGATGCCTGCACTTACTTCAGCAGATACAGATGATATTGATGACTGTTTAGATAGCCATATTAGTAATAGTTCGACGAATGGTGTAGCAAATTGTCTATCGGATTTAAATGTACCTTTTACAACACATGTCACTGAATATACGTTAGGTCAGGCATTTCTTTAAGGGTGAATGAAATGAAAATTAAAAAGAAAGAACAACTTATAGCACATCCTTTAAAGAAAGCATTGGCTGTGAGCCTATCAGCTCTTATGACAGGATTTGTGTTTAGTGCAACTGCTTCATATGCGAGTGATATTGAGATTTATCAAGAAGCACGCTCAGGAAATATCTCTTTGATGTTTGTTTTAGATATTTCGGGAAGTATGGATTATCATGATGCAAATAACATTGAATATACAAGTTGTAGTAGCAGTAACCGTAGAACCGAAAGCTTTAGTGAAAATGGGATATCGTATACAAAAGTAGGATGTAGACGAGAAAGTAGAACCTACTATTTTAAAAGAGTTCTAGTGTCTGGAAATTGGAGATATTTGTCTTGTGGGATAGATGGTTCTGTAAACATTTCAGACTGTACATTACAAACAACGAGAACATCAGCACCGTCTGGATACTATACGCAAGATATTTCTGGAAATATATTTTATTACTCTAGTTCAGGTAATGCAGTTTTTTGGGATCGTTTAACTTTGGTTAAAGATGCAATGTATCAACTTTTATATGGTGCTAATGCCATTGGTAAAGATAAATTTTTTGGATTGACAACCTATTCAATTAATGGCGATGGTACTCGTGGACAAGTTCGTATTCCTGTTCAAAGGTTAGGTTTAGATACTGAAACAACCTTAGCTTCTGAAACACATCGTAAAAGCCTAATGACAGAAGTAGCGAATCTTGAGGCTAATGGCGGTACACCAACAGCGAATGCGTATGCAGAAGCTGCTGCGTATATGTTGGGAACCTCTACTTCGGATAGCTTAAGATACGCATCTTACGGTGGTTACTTATATCAATGTAGCACCTTAAGTGGAACAAATTGTACCTATACAGGGAGTGTTGCATCTTCAACGAGTAGAACTTATGGCTCGCATGCCTGTACATTAAAAGCTGCTAATAATTTTAGCCAAAATACAACATGTTATTATCAGGCAACAGCTAGTGCTTCGGGACTGTATGCTGCGGGTAGTGGCGTATTAGCAACTGATTACTCAAAATATAAAATGCCAACCTCTTTATCTGCACAGTTAGAGCCAGATGCAGAGACTAAGCAGTGTAGTGGTCAAGGTATTTATGTACTAACCGATGGTGTGCCAAATGGGAATAATTCGGCACAGAGTTTAATGCAAACTGCGTTAGCTGGAAGTAGTGCGTTTACCTGTTCTGATTCAAGCGGTGGATGGGATTGTGTAGAAAAATTTAGTACGCGTATCTTGAATCAAACAACCAATGCTAACCCACGCGATTTAAAACTCAAAACAGCTGTTGTTGGATTTGGCTCAGCTTATAACTCAATCCCTTCTTATAATAAAAACTTATCTGAAGAAGAAAATATCGCATTACTAGGCACGGTGAATGATGATAATAACGAAAAACGTGCAGCACGTTGGGGTATTCGCGGTCAAGGTGGTTGGTATGCGGGGACAAGTTCTCAAGACATTATTGATAGCGTAAACGATTTTATTAATAATTTGTCAACAGAAATTCCAGCTGTAACAACAGGAACATCAACGATCCCAAATGATCAATTAAATCCTGCTGCATTGCAAAATTATGCGTATTATCCACAGTTCCAACCAACCCCTGATAAGAGCTATCAATTATGGGCGGGTAATCTGAAAAAGTATAAAGTTACTAGTACAGGTACGTTGGTCGATAAAAACGATGATATTTTTGTCAATAGCCAAGGTAAAATTGGTGATAACTACGATTTATGGTCTGCCGATGCAGTTACGGGTGTAAATCAGGATGATGAATCCATTCTTGGTAGCAATAAAAATAGATTGGTTGGTGGTGTCAAATCACGGTTAAAACTACGTTCAAATACGAATGGTGCAATACAGCGCAAAATATTAACCGATAGACCTGCAACAGCAACAAATAATGAATATTTGGACGCAACTACATTAAGAGCGTTGGATTTAACTTTGGTCAATAGTACTGATCCAGCTAGAGGATATTTATTATCATTGCTTGGTTATCGTGTAAATGCCAAACAACCTCAAACCATTACAAATACGTCGATTGCTCAAGCGGAGGAGTTGCGTCAGGTAGGTGCTGTAATGCATTCTTCGCCATTGCTTCTTACAAACCAAGGGAAAGTGACATATGAAAATGGTGTTCTCGGTTCTGAAGAGCGAGATGACTATATTTTATTTGGAACCACGCAAGGTGTTTTGCATATAGTTGATGCAGATACTGGAGAAGAAAAATTCGCATTTTTACCGAATAGTATGGTGGAAAACCAAAAGGACGCATTGTTAAACTTTGATACCACTATTGGTGGAATGGATAAGTTGTATTATGGGGTTGATGGGCCTTGGACTTCTTATACTGAATATGTGAATGCGGCAGATGATATGTTAACTGTTGGGGCTGGTTTAAATAGTCGATCAGGTAAACAGATTGTTTATGGCGGTTTACGTATGGGGGGACGTAATTATTATGCGCTAGACTTAGCTGATATCAATAATCCAACACTTAAATTTACTATAACCCCGCCTGCATTAAGTCAGTGTTCGAGTGCGAATCCACTTGCGTGTATGGGGCAAAGTTGGTCTAAGCCTACATTGACTTGGATTAATTGGAAAGGAACCAAAAAACTCGTCATGCTAGTAGGTGGAGGTTATGATGCTGAAGGGTTACCAACATCCATTAGTAGTATGCCTGAGACTACAGCGGCAGAGCGTGCAGCGAAACAAGCAAAAATCAAATATTACCGTGGTTATGAATATAATGACTATGCTCAAACCAATAAGATTGGTTCTGGTGTGTATATGTTTGATGCGCTTGATGGTAGTTTGTTGTGGTGGGCGAGTGCGAATGCAACAGTGCATACATCACCAACAACAGCAAACCCTGGCCCGACTTATGCTCCAACAAATGGTACAGCCAGTTCTTATGATGTAGACATGAAATATAGTGTGGTGAGTCAGATTAAGGCTGTAGATAGAGACTCTGATGGATTAACTGATCACTTATACTTTGGTGACTTAGGTGGTCAAGTTTGGCGTATCGATTTAAATAATAAAGCTGGTACCAACACAGCATTATTTGCCAAACAGCCTACAAGAGTTCTTAATTTAAACAATGGTACATACAGTCCACGTTTCTATGAGATGCCTAGTTTCTCAACATATTCAGAAGGAGGAACAATTTTTGGTGTTGTATCGATTGGTAGTGGAAACCGAAGTCAACCTCTCGCTGAATATAGTACAAGTACCAATTATAAACACGATGGTGTTTTTAACTTATATGATAAAGACGTAGCGAGAAGTGATTTATTTAACTTAACGAGTGCAAATGCCTATAGTGTTACAGCAACAGGGACAGCTCCTAATAAATTAAATACATTAGGTGTAACGTTGTTGAATGAGAGTAGTAGTGTTGGAACCACTCCTATTAATCAACTCGTTGCACTTGATAATACCAATAGATTTGCTATTACCACTTATAGAGCGCCTTATGCCTTAACTCAGGGTTGGTACTACTTATTTAAGTCCACTTTAGTACAGAGTGAGAAGGTGATGTCTACACCATTGGTTATCAATAATGACATGTTTGTAACCACTTTTGATGGAAGTCGAAACGGAATGTCTGGGGATTGTGGAGCAGGGGTAAAGGGTGAAAGCTTTATGACTTTATTCTGTATGCCGTATGGGCAATGTAATGGTGGGACATCTACTTCGTATAGGTTAAGTATGGGGGCAGGTATTGTCGGTGGTGCTGTTGGTGCAGGTGATGGTAGTGGGATGCAGCGACTTATTGTTGCAAACGTAGATACATCAGGGGTCACGGGCAATGCTATTTTAGATAAACGTTACAATACTGGGAATAAACTGATTCCTCAGCGTTGGTACGATCGACGTTAATTTAAGGAGGAGCTATGAAAAAAATAATAAAGTCCTCTGGATTTACATTGATAGAACTAATGGTTGTTGTAGTAATTGTTGCGATTTTCGCAGCAATTGCTATACCGTCATACCAAGAGTATGTACGACGCGCCGTAGCTAGTCAGGCACAACAAGAGATACAGCGATTAGCTACTTTGTTAGATCGGCATAAAGCGCGTAATTTTAGTTATCGAGGATTTACGACCACAAGTGCAGTATTACCTGTGGGAGCAACTGGCTCTGCGATTAAATATACATTGACGATCAGAGATGGAAATGATCCAGATTTGGATTTAACAGAGGATGATGCTGCAGGTCGGAATTGGGCAATTCAAGCTGTGAGTTCGGACGATAAGAATTATACGATGCTACTTACGAGTACAGGGATGCGTTGTAAGAATAAAACTACAGCAAATGTTGATTTTGAGAGCTGTGGCAGTACTGCAAATGGTAGTGAGGAGTGGTAAATGAATAAAGGATTTACGCTTATTGAACTCATGATTGTGGTTGCAATTATTGGTATCTTGGCTGCTATCGCATATCCATCTTATCAAGAGCATGTACGAAAAACAAAGCGTGTAGAAGCTCAGGCTGAACTGGTTGCCCTAGCTAACCAAATTCAGCGTTATAAAGTATCCAACTTTAGGTTTTTATTGGCGAATGGTGACCCGATCACATTGGAAACATTAGGTTATACACTCAATGCAAACGATAATCTTGAAATTCCTCAAGGTAGTGATCCATTGTATGAAGTATCTTTGACAAATGTTGCGGCAAATACATGGACATTAACAGCGACTCCTATTAATGGAACCATTCAGGAAAATGACGGTGCTAGTATTTTGAATCACCGCGGGGAAAAATGCTGGACTAAAGGTGCATCGACTTGTGCCCTAAGTGGCACATCCAACTGGGACGGCAAATAAAATCCAAATTCAAAACTGTGGATAAATAAATTTTAATCTTTCTTTCGCAGCAAAGATAACGTAAAATACTGCCCTCTATGAAAGGGGTTTGAAATGTATCGGTGGTCGGTGCAGGGATAATCCGTAAAAACTATAAGGTTCTATCATGGTTGTTATTCGTCTTACTCGCGGTGGTGCTAAAAAACGTCCATTCTATCAAATCGTTGTAACTGATAGCCGTAATGCACGTGACGGTCGTTTCATCGAACGTATCGGTTTCTTCAACCCGACAGCTCAAGGTAAAGCAGAAAAACTTCGTTTAGATGCTGACCGTTTTGCTCACTGGGTTTCTCAAGGTGCTCAACCTTCAGATCGCGTTGCTTCTTTAGCTGCTCAAGCTAAAAAAGCTGCAACTGCTGTTTAATATGGTAGTAGATTGCCCATGACACCAACACAGAATGTTCCCGAAGATCGTATTCAGATTGGACAGCTACGTTCAGCATATGGATTAAATGGGTGGCTCTGGGTCTATTCCAATACAGAACCCATGAGCAACATATTTGACTATCTGCCTTGGTACATTGAGACCAAAGCAGGTTGGCAAATTGTTGATGTAAAACGTTGGAAACCACATGGTAAAGGCCTGGTTGTTTCGCTTAAAGGTGTGAGTGATCGCACTGGGGCAGACCAACTGGTTGGCACCAATGTCTGGATTGCTAAATCGCAACTGCCTCAAGCGGGTGTAGATGAATATTATTGGTCTGATTTAAAGGGTCTAACAGTGTTAGGTCTGAATGATGAGGATCAAGAAGTGAATCTCGGTCAAATTTTTGAACTGTTTGAAACAGGTGCCAATGATGTGATGGTGGTTCGCGCAACTGCCGACAGTATCGATGGCGAAGAGCGCATGATTCCATGGCATAAAGATGTGGTACAACGCGTTGATCTTGAAGCTGGTCGTATTTACGTCAATTGGGGCGTAGACTACTAACACTTTTTGGAAATAAGGGAGTCTGCGATGTTTTTTGCAGTCATTACGCTTTTTCCTGAAATGTTTGAAGCGATTACAGCCTACGGTATTAGCGGGCGCGCAGCAAAACGTGATTTGATGCAAATTCATTGTATCAATCCTCGCGATTTTGCGACGGGCAACTACAAACGGGTGGATGAACGTCCATTCGGTGGTGGTCCGGGTATGGTGATGATGGCGGAGCCTTTGGCACAAGCAATCCACCGTGCCAAAGAGCTTGCAAATGAAGCAGGCGCAGTTCAGGTTCCTGTGGTGTATATGTCACCGCAAGGAAAAACCTTAAACGAAACTGCAGTACAAGACTTCGTTCAATATGACGGATTGATTGTACTGTGTGGGCGTTATGAGGGGGTCGATGAACGTTTGATCCAGCAATATGTTGATCAGGAATGGTCAATTGGTGATTATGTTTTGTCGGGTGGTGAACTGCCAGCGATGGTTTTATTAGACAGTATTATCCGGAGGCTTCCGGGGGCGATGTCTGATGAACAATCCCATGTGCAAGACTCCTTTGTGGATGGTCTGTTAGACTGCCCACAATATACCAAGCCTGACCAGTTTGAAGGTTTGGATGTGCCTGAGGTACTTAAATCAGGTCATCATGCAAACATTGAAAAATGGCGGTTTTTGCAGCGTTATCAACGGACACTTGAACGTCGCCCTGAACTGGTCGAACAAGTAGAATTGACCAAGCAGCAAAAAAAATGGCTGAAAGATTTGTAAGACATTGCTGAGAAATTGGTGCTGTCTTCGAAAACGGTACTTAAATTGAGTTTAAGTATTCTTTAATAGGCTCTTTAAAGTTGAGATGGTCAACTTTAAAGGGAAAGATAATCGGGTCTATGCGCTTTAGCCTCTAGCCCCCGCGATGATCAGACCTCTTCTGACTCGCATTATTGGAGATACCCCATGAGCGGTAAGCATCCTTTAGTTCAAGTAATTGAAAATGCACAATTGAAACAAGACATCCCTGCTTTCGCACCAGGTGATACAGTGATTGTTTCTGTAAAAGTTAAAGAGGGCGACCGTGAGCGTCTTCAGGCTTTTGAAGGTGTGGTAATTGCGAAGAAAAACCGTGGTTTGAACTCTGCGTTCACAGTACGTAAAATTTCTAGCGGTGTTGGTGTTGAGCGTGTATTCCAAACTCACTCTCCAATCGTAGCTAAAGTTGAAGTGAAACGTCGTGGTGACGTTCGTCGCGCTAAACTTTACTACCTACGCGAATTGTCTGGTAAAGCTGCACGTATCCGTGAAAAATTACCAGCTCGTAAAGTTAAAGCTTCTTAAGTTTAGGCTCAAGTTAAGTTTTATCTCGAGTTAAAAAATGCGCCTTTGGGCGCATTTTTTATATCCTAATATTTATATAAGAACTATAAGCCTTGCAGTTTCAATCGATTGGCATGCTGGCGGTAAACATCGACCGGGTCGGGGGCAAAGATGCTTTTCAGGCCCAAGACCATATTGACTTCATCCAGATGATTCCAGTTGTAGTTATCGCGAATGGTTTTACCAAATTTGGCACTACAGCGAGAGACCAGACCATCATTGTCCTTGCCACCATCAATCAGCAGGCTGGTGACTTTCAAAGCAGAGTCGGGATCGAGAATGTTGGTCACTGTGCCAGTGCCGGTAAATGAATAGTTATAAATATTATTCTGTTTATAGGCACCTTCGCCACAGGTCGTGCTTGACATTCCCAGCGGATATTTCTGATTAAATTGTGCCGATCCTGCCAGTGTCAGACTGCGACCACCTGCAAGAGAATCATGCGGGAAGCTGTTTGGATCCAGTCCTTGGGCCCAGGTGATGGCTTTAGACACCAGATTAATCCCACCGACCAAAGGGCCTTGTAGTGGCGTATCTTCTGCCTGAAGAATCAGATCTGCAACTGGTGAGCCTTTATGCGGCGCACCGACCGCAGTCAGAGAGGCGACCAGTTGAGGCGCTACACCAGCGACATAACGAATCGTGGGACCACCATGAGAATGACCAATCAGATTGACTTTAGATGCGCCTGTAATCGCCCGAATTTCCTTCACTTGTTCTAAGAGTTGTTCACCGCGAATTTCTGATGAGTTAAACGGCGATACTCGGGTCGCCCAGACATTGCCACCATTGCGGGCCAGATCTGGTAAAATCTGATACCAGTAATCCAGACCAAATTGATCTGTTCCGACCCGGATAAAGCCTGCCATCCCGTGTGCAAACACGATGGGATATTGGGTCTTGGCATAGTGTGAGCTGGCTTTCGCTGTGACCTGACTGGCTTGAGTGGATGCCTGAGCCGTGACACATGTGCCAGCCAGCAGCAGACTGGTGATGAATAAGCCGTATTTCATATATTTTCCTCATTTTTGTTGTTTTGACAGGATGATTCTTATCCTGCTTTGCCAAATGACCCATCCGAAACGGGCGAGTTAGGTTTTAAGTTGCTGTATTTAAAAATTATGATTGATGGATAGCAGTGAATGATTTATAAGCCTTGCAGTTTGAGCCGGTTGGCATGTTGGCGATAGAGTGCAATCGGGTCTTGGGCAAAAGGCCCTAAAATGCCGAAGAACTGGTTCACTTCATCGAAATGATTGTGGGCATAGTCCTGACGAATGATCTGACCATAACGTCCACTACATAAAGGTAGAGCGCCATCGTTGGCTTCACCTTTCAAGAAAGTCCCGCCTAAACTGACAATAGTCGATTCAATGATATCCAGAGGATTGGTGGTTTGCCGGTTGCCCATCCAGGAGTAATGATGAATGCCATTGGCTGTGATCTTTATGCCTTGGGTCTGACAGTCTTTAGGAATCGCAGCAGAACCGTATTTTATATTGAAGGCTCGAATGTCTTCAGGATGCATGGCACTTAAGGCCGCTGTGATATTTACCGGATATTGATTTGCTGTCACCAGATTCATGCTGTAGCCCAGAATTGTTCCAATGGCATGAATCAGCGGTTCTAGTAAAGGTGTCTGGCTGGCATTGACAAAAACAGGTGTGCCTTTCATCGCACCTGCAATTGCGGTCAGTGAAGCCACTTTGGCAGGTGCAACAGCTTCAATATATTGAATGGTTGGTCCACCTTGACTATGTCCAATCAGATTGACTTTAGCTTTACCCGTCAGTGCAAGAACTTCGTCAATTTGTAGTAACAGCTGTTCACCACGTAGTTCATTGGATGCAACCGCAGATAATTCCGCGGAAAATACACGCGCACCATGACGGGCTAAATCTTGCGGGATCTGATACCAATAATCTAAACCGATGTTATCGGTTCCAATGCGGTTAAAGCCCAGACCGAAGCCATGGACAAAGATGAGCGGATAATGGGTTTTGGCGTAGCTGGATATAGCGAATTTGGGTGTATATTCAATCAATGGACTCTGCTTGGCATAAGCCAAGGAACAACTGAATCCAATAAATAGACTGAATACCAGGCTTATTATTTTCATTATTCTATCTCTGCTTCATCCGGGGAAATGATGACCGCTTATATAGCAAGGCCTTTATCAATCCCGATAAAGGCGAGCCGCTTACAAACCTTGCAGCTTTAAGCGATTGGCATGCTGACGGTATAAAGTCACCGGATCTGGGGCGAATAGACCTTTCAAGCCAAACATCATGTTGGCAAGATCGGTATGGTTGAGTTTGTAATTGTCATTAATCACTTTGCCCATATAAGCACTACAACGTGCGACCATACCATCATTGTTTTTATTGCCATAAGACAGTGGGCCCAGTTGCATTAAAATCGTATCAATGTCTAAGGCATTGGTGGCTTGTGCCACACCTGTCCATGAATAGTAATAAATACCTTTAGAATCTTTAGGTTTGAGGTTTTTATTACAGTTCTCAGTCGCTGCTAAAACGCCGTCTTTGACTGCTTCTTTTGCAACAGTTGCATTAAAGTTTTTTGATTCTGTTTGGGTTAGTGATTTCATCGATGCATCAAAATCGATTTCTAATTCAGGTTTAAGCTGAGCGAGTGCAATTAAAGGTCCCACAATATAGTCACCTAAAATATTAAACGCGGTGCGGCTTAAACTATTGCTTTGAATATCGTCAGCAACTTTAGAACCATGATAGGTACCAGCAACGCCTGTAATCGATGCCAGATATTCTGGTTTAGTGGCAGCGACATAGAGCACGGTTGGCCCGCCATGAGAGTGACCAATCAGGTTGACTTTGTGTTTGCCGGTGATTGCTATCACATCTTCAACCTGGCTGATCAGCTGTTCACCGCGATGTGCTGTCTTATTTGCCGGAGACAACTGTGCAGCAAAGACGGTAGAACCATTGCGTGCCATATCCGGTAGAATCTGATACCAGTAATCCAGCCCGATGCTGTCGGTGCCAATGCGTGACCAGCCTAGCCAGCCATGTACCATCAGAATAGGATATTTGGTTTTGGCATAATCAGATCTGGCCTTTTCAGTGACCTGTGTCGCACTTGCCGCGGCATGGGCCTGTGCAGAAAAGCTTAATCCCAGAGTTGTTGCTAAAGTCACAGTTAGTAACTGTGCTGTCTTGCTGAAAGTACGCATAAGCATCCCTTTTTAATTTTATCGTTATTAAAGCAATCATTGCTTTTCTAGAGTGTTGTAAGCCAAAAAATCAGACTTTGGACCATACAGTTTTGGCCTTCTATGGCTGAGCAATTTTTCTTTTGAGTAGCGGTATTTTTTCACTTCAACGCGCTAAAACCATGTCATTTTAGGACACGACAGAGAGAAGAGATTTACATTGTAAGAATATGTTTTATTTACGGCTGTATTTAAATTTTAAGTTGTTGAAATACAAAACACTCATTGAGGTTATTTTGTGTAAACAAGAAATATTTAGAAACAAAGTTAGGGCGGGAGATATGAAGGCATAAAGCTTTCGATATGAGAATCATAAAAAAGCCATCAACAGGTGATGGCTTTTAGGCTTAATTCGCAAAGGGCAACTTGCCGCCTTGATCATGAATCTGTTCAAAGGTTTCGACCCGCAGCTGGTCATTCGGCTGTTGAAAACGTTGCTGGCGCAGCTTCTCGACGGCTTGCTGTTTGGCGCTGTCACTCATGCCACTTTGCATGATGCTATCCCGTTCATTGAGATACGTCGTGACACTGGATTTCCAGCTGGCACGTTCGCCATCCAGTTGCTCCAGACGTTGCGTGGCTTCAGGGCCGACCAGGTTTAATCGCATTTGACGAATCTCTGCATTTGAGCCACCACGCGCTTTAATGTCTGCGCTGAGTTTGCGTAAATCTTCGAGTTTATTCAGTTGTTCCAGATTTTCCTGCCAGTCTTGTGGCAATTTTTCAAACAGATTTTTGAGCTTCTGGGCTTTTTCAGACTCGCTTAAGCTGTTGTCTGCCAGCACGGCCATACGGTCAAGCGTATATTCATGATAGGTGTCTTCGGTACCAAATAAACCTTCAATTTCATAATTAGAAAAATATTGTTTACGCAAATTCTGGGTGCTGCTATAGATGCTGCGGTAATAGGCCGGATCTTCCTGATCGAGGCCTGTCGGTGCAGTCAGTTGGCCTAAACCTTGACGATACTGAATATAGCGATCCCATAAATCCAGAATTTGTGAGAGAGCGGGTTCTTTATGATTCTGGCGAATGTAAGTTTTAAAATCCTGTTGAATCTGTGCCAGATTTTTTTCACCAAACTGGGTAATAAAATATTCAAAACAGTTTCGAGTCTGTTCATTGACGGTCAGACGGTTACTCGCATCCAGCTGCATCTGGCAATTGATTTCGGTATCTTTCTGGCTGGCACTGGAAAACGCTGCATTGGCAGGGCTGGTCATACTTAATGCGGCAGGTTCGCCGCGGCGTTCACTAAGAGGTGATTGGCCAATAGTCTCTGTCTGTGATTCATTCTGAGGAGATAGCCAGAGCATCAGGGTGATAAAGCACAGCACCACCAGAGCCAGAATGATCCATATCTTGTATTTCTGCATATCCTATGCACCTGTTTTTTCGGTTTCATTATTTTTAGAGTTTTGATTCAGCTGAATATGCCATAAAAATCATCAGATACCATAGAAAAGTTGTAAATCATCGCACAGGGTTTTACCATGGCGCCAATTTATAAAATGTCTGATTTTTTGCCATGAAAGCATCATCTCCTAAAATTCAGCGTCGTCATCTTAGTGGTGTCTTCCTTTTGAATAAACCCTTGGGCATTAGTTCTAATGCTGCATTGCAAAAAGTTCGCTGGTTGTATCGTGCGCAAAAAGCAGGCCATACTGGGGCACTGGATCCTCTGGCATCCGGCTTGTTGCCGATATGTTTAGGTGAGGCGACCAAGTTTTCGCATTATTTATTAGATTCAGTCAAGCGTTATCAAACGACGGTCTTTCTTGGACATAGCACCACCACCGGCGATGTCGAAGGCGAAGTCTTATTAGAAAAAGCGGTTCCTGAACTTTCGGAAGCGTTGATTCAAGAAACCTTGACACAGTTTATCGGTGATATCCAGCAAGTGCCACCGATGTATTCGGCGCTGAAAAAAGAAGGCCGTCCTTTATACGAACTGGCACGTAAGGGCATCGAGATTGAACGTGAAGCGCGCCCGATTAGCATTCTGGCCATTGAGTTTTTATCCTTTACTGAAAATAGCATCACGCTGGATATTACCTGCTCTAAAGGGACTTATATCCGGGTACTCGGTGAAGATATTGCCAAAGCCTTGGGTACTTACGGTCATCTGACCTATTTACACCGCATTAAAACCGGTCATTTTGATTTGATCCCGAGTTATACCATTGAATATCTGGAAAGCTTGAATGAAGACGAGCGTGATAGGTTGTTGTTGCCGGCTTATGCGCCGGTGCAACATTTCCCGCAAATCCAAGTGCCAGAAGGGCGGGCAGAATATTTTAGCCGTGGTATGGAAAGTAATATCGAGCATGAAGCAGCTGAACAGGTCTTGGTTTTTGATGGTGAAAAATGTTTAGGCCTGGCGGAAATTAGTGATAAAAAACGACTGGTGCCAAAACGCGTCTTAAACCTCTAAGCAAGGTCTGAAATATGGATATTGAGATCATCATCAGCCTGATTGTCTTTGCATTTTTTGAAGGGGCAATTGATGCTGCTGTAGGCGGTGGTGGTCTGATCCAGATTCCGGCAATTATGGGCAGTCTGCCGCATTTACAGCCGGCTACCGTATTTGGTACCAACAAACTGGCCTCGATTTTTGGTACTGGCTCTGCGGCATTTTCCTATTTGCGTCAGGTAAAACTGCCGTGGTTGCTCTTGGGCGTGATTGCAGCTTGCAGTTTCATCAGCTCGTTTATTGGCGCGGCCAGTGTCACCTTGATTCCGGTCGAAATCCTCAAACCTTTTGTATTGATCATGCTGATTGTCATCGCGATTTATACCGTGATGAAAAAGCAGTTTGGTCAGGTGCATGTTCAGCAAAAGCTCACCAAGAAAATGTTGGCATTGGCAGTTTTGGGCAGTCTGGCCATCGGATTTTATGACGGAATTTTCGGGCCGGGTACGGGCAGTTTCTTTATTTTCTTTTTCATTCGTTATTTAAGTGTCGATTTTTTACATGCTTCAGCTTTATCTAAAATTGCCAATTTCACCACCAATCTGGCAGCGTTAACTTTCTTTATTCCCAGCGGCAATGTGCTATTTATGGTCGGGGCGATGATGGCGGTGGCCAATATCTGTGGTTCCTTGCTGGGTGTCAAATTAGCCTTTAAATATGGCAGTGGCTTTATCCGGATTTTATTCCTGATTCTGGTCAGTTTACTGATTTGCCGGATGGCCTATCAGATTTTCTTTATATAAGAATAGATGTAAACCATTCTCAATATTAAAGTTTTTTATACAATTTGTACTTATAAAACCTCCTGAACCCATGCCATTTTCTTTCTATGATGTAAAAAGGCAGGGCGAAAATAGGAGAAAAATTAGATGACCACCATTTTTGAAGCATTAAGAGAAAGTCATGAAATTCAGCGTGATCTTGCAGAAAAATTACTACAAACTTCAGGGGATACAGCAGAACGTCGTGAGCTGTTCAAACAACTCAAGAATGAATTATTTGCCCATGAAGCGGCTGAAGACCGTTATTTCTATATCCCCCTGATGATGACTGATTCGGGCTTGAATATTACTCGGCATGCCTTGGCCGAACATCATGAAATGGACGAGATGATTGAAGAGCTGACTGCAACAGAATTGAGTAATCCGGGCTGGATTGCAATTGCCAAAAAGCTTTCCGAAAAAGTGCATCACCACTTAAAAGAAGAGGAACATGGTTTCTTCCAGCAAGCAGGAAAAATTCTCGGTGAAGAGCAAAAGACCGCTTTAGCAGCGCAGTACAAGACTGAATATCAACGTTATAAAGACATGAAAAAAGATATGCTGGTACAAAGCTAAATTTTAACTTCAAATCAAATAAATAAAAAAGATGGCGCTACAGCCATCTTTTTATCCGGATTCATTTCTTTGAGGTATTTCTTCCAAATGAAGAAAGCACAAGAATGAATGAAAATATTGAGTCAGTTGCCCAGATCCCAATCAGGCTTTATGCACTCCGCTCTGCAGCTCCTTGACGCGCGGCACGTACTGTCACACCGACAGAGGCCAGCATAATACACACCAGAGCGACCGCTTGCAGTACCGTGATTTTCTCACCCAATAACAGAAAACCGGTCAAAGCTGCTAAAGCCGGAGAGAGGCTGGACAGGGTGCCATAACTCATTTTGTTTAAATGCTGTAAGGCTTTTAAATCGAGGGCATAAGGAATCGCGGTGGCCAGAATTGCAATCACAATGGCCTTGCCCCAATGTTGTGTATCAATCAATGCGGGCGCGTTGTTGTAGAGCCCGATCGGCAGCAGACACAATGCTGAAATACTGATGGCAATGGTCAGTGCATGCATGCCGATATTCTGCTGAACTACACGTTGGCCAAAGAAAATATACAGCGCCCAGCAGAAACCTGCCCCCAAGGCACAAGCTGCGCCCAACAGGTCAAAATTACTGCTGTTGGCCTGTCCCCATGGCACCATCAGCGCGATGCCCAAAATGGCCATCAATACCCAGATATAATCACTACGGTGTTTAATCGAGAGTAGAGCCAGGCCCAAAGGGCCAATAAACTCCAGACCTACCGCAATGCCCTGCGGTAAACGACCAAGTGACAGATAGAATAAAATATTCATGACCCCTAAAGCCGCGCTATAGCAGAGTAAATCCCGCCATTTTAAAAAAGGCAAACGTGAAATTATTTTCCAAGAGCGGAACATGACGCAGACAATGATTGCAGCAAAACAGAGTCTTAAAATGGTGACAGTAATCGGATCCAGTACACTAAACAGCTGTTTGGCAAAAGATGCACTGATCTGGTACGAAGTCATGGACAAGACCATGAAGAATACGGCAAGAAGTTGGGCGTTTGGCATGAAAGCAGCTTCTACCCAGAGCGGGTGAAAATGAGAAATAGAAAGAAATGAAATTATAGCAAACTGGTTGATTTTTGCTGAGTAGGCCAGAGCAATATTTTGTGAATGCAACTTAAGTTTGGAGATAATCAATTTACATTTTAGCTCAATCAAATATGTGAAGTTTTAAATTCAAAATTAAACTTACCTCAGGTGTGGTTACAAATTAATCAATTTTTAATTTGATCTTATTTTTATATTTATTAAAATATCTTAGATCCCAATTCGGGGCAGCATTAAAATAACAATGAAAATAATAAGGTAGATAATAATGAAATTACGAATACTTTCTTGCGCCATTTTGGGCTGTATGCTTGCAGCATGTGGTAGCTCTGATAATTCGGATAATAATACACCAGTCCCTAGCCAACCGGCTCCGACCAATCCAGGTAATCCGAACAATCCTGGAACCCCGGGTGATGGAGCATCAGACACAGTGTCGGAATTCTACAACTATCAGTTCAACTTGCCGAATGCTGATGCAGCAGACATGGAGTCGAAAAAACTTCTATTGGCCAGTCATAAAAATAAAATTACTGACGGCATATTATATGCGGATGATAACAGTGTCGTGGATACTGAATATAATATTGAGGAGAACATGGTCTTCCCGACTTATGTCACCGCTAAAGGGGTATTTCCTGCAGATCGGACCCGTACAGCATTCGGCTATAAGCTGGAAAAAGTACTGGAAAATACGACCACTCAATTTAAGAGTCGTCCTGTGACGATACCGGAGAACAACATCAGTAATCATCGGCATATAGAGTGGTACGACCTGTCAGGAAAAGCATTAACTGAACGTACCAATATTGCTGTGGTGAAAATGTATGAGGATGCTGCAACCAGAGTGTTATTTAATAGTGATAATACGACAGCCGCTGACCGTAAATATTATAATGAGTTTGCAGCCAATTTTATTGATTTGCAGAAGGCGCGCACATTCCCGAATGGATCTAAATGTTTCCGTCTCCAGGCTGAACATCCGGAAGAAGAATATATTGAATTTGATCCGGAAACAGAAACTGACTATCGCACGCTGGCTGATTGGCAAGCACAAACGTCTGTCCAGGAGCTGGCAAAAATTATTCTAGATGAGACCATGGCTGGCTTGAAATATAAAAAGGCAGAATATAAAGATGCTGCTATGCAATATTACAAATATTTTGGTGCGATCGAATATCAAGGAGGAATTTATAACAGTGCGTTCTCGGAACATGGAGAACATATTGATCACAACGATTATGTTGCCCAATCACGAAAAGTGGCTTTAGACAAATTAAAGGAAAATGATGCCAGTCCTTTAATGATCAAATGGACAGAATACACTTATGATCAGCTTGCTTTTGCATGTGATGGCTATAATGTGACAGCAGCCACGGTATTAAATACGGCGATTAAAGACGCAACACCACGTTAAAATGATTCTAATAAAGCTATCTTAAATAAAGGCGCTATAGCGCCTTTATTTTTATTCAATGTTTTCGTCTTTGACTGGTCACCGTACAGCCAATTGAAGCACTAATAATCGTGGCCAGTGCCAGCCATTGTGTCCACAATAAAGTTTCACCCAGGAAGATAAAACCAGAGAGTGCTGCGATTGCAGGTTCCAGACTCATCAATGTACCAAAACTCAAGGCGGTTAAATTTCGCAGGGCAATCATTTCCAGGGTAAAAGGCAGGGCGCTGGCCAGCACAGCCAGAGCCATGAAATATAACAGGCTGATGGGTTCAAATGTATGCGCAGGAATGCCAGCAAAAAGCGCAATTGGCATCAGCACCAGCATCCCGACCAACATGCCCAAGCACACGGTATGGTTGCCGGAAACCCCGGAAGGCTTTTGCCCAGCGACGATGTATAGCGCCCAACAGGCACCCGCACTTAGGGCAAATAGAATCCCGACCGGATCAAGTGGCTGTGCAGCCTGATCAAAGGGAAACAGCAGAATCAGGCCTAAAATAGCCAATCCGACCCAGACAAAATCAAATTTTTGCCGCGCATAAAACAGCGCCACACTTAAAGGGCCAATGAATTCAAAAGCAACCGCAATGCCCAGCGGCAAGCGATCAATCGACAGATAAAACAGCAGGTTCATACCTGCCAGGGCCAGACCATAACTGAGAATGGCCGGCCACTTGATCTGTCTGAAATGAATTTGCCAAATTTTAAAAATCAATGCCAAAATCACAGCACCCAAAAGCAGACGCATGGCTGAAACGGTCAGAATGGGAAACTGACCGAACAGATATTTGGCAAAGGAGCCACTGCTTTGCATACTGATCATCGCGATCAGGAGAATCAGTGGCGCTTGTACAATAGGTGCAATTTTAAAATTCAGCATAACTTAATAGGTTTCGATTTCTCGAAGAGCGGAAGAACAGTAAAGCTGAAAAATAAAAACCTTAAAAAACAAAAAACCACAGCCCGAAAGCTGTGGTTTTTTCATATTGTTAAATTAGAACAGTACGCGTACGCGGATTGTTCCTTCAACTTCATGTAGGGTATCGAGTGCTTCTTTAGATGCAGTCGCGTCTACGTCCATCACCAGGTAACCGACATCACCTTTGGTCATTAAAGACTGGCCAGAGATGTTAATGCCATGTTCAGCAAACAGGTTGTTGATCTTAGAAAGAACGCCCGGCATGTTTTTATGAATGTGCAGTAAACGGTGTTTACCTTCAGTCAATGGCAGCGCAATTTCCGGGAAGTTCACTGCAGATAAAGTCATACCTTTATCTGAATAGGCAACGAATTTCTCAGCAACTTCCAGACCGATGTTGGCTTGTGCCTCCATGGTCGAACCACCCACGTGCGGAGTCAGGATCACGTTTGGAAGGTTACGCAGTGGAGAAACGAATTCTTCACCATTGGCTTTCGGCTCTTTCGGGAATACGTCTACTGCAGCACCAGCAATGTGACCAGACTTGATCGCATCTGCCAGATCTTCAATCACAACACATGTACCACGTGCTGCGTTCAGGAAGATTGCACCTTCTTTCATTTGCGCAAACTGTTCTTTGCCAAAGAAATTACGGGTAGATGGCAGATCCGGAACATGTAGAGTAACCACATCTGCATTGGCCAGTAATTCGCCCATAGAACCGACTTGACGTGCATTTCCTAAAGGTAGTTTTGTCACTGCATCATAATAGGTCACTTTCATGCCCAGGCTTTCAGCCAGTACAGAAAGTTGTGAACCGATTGAACCGTAACCTACGATACCTAAAGTTTTACCACGTGTTTCGAATGAACCGACAGCCGATTTGTTCCAGCCACCTGCATGTGTATCTGTTGATTTTTCAGGTACACGGCGCAGAAGAAGAATAGTTTCTGCCAATACCAGTTCAGCAACCGAACGGGTATTTGAGTAAGGGGCGTTAAATACCGGAATACCGCGACGCATCGCAGCATCAAGGTTCACCTGGTTGGTCCCGATACAGAAACAACCTACTGCAATCAGTTTGTTCGCAGCTTCAAATACTTCTTCAGTCAGTTGAGTACGGGAACGAATACCGACGAAGTGAGCATCTTTAATCGCTTCTTTCAACGCTTCGCCTTCGAGCGCTGTTTTACGATAGTCGATGTTGGTGTATCCAGCTGCATTCAATGTATCGATTGCGTTCTGGTGAACGCCTTCTAACAATAGAAAACGGATTTTATCTTTAGGTAGAGATAGATGTTGGCTCATTACGGCTCCGCTACAAAGGCCAAATTTAGTCGCGGTATAATAGCACAGGAAAAGGGCGGTTATACATTTCCTTGATGACAGTCACCTCAGGTATTTTGAGCAGATATATGATCAATGCTTATAATTCTGGTTGAATTAAATCTGTATTTTCAAAGGTATATTATCAAAATTGTCATTTTTCGCGGGAAACCCCAAAAAATAGCTTATAATATTGCGCCATGCTGTTTAAGCTCCCATTTTTGGTGCTTTAATCATCATGTTTCGCCTGATTTGTATACAGGCTTTTATGCCTAAAAAATATGCAAATAAACCAGCGAAGTCTCTCTTGTTTAAATCATGCTAGGTCTGCAAACGATGAATGCTCCAGTCGCTTTAACCCCTGAGTTATTGACCCAATTGACGGCAATTTTGGGTGAAAACCGTATTAAAACCGATACGGACAGCCTCCAGAATTGGGGTCGTGATCATACGAAACACTTTGATCCAAACCCATCGGTCATCGTTTTTCCTTCGACGACTGAACAGGTTCAAGACATCGTAAAATTGGCAAACCAGTTTAATGTTGCAGTCACCCCATCAGGCGGTCGTACGGGTCTGTCTGCAGGTGCAGTTGCAGCCAATGGCGAGATTGTGGTGAGCATGGACAAGATGAACCAGATTCTGGAATTCTTCCCGGCAGACCGGATGGTTCGCGTGCAGGCAGGCGTGGTGACTGAACAGTTGCAAAACTATGCTTCCGATCAGGGTATGTATTATCCTGTTGACTTTGCTTCTGCGGGCTCAAGCCAGATTGGCGGGAACATCGGCACCAATGCCGGTGGTATTAAAGTCATTAAATACGGCATGACCCGTAACTGGATACTTGGCCTGACGGTGGTGACCGGTAAAGGTGATGTATTGCGTCTGAACAAAGGCATGATCAAGAATGCCACCGGTTATGCACTTCAACACTTGTTCATCGGTGGTGAGGGTACGCTGGGTCTGGTGACTGAAGCAGAAATCAAGCTTGAACGTCAACCGCAAGACCTGCAAGTGATGGTACTGGGTGTACCTGATTTTGATGCAATCATGCCGTTATTGCATGCTTTCCAGGCGAAAATTGATTTAACCGCATTCGAGTTTTTCGGTGAACTGGCAATGCAAAAAGTATTGGCCAATGGTCATGTACAACGTCCATTTGAAACTGAATGTCCATTTTATGTTTTGCTTGAGTTTGAAGCGCCGTTTGAGCCGATTATGGACAAGGCGATGGAAATTTTTGAGCATTGTATGGAACAAGGTTGGGTTCTGGATGGCGTTCTGAGCCAAAGTCTGGACCAAGTCGAAAGCTTATGGCGTTTACGCGAAGACATCTCTGAGTCAATCGCACCGTTTATTCCATACAAAAATGATATTTCAGTATTGATCACGCACGTTCCTGCATTTATTAAAGAAATTGATGCAATTGTTGCAGAGAACTATCCAGACTTTGAAATTTGCTGGTTCGGTCATATCGGTGACGGTAACTTGCATTTGAACATCTTAAAACCAGCGGATTTAAGCAAGGATGAATTCTTCGCTAAATGTCAGGTAGTAAACAAGTATGTCTTTGACACCGTGAAAAAATATGATGGTTCAATTTCAGCCGAACATGGCGTAGGGATGACCAAGAAGCCATACCTTGAATATTCACGTTCTGCGGAAGAAATCGAATATATGAAAGCCCTGAAACAAGTGTTCGATCCAAATGGTATTATGAACCCGGGTAAATTATTTGATCTTTAATCTGATCGGATTTTAAAAGTTTACAAAAGCGCATCGCAAGTTGCGCTTTTTTTATCAAATGAAGCGTAAAACTCTGTCCTTCAGAGCAGAGATATAAGCGACACGACATAAAATGTCGTTTTAAGAATTGCCCAACATAGGGTATAGAGAAAAAATTGTTAATATAACCACATGAAAACACTTAAATTACGCATAAAAGACAAACATTGCAAGGTGCTAGATCAATTAGCATCTGAGGTGAACTTTGTTTGGAATTATGTCAATGATTTAGGGTTTAAGCATCTAAAAAGAAAAGGTGAATTTCTATCAGCCTATGATGTTGCCAAATACACCAAAGGCGCATCGAAAGAATGCAATCTACATAGCCAAACCATTCAGGCTGTTACAGAAGAGTTAATCACTCGAAGAAAACAGTTCAAGAAAGCAAAGCTGAAATGGCGTGTGAGCAATAAGAAGTCAGCGAGAAGATCACTTGGTTGGATTCCTTTCAAGAAAGTAGCCATCAAATACGCTGATGGATATGTTCAGTACGGCAAGCATCAATTTAAGTTATGGGATAGTTACGGATTAAGTAAATACAGCGTGAGAACAGGCCCATTCGTTGAGGATAGTCGTGGACGGTGGTATGTATGCCTTGTAGTGGATTCATCTAAGCAAAATAAACCTACTGCAACTAAAGCGATTGGTATTGATCTCGGTTTAAAAGACGTTGCCACCTGTTCTGATGGTACTGTAATTTCAAATCCTAAGTTCTATCGGAAATATGAACAGAAATTAGGTATTGCTCAACGAGCCAAGAATAAAAAACGTGTACGTGCATTAC